>NZ_JBHYGF010000092.1:0-11203 GCF_051859145.1 Dyadobacter sp.
GGCGCATTTCTTTTCAAACATCTAGGGCAACTGGTAGGAGAGCTTTCAAAAGGAAAGCCGCTGCTGCCGGCAGAATTCCCTACGATTGCGATCATCTCTCCTTATAAAGAGCAGATCAACATTTTGAAAGAACAGTTACAGCACGCAGGTTTTCCCAACGATTATCTCCCTAAGATTGCGGTAAATACGATTGACAGTTTCCAGGGTCAGGAGCGGGATGTGGTGTATATCAGTATGACGCGGAGCAATGCGGAAGGTGAGATTGGCTTCCTGGCTGATATCCGGCGGATGAATGTAGCGATGACAAGAGCAAGAAAAAAACTGGTGGTAATTGGCGACAGTGCGACGCTTTCCTCGCTGCCTTTCTATACCGACTTTATAGCTTATGCTGAGACACTTGGCGCTTACCAGAGTGCGTGGGAATTTGCAGATATTTGACAAAAACTGAAATTGTTTAATCTTTTTAATGCAACCGGATTATATTTAAGAGCATCTGCCTTTTAAAAGCAGTTTACTCCCCACCGGACGCATTTTATGTTCAAACACTACTTCATCAGCTTATTCCTGATCATTTTCGCAACCAGTCTGGCTATTGCGCAAATCTCCTCACCGGCCTCAGGTATCAAAGGTATTATCAAGAACAAAAACGGCGAGCCGCTTCCATTTGCGGGCATTTTGGTCAAAGGGACTAATGTAAGTACGATCTCCAACGAAGAAGGCAGGTACCAGCTCGATCTGAAACCGGGTTACTATGAAGTGATTTTCCAGTACCTGGGATTCAAAACGGGTATGAAACCGGTAACGATCGAAAGCGGAATGCAGACTTTCGACGTGACCATGGAAGAGCAGGCGCTTAATCTAGGCGAGGTCAGGATCGGTAGCAAAGGCGAGGATCCCGCGTATACCATTATGCGCCGCGCCATCGCCAAAAGCCGGTACCATTTATTGCAGGTGGATAGTTACACAGCCAAAGCCTATTCCAAATCTTCCGTTGTGATCACTGATCTACCGATGGAATTTTTATATAAAAAGGAGTTGAAGGAGATTGAGAGTGAAACAAACTTCAAGAAAGGGGTTCCGATTTTGAATGAAAGCGTTTCTGTCGTGACCTTTAAACAGCCAAACTCTTACAAACAAAAAGTTATCGCTTCCAGGAACAGCCAGGACAAGAACTTTGCCAATCCGAATGCATACCTGCTCGCGAGCTTTTATCAGCCGGAAGTTGTAAAAGCGGTTTCCCCGCTATCACCCCGCGCATTTGCCTATTACAAATTTGAATACCAGGGTTCTTTTCGCGAGAATGGGATTGAGGTGAACAAGATCAAGGTAACCCCACGCTCGTGGGGAGAAGGCGTTTACCGCGGTACGATCCAGATTATTGAAAATGAATGGAGCATTTACAGTCTGGATCTGCAAACTGTGAATACCGGTTTTACAATCGATATCAAACAGGTTTATAGTCCAGTTCAAAACGTGTGGCTGCCTGTAAACCAGCAATTTCATATTCACGGAGGCATTTACGGTTTGAAAGGAAAAGGTGACTTCGTGATTTCACAGTCTTTCAGTAACGTCAAAATCAACCCGACTTTTGCACCGGATATCGTAGTTGTTGATGGTAAAAAAGAGAAAGAAGAAGCAAAGAAAGTAAAGCTGAGCAACCGCGAGATCAAAAGTCAGAAACTGGAAGAGGTAGTGAGCAAGCAAAAGGAATTTTCTGCCAAAAACCTGCGCAAGCTCATGAAGGAATATGAAAAGCAGGATCTGAAAGAGAAGGAGAAAAGAGGCGAGGATATTGATATGAACCTTACGCGCAAAGATTCTACGGAAGTAGATTCAATGGCGGCCCGTCGCTCAATGGCATTCTGGGACTCGATCAGGACGGTGCCGCTTACTACTGCTGAGGTAAAAAGCTACACGCGGCTGGACAGCATTATCGTAGTTCAGGAAAATAAGCCTGTGGAAAAAGGTTCGAAGAGTACGAAGTCCGATTCGACCAGGAACAATAACAACAGCAATAACAATGGAAAAGGTGTATTTGGCTTCATAGGTAATATAATTACAGGTACCAACTGGCAGCTGGGGAAGGAGAGTCCATGGAACCTGCAATATGTAAGTCCGATTTTCGGCGCACAGGTAAATACCGTGGAGGGACTGGCGCTGAATGGGGGCGGCTTTAAGCTTCACTATTATTTTGGTGGTGAAAAAAAGAGCAAAAGCGACTCAATTTCGAAAGGTACTTCGAAGAAAACCACTGCGCGTCCCGGGCAGCAACTGAATTTCAATGCACTTACGCGCTATTCATTTGCGCGGCAAAAACTGATGCTCTTTGGTGGTGTGGACTACAAGCGCCGACGTACTACGATCAACCTTTCCGGGGGACAAACCGTGGCACAGTTTAGTGGAGAAAACCCGATGCACCCGCTGCTGAATACATTCACTACGCTTTTTTTGGAGCAAAATTTTATCAAAATATACGAGAAAAACTTCGTGCGACTTGATTTCAAAACTAATCGCGAAAACGAGCATTTTGAGTTGAAGGCCAACATTGAATTTGCGGACCGCAAGCCGCTGAGTAATCTGGGGAATTTAGGCTCCTACAACTGGATTGACTGGAAACGGCGGGATTTTACTTCCAATATCCCATTCAATGAAGAGAATGTAACCGATTCCAGAACTGAATCCTACGAAATGACGCCGCATCAGGCATTTACCTTCGGTGTTTCTGCTGCGTACAAACCGTGGCAAAAGTATCGGATCAAGGGAGGGAAAACTTCCTTTTACGACGACGATTCCCCGATTTTGTCCGTCAATTACCGGAAAGGTTTTAGCGGGATTTTCAACAGTGATGTGAATTATGATTTTATTCAAATCGGCATTCAGCATGCATTTGATACGGGTATACGGAGTAAGCTGCGCTACAAAGTGGCGGTGGGTTCATTCCTGAATGCTGACTCTTTGCAGTTCCCGGATTATCAGCATTTCGCCGGTAATCGCTTTTTCTTCCAGTTCGGCGACCCTGTAGGCAGTTTCCGGATGCTCGACTATTACCGATATTCCACTGCTAACAAGTTTGCGGAAGTGCATGTTTTAAGTGAACTGCGGAAATTTCTGTTAACGCAAATTTCCTGGTTCCGTGTAATGGGAATCAAGGAAAATTTCATGCTGCATTACCTAGCCACACCCACTTCCGACAACTACGCCGAACTAGGCTACGGTCTGGATGTCGGGATCCGCTTCCCATTCCGTGTTGAGGTTGTAAACAGCTTTGAAGGCTTTAAGTATAAAGACACAGTATTCAGGATCGGGACTACAATGAATATTAATATTGGAAGGAATTAGGAGACTCAGTGCTCGCACTTCGGCTGCGTTTTAGCGAGTCACCGATATCTCATACCTATCCAGTCATCGATACCTCATGCCTATTCTGGTACCGATACCTCATACCTAGCTTGTACCGATATGTCATGCCTAAGGCATTGCGGATACGCTGGTTTCGCTGGTAAGTTACCGATATATCATGCCTACCGGCATTACCGCAAGCTTCAAAAAAGCCGCATCGCGGCGCAACATCGGTAAATCCGAGTTCGCAAAGCAAAAGCCGCATCGCGGCGCAATATCGGTAGATCAGGGTTCGAAGATGAAAAGCCGCATAGCGGCGCAACATCGGTAGACATCGGTAGATCAGGGTTCGCAGATGAAAAGCCGCATCGCGGCGCAACATCGGTAGACATCGGTAGATCAGGGTTCGCAAATGAAAAGCCGCATCGCGGCGCAACATCGGTAACATCACACCAGCGCCTCAAACAATATCTCTGCCGGATGCAGGGCTTTTCTTCCCGTGCCGTCGTGTATCTGGTGGCGGCAGCTGGTGCCCGGGGCGGCGATGATTACTTCTTCGGGTTGCTGGCGCACAGCCGGGAAAAGTACCAGTTCTCCGATCTTCATCGAAATATCATAATGTTCCTTTTCATACCCGAATGAACCCGCCATTCCGCAGCAACCCGATGGGATTAATTGGACGGTATAGTTTTCAGGAAGCGAAAGCATTTTTTTAGTAGGTACCAGACTCGAAATTGCCTTTTGCTGGCAGTGTCCGTGCAATTTGATCAGGCGCTTTTCTTTGGTGAACTTATCCTTAGATATATTTTTCAGCTCAATTTCCCGGGCAATAAATTCGTCAAACTGCAACGCATTCATCGCCAGCTTTTTTGATTCTTCCAGCAGCTCGTCACTTACCAGATCAGGATACTCATCGCGGAAAGTTAATATAGCGGAAGGTTCAATGCCCACAAGTGGGGTATCATGCGAGATAATGTCTTTCAACAGCCGGATGTTCTCTTCAGCGATCTTTTTCGCGTCTTTCAAAAGTCCTTTCGAAAGCTGCGGTCGACCGGAAGGTCCATGATCAGGAATGATGACTTCGTACCCCAGTTTTTCTAAAACCAAAATAGACTTTTTACCAATCTCCACATCATTATAATTGGTAAACTCGTCACAAAACAGGTAAACCCTTTTGCCTGACGTGGCTGTCTTTTTACGTTTGTCAAACCACTTTTTCAATGTGGTAGCATGCAAAAGCGGCATCGTACGGTCGGGGTGAAATCCTACGACCTGGTTTGCTATTTTGCGCAGCGGCGCATTCTTGAAGATCAGGTTGTAAGCCCAGGGTACGTAGCTCGCTAAACCCGTCATTTTGGAAAAGTTACCCACCAGCCACGACCGCAACGGAACACCATGTACGTCGTGGTATTGTTGCAAAAATTCCATTTTCAATTTGGCCGCATCCACATTCGAGGGGCATTCACCTTTGCAGCCTTTGCAGGCCAGGCATAGGTCATAAACTTCTTTAATCTCGTGATTGTCAAAGCGGTTTTCTTTTGGAGAACGCGTCAGCATTTCACGCAAAATGTTCGCCCTCGCGCGCGTGGTATCCTTTTCATTGCGCGTCGCCATGAAGCTGGGACACATGGTACCTCCACTCAACTCCGTTTTGCGGCAGTCGCCCGATCCGTTACATTGCTCGGCGTGCTGTAACACATCCTGATCGTGAAAACGGAAGTAAGTTTTAAACTCCGGTGTTTTTTGATCTGCCTCGTAGCGCAGAAAAGTGTCCATTGGAGCAGTATCTACGATTTTACCAGGATTGAAGATATTGTTCGGATCCCAGGTCTTCTTTATATCCTTGAAAAGCTGGTAATTATGCTGACCAACCATTTTGGGAATAAACTCTCCCCGCAACCGCCCGTCTCCGTGCTCGCCGGAAAGAGAGCCGTCATATTTCTTAACCAGATCCGCAATTTCCTCTGCAATCATCCTGAACTGCCGGTGGCCTTCACTGGTTTTCAGGTTAATAATAGGCCGCAAATGCAGTTCCCCTGACCCTGCGTGTGCGTAGTGAACCGCCGACATACCGTGTTTTTTCAAAATCGCATTGAAGTCACGGATATATTCAGGCTGATCGTACACATCAATTGCTGTATCCTCAATCACCGCCACTGCCTTCTCGTCACCCGGAATATTGGCTAGCAAGCCAAGCCCCGCTTTTCTTAGCGTCCAGATTTTCTTGGTATCATCCCCGAAAAGAAGGGGATAATGGAAGCCGATATTGGCCTCCGTCAGTTCTTTCTCAAGGTCAGCAGCGAGTGCCTCCACTTCTTCTTTCGTCTCCCTCGAAAGGTCCACAACCAGGATGGCGGGATAGTTGCCGTCGGGTTTGTTCTTTACAAAAAATGCATTCTTTTTCTGTTCCGGATTGGTAGCAGCGCATTCCAGTACATATTCATCGATCAGCTCAACAGCCTGGGGACCATACTTCAATGTGAGGATGGTAGCCCGCAGTGCCTCGTCGATGGTAAAGCAATGCACGCACACAAGCCCCTGCGTTTTGGGAGGCAGGGGTACCAGGTTCAATTTAATTTCTGTCAAAAAACATAATGTGCCTTCCGAGCCCGCGATCAGGCTGCACATGTTGAATTCCTTTGCTGGGTCCTCCGTGCCTGGGGTATATGGCGCCGTATTCAGCAGCATATCCAATGCATATCCCGTATTACGCCGCTCCACGGAGGGTTTCGGGAAGTTCTTTCTTATTTCCGCCTGGTTCTCAGGAGAAGACAGGATTTCATTGGTCTTCAGATATATCTTATCAAGCAACGACGCGCTGCCATTTTTATGCCTTGCGGCTTGCAGCAGGTTGTCATATTCTCCCTTTTTTATATTCGAAAAAACGGCGTCGCTTCCGTCTGCAAGGATTGCTTTTACTTCCAGCGTATGTTCCCTTGTGCTTCCATAAACGATAGAATTAGAGCCGCAGGAGTTATTTCCCACCATTCCGCCAATCATGGCACGGTTGGCAGTTGATGTTTCCGGCCCGAAATAAAGACCATAAGGTTTCAAAGCCATATTCAGCTCGTCCCTGACTACACCGGGTTCCACACGCACCCATCTTTCCTCGGGATTAATTTCAATTATTTTATTAAAATTCCGTGAAACGTCAACCACCAGTCCACTTCCTACAACCTGTCCGGCCAGCGATGTTCCGGCTGTTCTCGGGATCAACGAAATTCCATTTACCGCAGCAAATGAAATCAGGGCTTTAATATCGGCTATTGACTTTGGTATGGCGACTGCCAAAGGCATTTCCCGGTAAGCAGAAGCATCCGTGGCGTACAACGTACGCATTGTATTATCGTAATACAGATCGCCTTCAAGCTGCTGGGACAAGGAACTTAACTGATTGCCGGATACGGTAGGCTGAGGTGTCATAAAAGCATTAAAAACTAAACTGGGAGAGCAAAGTTACACACAAGCAGCAAGGATTTCCAGCAAATCTTGTAGTAATACGAGCTTAGGTCACCTCACGCGAGCCACTTATTTCTGCGTATATACCTTTTGGAAATTAATAAGAATTTAATGCATTCTATTTCGTTTGCTTTATTGCATTATCCGTATGATTTCTATTATTTTGTGATAGTGATAATGCTTAATTTCAAATAATTCCCCTGTAAGTTCAGAATGGCAGATTGTTACCTGTTTTTCTGCCACATTTTAATATGCAGGAAATTAGCTGGCGTTCGGCAGGAAGCACTTTAAAATACCAAATCAATATTCATAACCTATGATGAATTTATCCTATCAAGAACCTTATTACAGTGATGTTTCAGGGAAAGGTAATCGGAGAGAAAAAACGAATGCAGGTATTCTTAGGATTGCTGCGTTATTTGTTCTCCTTTTTGCCCTGGTTAACACATCTTTCGCCCAGGATGTTGAGATCACCGGAAAGGTGACCGACACAAAAGGAAGCGGCTTGCCGGGCGTTTCAATTACAGTTAAAGGAAGCACGAAAGGTGCCAATTCCGATATGGACGGTAATTACTCCATTGCAGCGCCTGCTAATTCAACACTTGTTTTCAGCTTCATCGGGTTTACCAGCAAGGAAGTTACAGTTGGCAACCAGTCCAGAATTGACGTTTCGCTTACTGACGACGTGAAGGCGCTGGAAGAAGTGGTGGTTGTGGGTTATGGTACTGCCAAAAGAAAAGACGTAACCGGAACAGTAACTTCGGTTAGCTCCAAAGATTTCAATGCAGGTATCAACCCGAATCCACTACAGGCGATTCAGGGACGTGTAGCAGGTTTGACGATCACCCAGCCAAATGGTGACCCTAACACTAGCCCGACTGTAAGACTTCGCGGATATACCTCGCTGGCGGGCGGTAGCGACCCTTTATATGTTGTAGACGGAATTATCGGCGTACCTATCAGTACCATTTCTCCGACAGATATCGAGTCAATGGATGTTTTGAAAGATGCATCCGCTTCTGCGATCTACGGTTCACGTGCGGCGAACGGCGTTATCATCATTACTACAAAACGCGGTAAGTCTGGCCGGGCGACGGTTACATTCAATAACTACGTAGGTATTGATGTAATCTCAAACAATCTGAAATTGCTTGATGGACCGGGTTATATTTCTGAGGTACAACGCATTAAAGGTGACTCTTCACTTTTGGATAACCAGCGTTTTCCAAAAGACGCGAACGGAAAATATTATAATACTGACTGGTGGGATGAAATTTCAAGAAGCGGATTCACAAACAGCCACGATCTGGCGGTTGCAGGTGGTTCCCCTACATTTTCTTACAGAGGTTCTGTTAACTATACAAAACGTCAGGGTATCATCAAAAATACCGGTTTCGATCGTATGACAGGCCGGATCAACCTTGATCAGAAAGCACTGGACAACAGACTGAACATTCAGTACAGCTTGTCATATACCAACACCAATTCTGACCTGACCGACGGCGGTATCCTGGCAAACGCTACGTTATTCCTTCCTACACTTCCGGTTCGCAATGCAAACGGTTCCAATTACGAGATCCCTGGTGCATTTGACTTGAACAACCCGGTAGCTATGTTGGAAAACGAGACCTTCCAGCGTCAAAAAAATGTATTGGTTGGAGCTGTTAATTTGAAATACGAAATATTCAGCGGATTGACACTTGGTGTAAACGGAGCCCTTAAAAACGACCAGGAGGTTACGAGCCGCGCACGCGACAGGTCTGTGAAAGCTTTCCAGATTACAAATGGTGAGGCTTCCAGAAACCTGGGACAGACGAACGACAAACTGCTTGAGATAACAGCGAACTATCTGAGAGGATTCGGTGAGAAAGGAAGCAACTTCTCTATCCTGGGTGGTTACTCTTATCAGGATATCATCAATGACGGTTTCGGTGCTAACAACACACAATTCGTCGCAACAGGTCTTGGTTATAACAACCTTGGACTAGGATCGGGATCCTTGATTCTTCCTAAAACCGGTTATGTAAGCTCTTACAGAAACAGGACTTCGCTTGCATCCTTCTTTGGTCGCGGTACATTGAACTTCAATGAGAAGTACAACCTGACTGCAACACTTCGCTACGATGGAAGCTCTAAATTCGGAGCTAACAACAAATGGGGTCTTTTCCCATCTGTAGCGGGAGGCTGGACAATTTCTGACGAATCTTTCTTCCCTAAATCAGAAGCATTCAACTACTTGAAACTACGCGCGAGCTGGGGTAAAACGGGTAACTCGGAAGGACTTGTACCTTACCAGTCCCTTCAATTATACGGTCCGACTACTTCTTACTATGATGGAAGTATCAACAACTTCCTTCCGGGATACGCGATTACGCAGAATACCAACCCTAACCTGAAATGGGAGGTAGTATCTCAGACTAACATTGGTCTGGACTTCCAACTGGCAAACGGTCGTTTCTCCGGATCTATCGACGCATTTGACAAGAAGACCAACGATATGCTTTACAAATACTCGGTACCAGCTGACGGTGTGAAATACTTCACAAACTTTATCTGGGCGAACGTTGGATCGATGAGCAACAAGGGTATTGAACTTTCATTCGGAGGTAATGTGATCGAGAAAGACAACTTTACATGGAACAGCCGATTGACAGGTTCTTATATCAAAAACTCGATCATCAACCTGAAAAGCAATGACTTCGATTCTGGTATCATCCGTTTCAATGCGTTCGGTGGTCGCGGTCTTTCCAATGTATATGCATCGATCCTGACACCAGGACTTCCATTGGGTGCATTTAACAACGTAGGTCATTTTGTTGGATTCGATGATAAAGGCCAGATGTTGTTGCAAGGAAAAGATGGAGGTGCATCCGTGACCAACCCAGCTGATGCGCAGGTTGGCTTCAAAAACAACCCGCAGCCTTACCTGACAGGAGCGTGGATCAACAGCATAACTTATAATAAATTTGATCTGAGCTTCCAGTTGAGAGGTGTATTTGGAAACAGCATCTTGAACAACCTTCGCTCTAACCTTTCTATTCCTGGCTCAATCCTGGAAACTAACATGCTGGAAAGCGTGAGAGAAGTTCCTGCTAATTTTAGCACCAACGCATTGTCTGACTACTGGTTGGAAAAAGGCAGCTACGTTCGTCTTGATAACTGGCAACTGGGATACAATCTGGCGCTGGAAAACAAGTACATTAGCAATGCACGTATTTATTTAGGTGGAAACAACTTGTTTATCATTACCAAATACCGCGGTGTGGATCCTGAGCTTGAAGTAAAAGGTGATTTTAACAATGATAACTCTGCGCCAAACAGCCTTGGTTTGGATGCAACGGGTATTTATCCAAAAACACGTACATTCCAGCTTGGCGTAAACCTGACATTCTGATCTGACTGAGAGTGACTACACACGTTGCATTCAGCCAAATCGCCAAAACCTTAAATGACTATTAAAATGAAACTGAAAGTAAAACATATACTACTTGGCTCAGCATTGCTGCTAACCGGCCAGGCATGTACAGACCTCACTGAAACACCCTACGATGTAATCCCGACGGACCAGTTCGGTTCTACCCCGCAGCAGCAGGCAGCCCTGCTAGGGCCGCTTTACGCCTCGCTGGGAGATTATTTCGGTCGCTTTGCCGAATTGAATACAGTTACTGACGAACAGGTAATTCCAACCCGCGGTGGTGACTGGAAAGACGGAGATGCATGGAAACGTTTGAAACAACATACCTGGACTCCTGCCGGAGACGATGATAAATTTAATGGTCTTTGGACATGGTGCTACAACAGTATCACATCCATTAACCAACAGCTGAACAATCCGGAAATCACTGATCTGGCGACTAAGTCGGAGCTTCGTGCATTGCGTGCGTTTTACCACTACGTGCTGCTAGATAATTTCCGTAACATCATTATCGCAGACAAGCTGGGCGGTGATAGCCCTACCCAGAAGACAGGTGCTGAGGTTTTTGCGTGGATTGAAAAGGAATTGAAAGAAGCTTATCCTAACCTGAGCGAAACTGCGGGCGGTGCTTTTTACGGCCGTTTCAACAAATACGTGGCCGATATGACATTGGCTAAATTGTATCTGAACGCGGAAGTTTACACAGGTACTCCGAAATGGGCAGAAGCAAAAGCGGAATGCGACATTGTTATTAATTCCGGTAAATACGCGTTGTCAGCTGACTTTTTCAGCAACTTCTCTACGCAGAACCAGTCTTCCAAAGAGAATATCCTGGCTGTACCTTACGATGCTTCGAAACGGGGCGGGTTTAACATGAACATGCGTACACTCCACTATCTGAGCCAGTTGACTTACAACACACCTCAGGCTCCATGGAATGGATACTGTACCGCGACTGAGTTTTATAACTCTTTCAAGGAAGGTGATAAC
>NZ_JBHYGF010000093.1:0-11170 GCF_051859145.1 Dyadobacter sp.
GGGACGATCGCCTATCCGGTTTATGGTTTCGGAGAGATGGAAGATAGTCAGGTTACTGCTATGTTCAGCGACCGCGAGCACAACCTCTGGCTTGCATTGAACAACGGAATTGCGCGCTTCGATCTGCCTTCCCCCATGTCCGTTTTTGACGGTAGCTCAGGATTAAAAGGGTCGGTAACTGCGGTGACGCGCTTTGATAATAAGCTGATCGTAGGAACATTGAACGGACTTTACGCCATTGAAAATAACCGGGTAACGCATTTTACTGGATTTCCAGGAAGCTGCCTCGGGTTCAGTGAGGCGGGCGGGTATTTGTACATTGCCTCCAATAAGGGTTTGTTTCAGCTAAGTAAAAAGGGTGGACTGGCGACCCTGTCGAATGATTTTTTGCTGACCGTAACTGCTTCCCAGGACGGCACCAGGCTTTTGGTAGGCTTGCAGGATGGATTGGCTGTTTATAAAAAATCGGGCAGTGGCTGGCAAAAAGAAAGGATCAAATCGGTTACTGAACAAATTACCGGCATTACTGAATTTCCTGCGGGTACATTCTGGCTTGAAACGCTTTCGAATGGGATTTATAAATTAAATGACGAGGCGGGAACCGCACGGAAATTCTCTGCCACGCAAGGAATCAGCAGCCCGCTTTATAATAAACTGGCCGTTTTTGGAAACAGGCTGATCGTTACCAACAAGGATGGGCTTTTTGAATACCAGTCCAATGCAGACCGCTTTGTACGTGCCAGCTGGCTTTCTGAAAAGGCTTGGTTTGATCGGGTACAAGGCGATGGTGCCGGAAATATCTGGACCACGCGTGGAGACAAGAAGTCTGTAACGTTTTTCAGGAAAAAGGGACAAAGCAATGCATTTGAGCTCATTGAAAAACCTCTGCTCCCCATTGCAGCTATCCCGTTCCAGGTCATTTATCCAGATAACAATGGAGTAGCCTGGCTGGGTGGTGACCAGGGTTTGTACCGCCTCGATATGCGCCTGAGTGAACAGCATCCGCTCAATTATCCCGTTCTGATCAGAAATGTGAGCACACCTGACGGCGACCTGCCTGTTGACCGGAATGCTGCGGAAAGGCTAAATCTTGACCACAAACAGAACAGCCTCATTTTTGAATTTGCATTGCCCAGCTTCCATAGTAATCAGGAAGTATCGTACCAGTACCTGCTCGAAAACTATGATAAAGGCTGGTCGGAATGGAGTACCATTGCGCGGAAGGAGTATAGCGGGCTGCCTTCGGGAAGCTACGTTTTCAAGGTGCGGGCGCGGGATATCTATGGCAATATCTCCAAAGAGGCTGCATTTCCTTTGTTTATACAAACACCCTGGTTCAGGCAATGGTACATGATCGCGCTGTACGCCATCGTGTTTGCGGTCATGATTTACTATGTCGTGCGCTGGCGCCTGCGGGCGATCATTCGCGAGAAGCAGGAACTGGAAAACCTGATCCGCGAACGCACAGAGGAAGTGGTGAGCCAGAAAGAAGAACTTGAACACCAGTCCGAGGAACTGTCTGCGACGAATGATCAGCTGGAAAGGATTGATGAATTTGTGAAGTCGATCAATGGAGAGGTAAACACCGGCAAGTTATTCCAGCTGGTACTCGACCGGCTTTGCGAGTTTCAAAACGTGGACGGCGCTTCTGCATTGATATACAATAAAGCGACTGACTGCTACCAGTTTATCGCATTGGCCGGCGTAATTGAGCGTGCCGATGTGGAAGGTGTACAACTCTCAGCAGCCGAGGCGGAACAACGCTACGTCATGGGCGCAGATGAGGTTTACGAGGATATATTTTTGAAAAACAATTTTCGGCACCAGAATACGAACAGGTCCGTGAGTGAAGCTTTCTCGCCCAAATCACTGATTTGTATCCTGATCCGGGTGGATGGGGATGTGAAAAGTTACATTACCCTGGAAAATATGGACCGCGAAAATGCATTTGGCGAGCGCGACTTTAATATGGTCAAAAACCTGAAAGAGCATTTGATCGGGGCTTATATTAAAACAAACATTCTGGAAGATCTTGAAAACACACTGTCGAACCTGAAATCCACCCAGGAAGAGTTGATCCGGCAGGAGCGTCTGGCTTCTGTGGGTAGTCTGACAAAAGGTATCGTCGACCGCATTCTTAATCCATTAAATTATATCAACAACTTCTCGCAGTCGTCAGGCAAGTTGTTGAAAGAGATTACGGAAGTAACTGATAAACATCAGGATACCTTGTCGGAAGATGAAAAGGACGACCTGGAAAGCGGCTTTGAAATGCTGCAAAAGAACCTGGAAAAGATTTACGAGCACGGAAACAGCACCACGCGCATTGTAAAGGATATGCAGAAGCTGCTCAAAGGAAAATCGACGGAATTTTTTGAAACAGACCTTAATCCTTTCCTGGAATCAAAGTCAAAATCGGCGATCCAGGAAGTGCTGGCGGAATATAAGGACGCGAAGATCAAGCTGGTTTTTGCATTGGACGCAGAGCCCGTGCGCGTGAGTCTGTTGCCTTACGAATTTGCACAAGTGCTCACCAACCTGATCAGCAATGCGTGTTATGCGGTGATTGAAAAGACCAAGTTCGATAAGGTATTTGAACCCGAGATCCGCATTTCGACGAAGCGAACGGAAGGGGCGATTTCAATTTTTGTGAGGGATAATGGAAAAGGTATCCCTTTGAAAGAAACAGAACAGCTATTTAATCCATTCTTCACCACCAAACCTACTTCAAAAGGCACCGGGCTCGGACTTTACATGAGCAAGGATATCATCGTATTTCACAAGGGCAGAATGTCGGTAACTTCAAAGGAAGGGGATTTTACTGAAATTGAAATCGCTCTTCCCATTGTCAGATAACCCACAGACAGTTACCCGTACTACTAATAGACACGCATATGGAGCCCGCAATTACTGATAAGGACATCGCGATTTATCAGCAGAAAATAATCGAACTCAACCGGCTGGCCGAGATTGGACAGCTGAGTGCAGGTATTTTACATGAGATCAAGAATCCCGTCAGCTTCGTAAACAATTTCTCACGACTGTCCAACGGGCTGATCGACGAAATGCGTGAGCTGGTAGGTAAGCCGCTGAGTGAGCTGAGTGAGGACGATGTGGCGGACGAGCGGGAGCTGTTGGAGACATTATCTAAAAACCTCGTGAAGATCAATGAAAACGGGAAACGCATTGAGCGGATCATCCAGGGTATGCTCGCACAGGCACGTTCCGAAGCCGCCGTTTTTGAGAAGACCGACCTGAACCAGCTGCTTGAAGAGTACAGCAAGCTGGCTTACCAGAGTGTGCGTGCCGAAGACAGGGAGTTTAATGTCACGCTCAATTATGCGCTTGATCCTGCGGTAGGTAATGTGAGCATAGCGCGTGGGGAGTTTGGGCGCGTGATCGTGAACCTGGTCAATAATGCCTGCTATGCGATTAATGAAAAACGGAAACAGCAGGTAGCGGGGTTTGATCCTGTGATTTCCATTTCAACGCGGCGGGTTGACAATGAAATCGAAATACTGCTGTGCGACAATGGGATAGGTATTCCGGAGGAAATTGTAGCCAAGCTCTTTCAGCCTTTTTTCACTACAAAGCCGCAGGGGAAAGGGACGGGACTTGGATTATCGCTTACTTACACCAGCATTGTGGATACGCATAAAGGAACGATCAGTGTGACTTCGGTTCCGGGAGAAAAAACAGAATTCAAAATACTCATTCCTGCCTAAACGGGATTTTTACCAAAACAAACATTAGAAAATGGCCATCAGGATATTAAGTGTGGACGACGAGCAAGACATGGAAATGCTCATTCTTCAACTGTTCAGAAAGCAGATCAGGGATAAGAAATATGAATTTGTTTTTGCAAATAATGGGATTGAGGCACTTCAAAAACTGGAAGAGACAGAGGATATTACACTGATCCTGTCGGATATCAACATGCCGGGAATGGACGGGCTGACATTTCTTTCCAAAATCAACGAAAAGCAAAACCCGCTTTTGAAAGCGATTATGGTGTCGGCTTACGGGGATATGGACAACATCCGCACAGCGATGAACCGGGGTGCATTTGATTTTGTAACCAAACCTGTGAATTTCGAGGATCTTGAAATTACGATCTCTAAGACTGTCGAGCACATTGAAATGCTAGCCAATTTCGAAAAAGGCCGCGAGCAGCTGATCGCAATCCAGAATGACCTGAGCGTGGCGCGCGAGATACAGCTATCGATGCTGCCCAAAACGGTACCTGCCAACATCGGCAAAGCGGGGGTCGATCTACATGCATTCATTCATCCGGCCAAGGCAGTAGGAGGGGATTTGTATGATTATTTCATGATGGATTCCGAGCACCTCTTCTTTATGATCGGTGACGTTTCGGATAAGGGAGTGCCGGCCGCGTTGTTCATGGCGATCTGTAAAGCGATTTTTAAAAGCCAGTTTTCAAACAGGAATGATGATAGTATTTGCGAAAAAGTAAAGATCGTAAACCAGTTTTTGAGCGAGGATAATTCCACTTATATGTTTGTTACTGCATTTGTATGCATTATGAATGTAAAAACGGGTGTTGTGGAATATGTGGATGCCGGCCACGAGCCGCCTATTATCATTCGTGCGGACGGTACTACCGAGCTCGTTCCCAAACTGGGCGGAATGGCGCTCTGCTTCGATCCGTCGTTTGAATACGAATCGCATACGTTCACACTGAACAAGGGAGATAAGTTTGTACTTTACACAGATGGAGTAACCGACGCGAACAACCTCGCAGGCGCGCGTTACGGTTTGCATTACTTGCAGGATTTCTTTACAACGGGCGAAGGTTCAACGAAAACTTCGGCGCGGGAAATGAATGAGGCTACATTGGAAAGTCTGGTTGAATTTATCGGCGCGGCCAATCAGTTTGATGATATCACCATGCTGTCGCTCAGGTACCTGGCTAACTGATTAAACCGATCAATACAAATCACCTGCCGGCTGGTGACGCATGAGCGCCAGCCGATATACATCGCGGTAGTATCGCATCAACTCTGTCCAGCAAACGGTATCCACCACTGTTTTAGGCAGGGTTACCCTCGGCACATAATGTTCCCGCTCAAAAGTGTCGGCAAAATCCAGTAACATATTGGCCAGTGTTTCCACTGCTTCATCATCGGAATGATAGCGGCGGTACAGCATCTTGATCCCATCTTCGCTCTCAGGCGGAATAACGGTTTGAATGTACCTGCCAAAACCGGACAAGTCGCTTGTTATTACCGGCGTACCTTTCAGAGCAGCTTCCATCGGAGTATATCCCCAGGGTTCGTACAGCGAAGGGAAAATTCCCAAATGGCAGCCTCTTACAAATTCCGGGTAGTCCATTGAAAACACCGAGGTAGCCCGCTCAATGTAATCAGGATGGTAAAATACTTTTACTTTGTTTTCCTCGCGGTTATCAAGCTGGTGGGCTGACAGGAAGCTGGAAATCTCGTCAGGCCCGTCAAGCAAATGCGTGACTGCAGGTGGTAAGCCTTCCCTTCTGAATTCTGCCTTCGCCTCACGCCAGGTGACGTGCAGATCTTCATCAATCAGCGTATTTAAATTGGGTAGAGCGGCATTGTGCTTGTTGATTACATTGGAATACAGGTCAGGCCCGAGCTGCTGACTGATTTTTTTGCAAATCTTCTGTAAGTCCTGAAACCGCTGACGTGATTCGAGTATGTCAGGTCTGATGTTTGAAAATGGCTGTTTTGATATAACAAAAAATACAATGGAGATATCGGTATCCCGGTTTGCCAGCATTTCATTCAGTCTCGCAATTGCGCGCAATGTGATGTCAAATCCTTTGTTATAAAATTCGTATATGCCCGACGTGAAGAAGTAGAGGGTATTATCAGTTTTGAAAGGATAACTCGGCGTAATCAGCGCTTTGACGGTGGCGTCAATTTTCTGTCTGTTTTGAAGATGCAGCTCAAATACCTCGTGTCCGCCCTCCGGTTTCCTATGAATGCCGTTTCGGATAATGTACTCAGGCTTTCTCGACAGAAACAACTCGCATTCCCAGGCGGTAACTTCGCTGTTTGTAACCAGCACGTGAGCGGCCTGCGCGGCGCAACGTTCCAATGCAACGCGCGGCAGGATCCCGTACTCGCTGGACTTTTGCTGCCAGTCATAATAGGGCATATGATGAAAATACGGCTCTTCATTGGAAGCAAGGTACCTGCCCAGCAAGGTGGCGTGCGCATTGAAAACGGTGGCTATTCTGACTTTTCCGTATTCGAGGTCGGCCAGGCAGGAGGCTGACATCCACTCGTGAAAATGTGCGATCACGTCCTGGTCTGCGTCGAGCTTGTCTACCAGCTTTTTCAACAGGATACCGGCCACTTCGCCAAAGCCAAGTACCAGGTCGCGCAGTTCGTCTGTTTCAAGAGAAGATATTTCAAACCGCTGCCAAAAACGTCCTTTGGCCCCATTTAAAACATTCCTGCTCACTACCGGATTAATCAGCAGCACTTTGGGGCGGGCTTCGTCGAGCAGCCAGTAACCGTAATGGACCTCAAACCCCAGTGAGCGCACCAATGCCACTGCTTCGGCAAGAGCAAGCTGATCAATTTCCTGCAAAGGCCGGAAGTGACTTTCGGCTTTTTCGGCAAAATACGGTCCGATCAGCATATAACGATCGTCGTAAGTGTCGACCATCGTCGGGATTTTCGACTTGATATAGGTAAAAACACCGCCTGCCTGATTGCAGACTTCCCATGAAATTTCAAAAAGAAATGTTTCCGGTCTCAAAGTTGAAGGAGAGTTTTCGTTGAGAAATCGCCTGCCTTCGCAGGATAATTCAAATAAAAATAATTACTCTGCAAAGTCAATGCCAGACTGAATGTGCTAACCGGAAAAATCAGGGGGCCAAACAGAAAAAAGTGCCTCTGAGACGATTAACGGCAGGTATTGCACTGTATTTGTTCAAATTCGTGATATATTCGGAATCCTAACCCCTGCCTGTTATACAATGACTTCGAGCCCAGCCACCGCACGTGTGGATTCCATTGACATTTTCAGAGCACTGACGATGTTCCTGATGATTTTTGTGAACGATTTCTGGACCCTGAAAGGGGTACCGCAATGGATGGAGCACAGCAAGGGCAGCGAAGATGCGATGGGGCTTTCCGATGTCGTTTTTCCTTGTTTTCTGTTTATTGTAGGTCTTTCTATTCCCTTCGCCATTTCCAACCGCAAGAAAAAAGGGGATAGCAATGGAATTATCCTCTTCCACATTGCCGAGCGAACCTTCGCGTTGTTGTTAATGGGCATTTACCTGGTCAACCTGGAAAGTGCTTTGAGCAGTGCAATGCCGGTTAGCAAACACGTGTGGAGTATTGCAATGGTAATCGCATTCTTCCTGATCTGGAATGTGTATGGTAAAAATGATGTGCGTACTACCAGCTACAAAATACTTGGCTACATTATTCTTGCCGCTTTGGCAGTGATATACAAAGGCGGCGACCCGGCAAATCCGGAGTGGATGGGAACGCACTGGTACGGGATACTGGGGCTGATCGGCTGGTCATACCTGATCTGCGCGGTGCTTTACTTTTTGATGAAAGACAATTTGCCGCTGATTGTAGCGGGCTGGTTGTTTCTTGTCTTGTTCAATCTGGCCGAATTCGCCGGAGTGCTCGATTCTCTTGATCCTGTGCGAAAGTACGTCTGGATCGTTGGCAGCGGCTCTATGCCTGCTTTTGTCATGGCGGGCGTCACTGCCTCTGTTATTTACCGCGGGCCGGGTTCGCGCGGCGGGCTTGGCCAAACCTATATATGGATCCTGATTGCACTTGGAATTGCGGCACTGGTTTACGGATTTGGTACGCGTCCATTCTGGGGAATATCGAAGATCCGTGCGACTCCCGCCTGGGTCGGGATTTGCAGCGGGATCAGCTTTCTTGCTTTTGCATGCATGTTCTGGCTGGTAGATCTGAAAAAAGCCAGGACTTGGGCCAACATTCTGAAACCGGCAGGAACAGCTACTTTGACTTGCTATTTGATACCTTATATCTGGTATGCGGTACTCGCTTTACTGAGTTTTAGTCTGCCTTTGTTCCTGCGTACAGGAATTGTCGGATTGATCAAATCCCTATGTTTTTCGCTGCTCGTCATCATCATTACCGGACTGATCAACGGAATCGGGATCAGACTGAAAATATAAAGTGGGTGGTAAAACGGAAGTACCTCGTCTTTATAGATGTAGCGCTAATCAAAATTTCAGATCAATGAATTCAAGAAGAAGATTTGTACAAAAAGGAATAGCCGGCCTTGTTGCCGGAAGCTTGCTTTCAGTTACCCGCGAGAGCAATGCGGCCAGTGTTTTGGATAAAAAGGAAGATACATTCAAGCTGGGTATAGCCGGTTTCAGCTTTGTAAACTTCAAGCTTGACGAGGCGCTTTCTATGATGAAGCGGACGGACGTACACTATTTGTGTATCAAGGATTTTCATCTTCCTTATAACAGCACAGCCGAGCAGATCACCGCATTTCACGAGAAGCTGAAAGAGTCAGGCGTAACCGGGTATGCGGTTGGACCGATTTACACAAAAACTCCGAAGGACATAGACAATGCATTTGATTATGCCAAAAGGGTGGGCGTGAAGCTAATTATCGGTATCCCAAATCATGAAGACCTGAAATATGTAGATCAGAAAGTGAAGGAATATGATATCAAATACGCAATTCACAACCACGGTCCGGAAGACAAGCTGTACCCGAATGCAGCTTCGATCAACAACCTGATCAAAGATCTGGATCCACGCGTCGGGATCTGCTTTGATATGGGGCACAACCGCCGGGACAACCAGGATTCCATTGCCGATCTCAACAAATATTCCAAACGCATTTTCGACCTGCACCTTAAAAACGTAACAGCTGCTACCAAAGATGGAAAAGCAGTGGAGCTGGGCCGGGGTGTGATCGATATTCCTGCATTCGTCAAGATGCTGCGGAAGGTCAAATACTCTGGTGTGTGTGCGCTTGAATATGAGAAAGATATGAAAGATCCGCTGGCCGGAATAGCGGAGTCAGTCGGGTACTTCAAAGGGGTTTGTGACGCAGTATAATGTGTTAAAATGGTTTAAAGTGTCACAAAATCCTATTTTTGTACCTCAGAATTGATTTGAATCTTACCTAATAATCCGACAAGCGATGCTCCGTAACGTACCCTTTGATAAACTGCCTGCGTACAAAAAGCTGAAAACGCACCATAAAACCATTTCGCAAAAACACCTCAAATCGCTCTTTGAAGAGGAGCCCGAGCGCGCGAAGAAATTTTCGGTACGCTTTGGCGATATCCTGGTTGACTATTCCAAAAACCGCATTTCTACCCGCACACGCTCATATTTGGTCCAGCTTGCCGAGGAAGCTGGCGTGGCTGAGGCGATTGAGCAGATGTTTACCGGCGAAAAGATCAATGCAACTGAGGGACGGGCTGTATTGCATACTGCACTTAGAAACCGCTCCAACGAGCCGGTGATGGTTGACGGAAAGGATGTAATGCCAGATGTCAATGAGGTACTTGACAAGATGAAGGAATTTTCAGGCAAAATCCGCTCGGGTTCCTGGAAAGGGTATTCAGGCAAGGAGATTACCGATCTGGTTAACATCGGCATCGGCGGCAGTGACCTGGGCCCTGTCATGGTGACAGAAGCCCTGAAAGCTTATAGCAAGCCGGGATTGAATGTGCATTTCGTCTCCAATGTAGATGGAACGCACATTGCTGAAACGGTGAAGTCGCTTAATCCAGAAACGACATTGTTTATGATCGCTTCCAAAACTTTCACGACGCAGGAAACAATGGCGAATGCGCATAGTGCGCGCAATTGGTTTTTGGATAAGGCGAAGGACGAGAATTTTGTTAAAAAGCATTTTGTAGCAATTTCAACAAACCGGACTGAGGTTGAAAAATTCGGCATTGATCCGGAAAATATGTTTGGATTTTGGGACTGGGTAGGAGGAAGGTACTCGCTCTGGTCTGCGATTGGCCTTTCGATTGCCTGCTATGTGGGTTTTCAAAATTTCGAGCAGCTGCTTTCTGGCGCGCACGAGATGGACAAGCATTTCAGGACTACAAAATTCGAGCGGAATATCCCGGTGCTGCTTGCGCTGATCGGCATTTGGTACAACGACTTTTTTGATGCGCAAACGCAGGCAATCCTTCCTTACGATCAGTATATGCATCGTTTTGCTGCATACTTCCAGCAGGGAGATATGGAGAGTAATGGGAAGAGCACGGGACGAGACGGAAATGCAGTAGCTTACCAGACCGGACCGGTGATCTGGGGAGAGCCGGGTACGAACGGGCAGCACGCATTTTACCAGCTGATTCACCAGGGTACCAAGCTGATTCCCTGCGATTTCATTGCGCCGGCGATCAGCCACAATCCGCTTGGTGATCACCATAAAATGTTGTTGTCCAACTTCTTTGCTCAGACAGAAGCATTGATGAATGGAAAAACGGACGAGGAGGTACGTGCCGAGTTGAAAGCTTCCGGCAAATCTGCTGAGGAAATTGATGCAATCGCGCCGTTTAAGGTATTCTCTGGTAACCGGCCTACTAATTCAATTTTGGTAAAAAAGATAACTCCGAAAGTACTAGGCAGCCTGATCGCCATGTACGAGCATAAGATCTTTGTTCAGGGTATCATCTGGAATATTTACAGTTTCGATCAGTGGGGCGTAGAGCTTGGGAAACAGCTTGCCAACAAGATTTACCCTGAGCTGCAAAATGACTGGCCCGTGAACAACCACGACAGCTCGACCAACAGCCTTATCAATCAATACAAGCGCTGGCGGTAGCGATTGATCACGAAAGTCACAAAAAGATATCCCATTAGTACACCAGCAGCATCTGCCACGGCATCCCACCAGTCAAACGTGCGGTCAAATGGCAGAAGCTGCTGGTAAAATTCCAGCCCCAGTCCGTACGCCATTCCGAGTATTACAAAAAAGCGGGCTTTTTCCGGATAAACCAGCAGCCACAAGGTTATCCATACAATAAACAATCCCGCGTGTACAATCTTGTCAAATCCCACAGTAGGAGCCGACGGCAGATCTTTGCCAGGCCACGTGCAGGCAACAAGAATCAATAATGTCCAGAACCAGGCGATCCAGGGACGTTTGAATAGAGAGTCGAAGAGTTTCATTAGTGTGA
>NZ_JBHYGF010000094.1:0-475 GCF_051859145.1 Dyadobacter sp.
GACCAGTAACTTCGCGTTTGACATGGTTTACTCCTGATATATATTCACTCCCTGCACTACCCTGCTGATCGAGCCCGAGGCAGACGGACTATCGGGATTAAGCCCCGCGTGCAGCGCACTATAATACCCCATCAATTGCCCCACGAGGGTGGCTGCGATCATTTGATACTCGTTTTCGGGATCCATTTCCAATGATATTTGATTGCTGTTCGGCAGATCAAGTCCGCTTCCGATTTGCAGTGACCTGATCGACCTCGCGTCTTTGGCAGTATCTTCTACCAGATCGCGCTCGTAACGCAGGATGTGCGGGTTTCTTGAAAACAGGTATACCAGCAGCGTATTTTCATTGACAAAAGCCCGCGGCCCGTGCCTGAAACCTAAAAAGGAATCCGACATACATACCTGTTTTCCGTCGGTCAGTTCCAGCAATTTCAGATGGCATTCCCTGGCAATCCCCAGCATTTCGCCGGATCCC
>NZ_JBHYGF010000094.1:485-11112 GCF_051859145.1 Dyadobacter sp.
ACTACCCTTTCAAAGTCCTTTTGTACCAGACTTTCGAGTAAAAATTTATTTTCAAAAATCACTTTCCCCTGCGCAACAATATGCTGCACTTTGGAGAACGCACGGTCAAGCGTTGCCACATTCGCTACCAGCAGCGCGGTAAGCAGCATGCAGGTAAAGCTGCTCGTCATCGCCAGACTTTTATCGTTGGTTGCCTCGGGCAGTATGATACAATAAGCCTTGTGCGGGTTAGCTGCGCCCAAATGTGCGAGCGCGCCGTCGTTGTTGCAGGTGATGATCAAATGGTATATTTCATCGCAGCATTGATCCGCCAGCTTCACCGTCTCCACGCTTTCAGGACTGTTTCCCGAGCGGGCAAATGAAATAAGCAGCGTGGGTACTGATCTGATAAATGTGGCATGCGGCTGTGTGACGATCTCGGTGGTTGGTACCGCCTGAACCGGCTTTCGCCAGGCTTTTTGCAGCGTTCCCTGTGCAGAGTCGCCGATGTAGCCCGAGGTACCCGCGCCGGTGAGCACAATACGCAACTGCTCATTTTCAAGAATCGGGTTCAAAAAATCTTCGATTGCATCCTTTTGCTGATGAATTAAATGGTATACTTCTTCCCACAGCGCAGGCTGTGACAGTATCTCTCTTCGTGTGTGTGCTTCCCCAAGGCTTTCAGGCGCATGGATTTCGTTGTTAATTTTTATCATTCCCGCAGTATCAGAGGATGGAGGTTTTGTAAAATTTTGAGGTATGCTAATATGACGATTCAAATTAAACATCATAAAACGAAAGTAAAAAATATTACTAAACCTTTCTTTTAATTTATTTAATCTTACCCCTATCTTGCAGGAAAAATAATGGCGTATATTAAGCATGCAACGACCGGCTACCGGCTTGCCACGCAGATCATCGCTTCCTGACCCACATTTATGATCCCTACCGAAAAGGCCTCGCCACAAGGACTTGTAATAGCAGACTTATGCAAAATCAGAAAAGCAGGCACGCCATTATTGTCGCCCGGTAATCAATTCCTTGTTTATCATCTCGGATTTGCCGATTTCGATGCGGATCTCCGGTACGATGAGATCATTTTAATGTCGCTGGACGGCAAAACCAAAACAACCATTGCCCGCGGCTCTGCCCACGCCTGGTCGCCGGACGGAACCGCGCTGTTATACGAAACCGAAGACGGAGTACTACATATATACAATGTAGCAAATGCAGACAGCCGCTTTCTGGTGCAGCGATATGAATCTTCGTATTTCATCAATCACCTTGCTTTAAATAACTGCGTCTGGTCGCCGGACGGGAAATACATTGCTTATGTGAGTTCGGATATCTCGACAGTAGAAACAGAAAAGCCGGCGGTGCGGGTATTTAACGACTTGCTATATAAAACTAAGGGTGGCCGCGGCAGACCGACCTATGCGGATCAAGCCAACACCCACATTTACCTGATCCCGGCTTCTGGCGGTTCGCCGGAATTGCTTACGTCAGGTTCTTACAATGAGCATTCCATTATGTGGTCGCCGGACAGCCGGCACATTGCATTCATCAGCAACCGCACAGAAAGGCCAGATGATATTCAGCAGAGCGAGGTCTGGAAGGTTGATGTCAACACAAAAACAATCAAACAACTTACTGACAACAAGGGACTGACGTATCAGTCAACCTGGTCGCCCGATGGAAATTACATTGCCTTTTTGGCGACTTCAGAGGCAATCGGAACGAACGATAGTCCCGCCGAAGACACGCACATTGCATTGATTTCGGCAGATGGCGGCCAGTCAAAATATATTACCAAAAGCCTTGATAGAAGGATCGAGCACATTCGCTGGCATCCTTCGGAACAATACATTTACTTCATTGCAGGTGATCGCGGAGATACTTCCATTTATCGGGTTGATGTTGGAAATGAAGTTGTTGAAATTGTTCAGGGAGGCCCAGGGTGCATTTCCGAGTTTTGTTTGGATGCGGCTGGTGAGGATTTGGTCTTTGTAAAAACGAACTCGAATTGTCCTCCTGAAATCTTTCAAACTGGTAGTCAGGGTACAATAGCACAACAACTCACGCAGGAAAATACAGCTTGGCTGACGACGAAGACATTGCAACCAGCTGATACATTCTGGTTCACAAGCTTCGACGGCACGCAGGTGCAAGGCTGGCTGATGAAGCCCGTTGATTTTGAAGAAACAAAAAAATACCCCCTTATCTTGGTCATCCACGGCGGGCCGCATAATATGTTTGGTCACGATTTTGACGAGCGTATGCATTTGCTTTCTGCGGCGGACTATGCGGTGGTTTATATTAATCCGCGAGGCAGTCATGGTTATGGACAGCAGTTTTCCATTGGTACTATAAACAACTGGGGTGGAGGCGATTACCAGGATCTGATGGCTGGTGTTGATTTTATTTTAAGTCAAAAGACGTGGCTGGACCCTGAGAAGCTGGGTGTTACCGGGCAGAGTTACGGCGGATATATGACCAACTGGATTGTCACCCAAACTTCACGTTTCAAAGCAGCTGTCGCAGACGGCGGACTAAGCAACCTGGTCAGCTTTGCGGGCACTTCGCTGTACCATTCTTTGATGGAAGCCGAATTTGGCGGACGCGCATTTGATCATTTTGATCTGCTCTGGCAATGGTCGCCGCTGCGGAATGTAGCCCGGGCGACCACGCCAACGCTGATTTTACACGGTGAAACGGATAACGAAGTCCCATTCACGCAAGCCGAGGAAATGTACATCGCCCTCAAAAAGCGCGGCGTGGAAACCCAGCTCGTGCAGTATACCGGCGAAGGCCACGGCTGGCGGCCCGACCTGAGCCCGAAAAACCGCGCAGACCTGAGTGCGCGCATGATTCAATGGTTTGACAAATTCGTAAAAGCAACTATTAATGAGCAGTAAAACAAACAGTTGGCTGATATATGTAGTTATCCATGTCCTATTTATCGGCGTATGGGGCGCAGTGATTGAGATACCCGAGAAAAACGGTTTTCCCGCCACGCTCGGCTATGTTGTCTGGGCATTAACGATGATACCGGCTTCACTGGCCGCATTAAAAATCAAAGGCTGGAAGCTCGATTTCAACAGAAAAGCGATGCTTTGGGGCGGCGCAGCGGGGTTACTCGGCGCGGGCGGTCAGCTTGTACTTTTCTTCACGTTGCGCATTGCTCCCGCTTACCTGGTATTTCCACTTCTTTCGCTCACGCCGGTGGTAACAATTTTAATGGCTGTGGCGCTACTCCATGAAAAAACGGGCAAACTGGGCTGGTTTGGCGTGGCTTTGGCGCTTGTTTCTATATTTATGCTCTCCTATCAGCCCGCAGGCGCTACGCAGGTGAGCGGGTATACCTGGATGCTTCTCGTGGCAATCCCGCTGTTTGCCTGGGGTGCGCAGGGGTACATTATGCGGTTTGCGAATGAGATCATGTCAGCCGAAAGTCTGTATTTCTATATGATGGCAACTTCGGTCATGCTCATTCCCTTTGCATTATATCTCACCGATTTCAGTCAACCCATTGAATGGGGTTTTAAAGGACCTTACCTGTCGGCGATTATTCAGTCCCTGAATGCATTTGGCGCATTGTGCCTGGTTTACGCATTCCGTTACGGCAAAGCGATTATCATTGCGCCGATCACCACCGCACTTTCACCGGTACTCACCGTTGCATTATCCCTGGCCCTGTATCAAACGATCCCCCACCCTGTTATTGTAGCGGGCATTGTACTGGCTATTATTTCGGCATTGTTCATGGGCTATGAGGAAGTTCGTAATTAAAGTGAAATAAAAAAGAAAGATTTCGAAAGTCTTATTGTCAAAATTGTGCTGAGTACTTTATATTAGCATAATCAAAAACAATCGCTACCTAAACCTTTAACTTTTTGAAACGTACATTACACCTCTGGCTGTATTTGATGTGCGCTGCTCCCGCTTTTGCCCAAAATTCCCCGGCAAACGACAAGCATACCGCCTTTATCGAATACCCCGATTTCCCCGAAGCGCATTCCACCTGGGGTTCCATCGGCTACAATGCAGCTTCCAATACCGTCTTCATCGGGGTGACCAATCACGCCAACAACATTGGTTTGTACACCTTCGATGCCGCGCAAAAAACGATGAAACTGAATGGCTTTATTAAAGAAATGGCCAATCTGCGTCCGTATCAGTGGCAAGGGAAAATACATTCCAAGATCGTTTCGGCTCCTGATGGTTCCATTTATTTCTCTACTGACGGCGGTGAGTCGCGCGAAGAGTACTTAATGGAGCATCCGCAAGGTTATGCCGGGGGTTTTTTCATGAAATGGGATGCCAACAACGGCTTGAAAAATCTTGGAATCGGAATGCAGTATGAAAGCATTAAAGACGTCGACATCGACCCGAAAACAGGAACATTGTACGGAATTACCTATCCGCAGGCGCATTTCCTTGTTTACAATCCTGAAAAAAACCAGATGCGTGACCTCGGTCGATTGGCCAGCTCGCACGTGCCGCGTGTATTGTTTACCGACTGGTGGGGCAACTGCTATTATGTAGACTGGAGGCAGCGGTTGGTGAAGTATGAAAAAGACAGCGACAGCTTGGTTTTCGCGCGTGAAAGTCTGCCTGCATTCCCCGGTACGCCCGGCTCCAAGATCATCACCGGCGTCACCGCCTATGCCAAAGACGAGTCGAAAGGCATCATTTACCTCGTTACCTACGGTGCCAAACTGATCGCATTTCACCCGGAAAAGAATGGAATAGGCAAAGTGGAAGACCTCGGCGGCGTAATCGAAACGGGAAAGGCACCTGCCTGGGGACCTTATGTACCAAACCTGAACATTGGCCAAAACGGCAAACTGTACTACATCATCGGCGGACACGGTAACTATGTTTTGAAAGATAAAACGGTACTGGTGGAATTTGATCCGGCCACCAAAAAACCGACCATTTTGCGCGAGTACCCGATCACTTCCATGACCGAGGCGACGGGTTCGGATATCAGGGACAAAGAGGGCAACATGTATTTCGCAGCCCGCCGCCGCACAGGTGAAGGCGATTCCAGCCGCCCGTTTATGATCCAGTTCAATCCCGAAAAAGAAATCCGGAAATGAGAAATCTAGCCAAAAAAATATTATTACCCGCGCTTACGCTGGCTAGCTCAGCCCCCCTCTTCGCGCAATACGAATTCTTTACGCCCAAAGATGCATTTGCCATCGAGGTATCGCTGCCTAACAGTGCCGAGAAGCGACTGCCTATGTACCGCAATGCGATCACATCTCTGCACGTGCAGGGTGACTTGATTGTCGGTGGCACTACTGCAAAGGAAGGTTTGTCGCCTTACCTCTTTGTTTCGTCGCTTTCCGGTCGCAAAATGCTGGCGGCGAAAGATTTGCAGGAGGTAGTTCCCGGTCAAAATGCAATCGCGACAGGCTTTTGCAAAGGCGCAGGCAATGTGCTTTATGCAGGTACCCTGGCACAGTCAAGCAAAAACCAGCAAACAGGACATTTAATACAAGTAAGCATTGGAAGTGGCGACGCAATAGAGGTGAAAGATTTAGGCTCACCTATCGCCGGAGAAGGCATTTTCACGCTACTTAGCAATGCGAAAGGCACCGAGCTTTATGGGATCAGCTACCCAAGCGGAAAGTTTTTTACCTATGATATCGCCTCGAAAAAGATGCAGATTTTCAATGAAATCGCACCCACAGAAAAACACCTGAAAGACGCGCATGATTTTGCGATCGGGCCGGAAGTTTACTTGTGCAAAGCTTTGATTCAGGATAATAAAGGACTGGTTTATGGCAGCGCGGCGGGTAACCGGGTGTTTGCATTTGATCCTGCTAAAAAAAGCTTTTCGTTTCTGGAAAGACCGCTACCTGCTGTTTGGGGACGGGAAGTTTTGGGACAAGTGGAGGCCTGGGCGAAGTCTCCCGACGGAAAATTGTATGGCGGCAATGCCGGCGACGGTCAATTATTTGTATTGGATCCGGCAACCAGAAAAATCAAAAACCTGGGCAAACCGACGATGATGCCGCGCTTGCAGGCTTTGGCATTTGGTGGCGATGGCAAGTTGTACGGTCTGGCTGGCGGCGCGCCGGGTTACTCGCATTTGTTTTCTTACGATGAAAATGTTGGTTTTACCGATCTTGGAAATCCTGAGTTCAAAATGGTAGAGCCGGGCATTGAGCAGGGCATCTTGTGGCGCGGCTTTCAGTTGAGCACGCTGGCTGCCTCGGCTGATGGTAAGTATATGGTGATCGGTGAGGACGAGGCATTGAGCCAGCTCATGATCTTTCCTACAAGCAAATAGTTGACTGGCATTCCTAAACTCCACTTCATGATGTTACGATTTACAAAGCTGTTTTTCTGTTTGATCGCATTGAACAGCGTCAATAAAACCTTCGCCGCCGATCCGTGGCGCCTGCGGGCACTGCCTTCCTCCGTCCGCCTCGATCCGGTGAGTAATGAGATTATCGAGCACCGGTTCAAAGGCGTGCCGCCTGTTCAAAGCAGCAAAGGAAATCTGCTGGACAAAAACTGGATTTACGACGGAAAGCAAGTCGCGCTGCATGGTGCGAGGGGTGAATATGTATCGTTTCAGCTGGTTTTGACCAATGAATCCAACGCCGAGCTGACCGGGATCAAGATTGATATGGCGCCGTTTAAGAATGGTAATGCAGAACTTAGCATTAAGCCTGAGTTGTTTTTGGAATGGTCTGTGAATGTGGAAAGTACGAGTACAGGTTATCCTAAATCTACACTCGGCAAAGGCTGGTATCCCGATGCATTGATCCCATTTAAATTCATTCAAACCGACTCCGCCAAAGTGCGCGGGCGCTGGGTGTATCCATTTACATTGCCTGATTTTAACAACCGGATTAGTAATCAGAAATCACAGATCATTTGGGTGGACCAATTTATTCCGCTTGATGCACAAAAAGCGCAACCTGGGACTTACCAGAGTGTGATTTCAGTCACCATCAACGGAAAAACGCAGCAAATTCCGGTGAGCCTGAATGTGTGGGATTTTGAATTGCCAAACGAAAATATCTTCAAAGCCAGCCTGCAACACGAAGGTTTCCTGAGTCGCATGGATGAAAAGCAGGAACTTGCTGTGTACCAGCTTTTCAAACGCAACAGAATCTCGTTAATGGACCCTACTTATGATCCTGAAATTCAGGTTAGAAACGGGAAGGCGGAGATTAAATGGGAGAAGTTTGACAAACAACTTAAAAAATACCTGACCGGCGAAGCCTTCACGGCAGCACAAGGCTATGCTTATGGCCCAGGCTACGGCGAGCCGCTGGAAACTTTCGCGTTGCCATTTGACGTGTATGGAAAGCACGGTACAGCCGGCTGGCCGGACATTGGCAAGCCCGAAGTGGAGCGCAAGGCGGCCAATCAGGCGATATATACGAGTGCGATCCGGCAGGTGCGCCAGCATTTGTTGCCGATGGTGAATCCGAAAAAAACATTGCTGACGGTGTACCTGAACGGTCTCGACGAATCTTACTTTCCTGAAGCCTGGTCGCGGATGGTGTTTTATGGAAATTTGTTCAAAAAGGAATACCCAGAAGCCAAATTCCGCGTCGACGGCGGCTATACCAAAGAGGCGATGGACGTGATCGGCAAATCGATCACCGACTGGGCGTCGCATACCATTAATTACAACATTGATACCGTAAAAAGTTACCAGGCAATGGGCATCAAGGACTGGCTTTATGGCCCGATGCTCTATGAAGCGAAACTCAACAGCTGGGTCGGAAGCTCGACATTTATTGACCTGCCGCTGGTAAACGACCGCGCGATCAGCTGGTCGTGCTGGAAATACAAAACGTTCTCGTGGATCAGCTGGGGCGTGGGCGCAGGTTGGGAACGCGGCTGGTACGATCCCGAATCCTGGAAAGACTTTTACAAAGAAGCCTCCGAAGCCGATGCGGAATTCACATACCGTGCATTTAATGGGAACGGCTCGGTGATTTACAAACCGGGGATGGTACCGAATGTATCCGAACCTTGCCCGTCGATCCGCCTAAAAACCATGCGTGACGGTGTGCAGGAATATGAATATCTGCGCCTGCTGGCAAAGCTCGACGGCAACACCAAACGTGCGGATGCGCTTGTTGATCAGCTCATTAAAGAGCCTTTTGGGGATAAATCCATCGGCAACCTGGATGTGTGGAGCTACGATCAGGAGCAATGGCACAAAGTCCGCATGGAGCTGGGCGAGTTGATCTCCAAAGGCAAAAAATAATCCAAGACTATTCCTAACCCGCATTATTACGTGAGTGCCCATTTTTCTATCTCTTCGTTGCCTTCAAATGCCAGAACAGCCCGGCTGATGCTGGCTTTACTGGCAGCTTCCCCTGCATTACAAGCGCAGAAAGCCAGCATTACCGAGAAGGTTCAGTCGATGAAGACCTATCCTTTTTCAGACCCTAGTCCGCTGCCCGTGATGGGCATTGGCAAGAAAGTTTCGCCGTTTTATCCCTACTATGTTTTCGACGGTTATACCAACAAAAGCACGACCCAAAACTGGAAAATCGTAGAGCTGGAAAACCCGTACATCAAAGTGCAGGTACTGCCGGAAGTGGGCGGAAAAGTAATGGGCGCTACCGAAAAGTCAACCGGCGAGGAGTTTGTGTACACCAATCACGTCATGAAATTCCGCGCAATCGGAATACGCGGTCCGTGGACGAGCGGGGGCATTGAGCATAACTTTGGCTTAGATCTCGGCCACGCGCCCTGGGCAGCCGCGGCGGTGGATTATGTGATGCAAAACAATCCTGACGGTAGCGTAACCTGCGTAGTGGGTGGTCTGGATCTTGCTTCGCGCACGCAGTGGCGGGTGAAAATTGTACTTCCGAAAGACAAAGCCTATTTCGAAACACAGAGCCTTTGGTATAATCCCCTGCCCCTGCACGACTCCTATCTTTCGTGGGAAAACGCGGCGTTTAGGGCTTCTGATGATATGCAGTTCTTTTTCCCAGGGACGCATCATGTGGGGCACGATGGAAATGCAAGTCCGTGGCCGATGGATGAGAAGGGTGTGGATTTGTCTTATTACAAGAATAATAACTCCGGCGGGGATAAGTCTTACCATGTTGTGGGAACAGCTACCAACTGGTTTGGCGGTTACTGGCATGATCGCAAATTTGGTTTTGGTCACTGGTCGCCTTACTCGGATGCGCCGGGTAAAAAATTATGGATCTGGTCGCGGGCGCGGGAAGGTGCGATCTGGGAAGATTTGCTGACCGACAAAGATGGACAATACATTGAGGCACAGTCAGGTGTGACTTTCAACCAGGCAGCTGAGCGTAGCGGGTTTCATAGTCCGTACAATCAAAAATCTTTGGGGCCATTTTATTCTGAAACAAAAACGGAATATTGGTTTCCGGTGAAAGGTGCGGGCGGAATGGTGGACGCTTCGCCTTACGGGACGCTCAATGTGGTGACCAGCGGCGATAGTTTGAAGATTTTTGTTAATCCGATTTCTAATATTCAGGATACATTAAAGGTTGCTGCCGGCGGAAAGTTGATTTATCAAAGTCCATTACAATTGAAGCCGATGGAGGTTTATGTGAAAGGCATTTCTTTGTCGGGTTTCGATCAAAAATCGGTTCGCGTAAGTATTGGGAAGGACCGGCTTGTGTATGCTGCGCAGCCAGAAAAGATTTTAGATCGACCGATTATTTCTTTCGAAAAACAAGACCCACAATCAGCGGAGCGGCTTTTTGAGTTGGGTGAAGATGAAAATGCGATGCGCAATTTCGAAGGCGCGCATCAGCGTTATCTGGCTGTTTTAGAAAAAGAAGCCACGCACAGCGGCGCATTGATCCGGCTCGCGGAGTATCATTATCGTAAAGGTGAGTACGCACTAGGACTCGATTTCGCCAAAAAAGCTTTGGCCGAAAACACCTACCACGGCGGCGCAAACTATTTATACGGCGCACTTTACCGAAAACTCGGCGACCTGACCAAAGCCGAAGAAGCATTGTCGGTAGCAACCTGGACAATGGAATACCGCTCCGGAGCATATGCCCAGCTGGCGGGCATTGCATTGCAAAAACAGGATTTTGAAAAAGCCGAGCACGACGCGAGAAAAGCATTGGAATACAACCGGAATAATCTGGTCGATTATCAATTGCTTGGAACTGCATTGCGGAAACTTAATAAATTAGAGCAAGCCGCGCAGGTTTGGAAAGAGTTGTTGGAAATCGATCCGCTCAGCCACTACGCACATTTTGAAAAGTATTTAAACAAACCTACGAACGAAAACCGGACCATTTTCCAGCAGGCAATCCGCAACGAGCTGCCGCACGAAACGTACCTGGAACTGGCGATGGATTATGTGAATCAGGGACAGCATCGCGAAGCAATCGGGGTCTTAGAACTGGCACCCGCCTACTCTACTGTTTCTTACTGGCTGGCTTATCTGAACCGGGATTCTTCGCCGGCGGAAAGCAAACAACATTTACAAAAAGCCATTTCCCTGCCGCCGGAACTGGTTTTTCCATTTCGCTTGGAAACAATTCCTGTTTTGATCTGGGCTGAAGAACAAAGTTCTTCCTGGAAAAATCGCTATTATCTTGGGTTGATTTACTGGCACATCAGGGACAAAGAAAATGCGAAAAAGCAATTTGCCTCCTGCCAGGAT
>NZ_JBHYGF010000095.1:0-11059 GCF_051859145.1 Dyadobacter sp.
TGATAGATTCAACAAAAAGAAAGGCTTTGCGCATTTTGTGATAAAGTCGTCATTAACCAAAAAGCGCGTTGACTCTGTCAATGGAATGTGCAGGCTGATGATATCCGCTTTCGCCATAATCTCCTCCAATGTTGCCTCCGCCGCAAAGCTATCACCGTAATTGTCACGGTACTTATCATAGGCAAGTACCTCGCAGCCAAATCCGCTCAGCCTTTTCGCGGTAGCAGATCCATTATTTCCGTAGCCGATAATACCTACGGTTTTGTTCATCAGTTCAATTCCCCTGTTACCTTCCCTGTCCCAGATACCCTGGCGCACTTCCCTGTCTGCTTTGAGAATATAGTTGAAGAGTGCGAGCAACATCCCCAGTGCCTGCTCCGCAACAGCGTCTCGGTTTCCCTTGCCTGCGTGGAAGAGCGTGATCTGCATTCTCTTCACCACATCCAGGTCGATTAGGTCAAGTCCTGCTCCCGCCCTGGCGATAAAACGTAGCTTTTGTGCATTGATCAGTAACTCCTCGTTAAGGAAAGTTTTACTGCGGATAAACAAGCCTTCGTAGGCAGGCAATGCAGCTTTGATATCTTCCCTGCGGAATTCGGGATGGTAATCATACGTCCAGCCACGCTCGTCAAGCATATTGAAAAGTGAGGGATGCATGGAGTCGGCAATGAGGATTTTCATGGGAGCACAGGATTTTTTGTAACTTGCCTGTTTAAGGCGCTGGCAAAAATAACAGAGAAAAGGTCAGCAGAATAGATTCAACCGCATTTTACCTACATGAGCGATCAACACGTTGATAAACCCGTAATCGGAATAACAATCGGGGATTATAACGGCATCGGGCCGGAAGTCATCCTTAAAGCATTAGAAGGAAATCAGTTAGCTAAATTGTGCACGCCGATTATCTATGGTTCCCTGAAAGTATTGAACCAGTACAGAAATCTGCTGGACATGAAAGAATGGTCGCTCCACGGGATACAAAAGGCAGATCAGGCCAACCACAAACTAACGAATGTGATTACCTGCTGGCAGGACAACCAAACGGAGGTACAGCCTGGGAAAGTGACTGCTGAGGCTGGTCAGGGTTCACTTGCTGCATTAAAGCGGGCTGTGGAGGATCTGAAAGAAGGTAAAATCCAGGCGCTGGTTACCGGACCTATTAATAAAGACAATATCCAGAGTGAGCATTTTCACTTTCCGGGCCACACCGAATACCTGGCGCAGGCTTTTGAAAAAGAAGAGGCACTGATGTTTATGGTCGCCGGGGAATTGCGCGTGGGCGTGTTGACCGGACATATTCCGCTTGAAAATGTAAAATCACAAATTACACCCGAGAAATTGTCGGCCAAGATCGAGCAGATCCTTCAATCTTTAAAGGGTGATTTTGGTATCAAAAAACCCCGCGTGGCAGTACTCGGACTTAACCCGCATGCCGGCGAGAATGGTTTACTGGGTACTGAGGAGCAGGAAGTTATCAGCCCTGTGATCAAGAGCTTTAAGGAAAAAGGAAACATTGTAGTGGGCCCGTTCCCGGCAGATGGTTTCTTCGCAGCAGGTACTTATAAACAGTTTGACGCAGTGCTGGCGATGTACCACGATCAGGGTTTGATTCCATTTAAAACACTCGCATTCAATGAGGGCGTGAACTTTACCGCGGGCCTCTCTGCCGTGCGGACATCGCCTGATCATGGTACTGCCTATAACATTGCCGGCAAAAATATCGCAGAACCAGGCTCTCTGCTGCAGGCGATCTACCTGGCTTGCGACATTTCCCGTTTCCGCATTTTTAATAGCGAGATGAACAAGAATGCACTGGTGTCCAAGCCGCAGCAGTCTGAAAGCCAGCACCCGGCAAAATCCGGAGGGAAGCAGAGGTTTAATTAGGCTGTCGGCTGTCGGCTGTCGGCTGTCGGCTTTTCTCTTTCGCAACTAGCTTCGGCTGATTTTTTTGATATTTTAACCAGATTCCTTGATGGGATTGCAAAACATACAGAAATGCTAAAATCTATGACCGGGTACGGTGTATCCAACATCGAATCCGACTCAATCAATGTTACGGTTGAGATCAAAACCCTTAATTCAAAATTCCTGGATATCTATTGCCGCATTCCGAGAAACTACTCTGAAAAGGAAATTGAAATCCGTAACCTGATCACGCAATCTCTGGAAAGAGGCAAGGTGGAATTTACATTAACTGTGCAGCCGGTTGGTAAAGCGATTGCTTCCACTTCTGTGAACAGACCACTGGTGAGCGCTTATTATAAAGATTTGCTCGCCTCCGCTAGCGAGCTGGATTTTTCCGCAGACCATACCGAGCTTTTCCGGATTGCATTGCAGATGCCAAATGCATATAATAACGAAACCGTAGACGAATCGAGCCGGGAAAATGACTGGGCGCAGATTAAGGTGGCGGTTTTAAATGCACTGCACAAATGCACCGTCTTCCGCGAGCAGGAAGGTAAAATGACGGCCGATAAGTTTGCAGATTATATCAAAAACATAGAAAACCTGCTGGCAGGCGTGGTTGAGCAGGACAAGCAGCGGATCCCGAATGTTCGCGAGCGGTTGGAAAAACAGGTGCGAGAGCTGCTGGCAGACGATAACTTTGACCCAAACCGGTTTGAACAGGAGCTGATCTATTACGTGGAAAAGTTTGATATCTCGGAAGAGAAAATCCGTTTGGCAAATCACCTTACCTATTTCATTGAAACCATGAATGCCCCGGAAAGCAATGGGAAGAAGCTCAACTTCATCGCGCAGGAAATCGGCCGGGAGATCAATACGATCGGCTCCAAGGCAAACGATGTGGCGATCCAGCATTTGGTTGTACAAATGAAGGACGAGCTGGAAAAAATCAAAGAGCAGACCATGAACATCATTTGATAAAATGGCAGGAACCAGGCTTCCCCTTTCGTTCTATCAATCGTACAATACCCGCACGCTTGCGCAAAAGTTGCTCGGCTGCGAACTTGTTCACGAAAGCGCAGAAGGTACTACCAGCGGGATCATCATAGAAACGGAGGCTTACCTCAGCGATGATCCCGCCTGTCACGCATACAACCGCCGGACTTCCCGGACCGAGCCGATGTACCAACAGGCCGGTACCATTTATGTGTACCTCATCTACGGCATGTACCAATGCTTTAACGTAGTCAGCAATGAAGCCGGCATTGGAGAGGCGGTACTTATCCGTGCTCTGGAACCCAGACAAGGTGTCGACCTCATGCAACAGCGCCGGCAGGAGATCCGCGGAAAAGCGGGCATCACTTTTAAAACAAAGCCGGTAAGTATCAAAGAACTCTGCCGCGGGCCTGGCAAGCTCGTGAAAGCAATGGGGATTGATCGTGCACTGCATAACAATCTGACCCTCGACAATGAGCTGATCTACATCAATTCTGCTGATAATGAAGAACTACCGATCGTGACGACGACGCGGATCGGTATCAATGTCGGCGCGGACCTTCCACTTCGCTACTATCTTCGCGACAACATTTTTGTAAGCAAACCCTAGGTTATATTCAACTTAAAATCCGTAAAGGTCTATTCTCCTCTACATTTCGTCCGGCTTTTTGCGATTGATTTTTTATATTTGACATATAAAACCCGGAATGCCCAACGAATACCATGAATAATCATTCACTATTTCCGGCTGAATTCGGAGCTCGCCGGCGTGGTATCCAAACTTATGAATGATTTTTTCAGGTATATTCTCCTACTGCTCATTGCCGGCTTGCTCTCTGCGAACCAATGCACACGAAACGCCAATATCAGTGCGATAGAAAACAGCTTACCTTCCCGCAGAATTGATTTTTCAGAAGATACTGTGCTGATCCGGCAATACTATGCATTCGGAACTTCGTACATTTTCCTTGATGCCGACAGGTCTATGCTCTATGCGAAGCACGTTTTAAGGCTTTCGCAAAAACATAACTGGGACGAAGGGAGAATATTGGCTTACAACCTGCTAAGTACCTATTATCTGCTCGACGGGAATTACGACGTCCTGCGTGAGCTTTCCAATGAAACAATGGCGCTTTCAGCGGAGCTCAACATGCCCCTGTATACCGCTTATGCTAAACGTTTTCTGGCGGAAAGCTACTCCGAGTACCGGCAATGGGATTCGGCGCAGGTTAATTATAACCAGGCTATCAAAATTTTTGCCGATCTGGGAGCTGATAGCGCGCGGGCCATGACGATTGAGAACCTGGGAAATTGCTACCGCGATAAGCTGATGTACAATGAAGCTATGCAGGAATACCGGCGCGCTTACCAGATCTACGATAGCCTGGACTCAGACTGGGGACGTGCCTCCATTCTCCAAAACAAAGGATACACCAAAGTGCGTCAAAAAGAGCTTGGCGCAGCGGTAAAATATTTCAAGGAAAGTCTCAGGCTTTCGCAAAAAATCAACAATCGGTACGGAGAACTCAACACGCTTAATGATCTGAGTAACACCTATTACCATCAAAATGAGTTTGATAAAGCAGTTGAAACGGGCTTGAAGGCGCTTGAATATTCAAAATCCTACCACTCTTCACAGCAAACGAACTGGGCGTTGATCACGCTTTCCAGAGCCTATAAAGCCAAGAATATGCCGGAAGTGGCTTTGAAGTTCAACGAGCAGGTCAACCATAACAGGCGGATGGTGCACGACGAAACGGTAAGAAGGCAGTATACCATGTACCAGCTGATGTACGAAAATGAGGCAATGGGATCGGAGATCCAGCAAAGTACGATTAACGAACAACAGACGATACAGCGAATCTTGCTCGGCATTACCATTGCAATTGTGGCACTAGCTGCATTCCTCTGGCTGAATAACAAAAAGCTGCGGCGCAAGAATGCGGAAATCGAAGCGGCACTGATTCAAGGTCAAACTATTGAACGAAAGCGCGTTGCGGCTGAGCTGCACGATCACCTTGGTGGCACGCTGGCTTCGTTAAACTGGTACATGTATGGTATTGATAAGAAAATGCTGTCTCCCGAAGAACAGAAAATCTATGACAGCGTTCATCAGATGGTAGGCTCGGCTTACCGGGAAGTGAGAAGTCTTTCACACAATTTAATGCCCGCCGAACTTGAAGAGCACGGGCTGATCAAAGCGCTGGACCGGCTGATTGCCAAATTGAATGAGAACAAGAACATCGATTTTCAGTTTAACCTCACCGGACTGGACAACCGCCTGAACAGCCGCGTTGAGTTTGAACTATACAGCATCGTACTTGAACTCACGAACAACATCATCAAGCACGCCGGCGCAACGCAGGCTATACTCAATCTTACTGAAAACCTGAAAACGATTTCACTAGAAGTGAAAGACAATGGAAGCGGGATCATCGAGCCAGGACGCCAGGGTACCGGGCTACGCAATGTAAAAAGCCGCGTAGAGAGTATTCACGGTAAAATCCGGATCAATACCAATGAAGAGCGCGGGACCAGCGTGGAAATTGAAATACCCAAAACATTCAACCGTTAAATGAAGTAACCTACTCTCCTGCATGGTTGAGCAGGAAAATAAATGCATTATGAATATCCCCGAAAAGGTCGCAGAATTTACAACAGCAATAAAAACCAGTCTGGAAAACGAGCGTTTCAGCAAACTATCCCTGGGCAACTACAAAGGTCCGGATGAAACGTTAAAAAACATCTACGTCAAGCGGGTGCTCGTGAAGCGTGAGGAAAAACTGAGCTTTACTTACCGCCACAAAACACGCGACATTACCCGCAATTATCCCATTGAGGAAGGAATAGATATACTGTTGAGACTGATCGGCAGTGAGTTTTACGTGGCTACTTTACAAACCATTGATTTTGATCTTCAATTTGAGATAACCAGGAATCAGCAGGTGGTTTTAAGAAAAAAGGAGGTAACGAACCGGGAAGCACCCTCACTCAGTCATGACAAGAACAAGAAAAGACTGATCTCAGCCGGAAAGAAGCCCTATTTACAACAACTTGGCATTACCGACGAGCAAGGAAATGTATTGAAGAACGCGCAGGATAAATACCGGCAGATCAACCATTACATCGAATTGCTTAGTGGTTTAATCAGCGAAGTACCTGACCGCGATGTGTTGAAAGTGGCAGATATGGGATCGGGAAAGGGTTACCTCACATTTGCATTGTACGATTACCTGCAAAACGTACTGAACCGTAAAGCAGAAGTGACTGGCGTAGAGTTCAGGAATGATCTCGTAACACTCTGCAACGATATTGCTGCGCATGCCGGATTCGAAAACCTGCATTTCACCGAAGGTACAATCGAAAGCTTTGACAGTGCCGGAACGGACATCCTCATCGCGCTGCATGCCTGCGATACCGCCACCGACGATGCGATCTGGAAGGGAATCTCCGCAGGAGCAAGCCTGATCGTGGTTGCACCCTGCTGCCACAAGCAGATCCGCCGGGAAATAGAAAAACATAAAGTCAACAATGATGTCCAATTTCTAACCCGGTACGGTATTTTTCTGGAACGTCAGGCAGAGATGGTTACGGACGGGATACGGGCTTTGGTGATGGAGCATTTTGGCTACAAAACAAAAGTTTTCGAGTTCGTTTCTGATGTACATACACCTAAAAACGTAATGGTTGTGGGCGTCAAAGATCCATCCGGCAAAACCGACCCAAATGCTGCTCTCCAAAAAATAAAGGCGGCTAAGGAATACTTCGGAATCGGCTACCACCATCTGGAAAGAATAGCGGGTATCGAAGGATAAAATGCCCTTTTTTGAGCTTCTATGCCTATATTGCGACTTTTTTGTTAAACCTGATTAACTCAATATGTGGAATAAAATAGCGACTTACATCATCCGGTACCGGCTTATGTGGGTTGCCCTGGTACTGGTATCTACGGTCTTTATGGCTTACGAGGCCAGTAAAATTGAACTCTCCTACAACTTTGCAAGAATCCTCCCTGCCAACGATCCCGTTGAGAAAGAATACCAGGATTTCAGAAAATTATTCGGGGAAGATGGCAGTGTAATGGTGATTGGCTGGCAAGATTCTCAGCTTTTTAACATCAATAAATTCCGCGACTGGTACAAGCTCTCCGAAGAGATAAAAGCCTCGGAAGGGATCAAGAATGTACTTTCTCTTGCTAATGTTTATAAAATAGTCCGCAACGACAGTCTTACCCGGTTTGATTTCGCGCCGGTGATCAGACAAATGCCCACCACCCAGGCAGAGGCAGATAGTCTCAAAAAGGAGATCGCAAACCTGCCCATTTATGAGGGACTTGTAATCAACAGCAAAACCAACGCTACGCTCATCGTAGTGACATTCAACGACAAGGAACTCAACTCAAAACGCCGCCTCACGATTGTTGATGACATCGAGAAAATGGCGGAGACTTTTGCCCAAAAATACAACACCGACCTGCATTATTCAGGTATGCCCTACATTCGGACGGTTAACATGAAAAAAATTTCCGGTGAAATGGAGCTTTTTATGGGACTTGCTGTATTTGTGACACTATTGATCCTGTGGGCATTTTTCAGGTCATTACGACTTACACTTTTGTCTATTGTCGTGGTGTTGATCGGCGTGGTATTCTCGGTCGGTATCCTGCATTTATTTAACTATAAGATCACCGCACTTACCGGCCTCATTCCGCCATTGCTGATCGTGATCGGCGTGCCTAACTGTGTGTTTTTGATTAATAAGTACCAGTCGGAGCTCATCGAACATAATAACAAAGACGAAGCTTTAATGCAGATGATCCGCCAGATCGGACTATCTACATTCCTGGCGAATATGACGACTGCTATTGGTTTTGGCGTGTTCTACTTCACGAACAGTAGTTTGTTGGTTGAATTTGGTGTTGTTGCTGCGATCAGTGTCATGGTCACCTATGTGCTTTGTCTGCTCTTGCTGCCGATCACGCTGCATTATATGAGTGTTCCGAAAGCGCGCCACCTGAAACATTTGGAAGGTAAATGGGCCAATGGATTTCTGACCAAGGTGGATTATCTGGTGCATTACCGCAGAAAAGAAATTTACATTGCGATGGTGCTCATGATCATTGTATCCGCATTTGGTATGACCAAGATCAAGAGCATTGGGTATGTAGTCGATGACCTGCCGAAAAAGGATATTGTTTACACAGACCTTCGGTTTTTTGAGAAGAATTTCAATGGAGTACTTCCATTTGAAGTGATGATCAACACAAAGCAGCCCAATGGGATTTTTGCAGATCAGGCGGAGGCACTCTACAAAATAAAAGCCTTTCAGAATGAAATGGCCAAGTTTCCCGAGTTTTCAAAGCCCGTCTCTATTGTGGAAGCTTCCAAATTCCTTTACCAGGCTTACCGGGGGGGCGATTCAAAATACTATGCATTACCCGGCGTACTTGAACTGAATAAGGTATCAAACTACATTCAGGGACAACAGGGTGCTGCGAAACAGTTGAATTCATTCCTGAATGAAGACAAAAGTGTAACCCGCGTAAGTTTTCAAATGGCAGATGTAGGCTCGGAGCGCATTAAAGAACTGATGCAGCAGATCCGTCCGAAGGTCGATTCCATTTTCAGTCCTGCCAAATACAAAGTGAGCCTCACCGGACACAGTCTCGTTTTCCTGAAAAGCAATGATTACCTGCTCAGCAATCTTTACGAAAGTCTGCTCATCGCCATTGTACTCATCGCAATCGTGGGAATGGTGCTTTTCAGATCTATCCCGATCATTCTTTTATCAAAACTACCTTGCTTAATTCCCCTGGCGCTTACCGCGGGTATCATGGGGTATTTTGATATTTATTTTAAACCGACTACGATCCTTATTTTCAGTATTACGTTCGGAATTGCATCCGACGGAACTGTTTACTTCCTGACCAGATACCGGGAGGAACTTTACAAAAATGGGTTAACGCCGACAAAGGCGGTGACGCGCTCCATTTTCGGAACAGGATTAAGTATGATCTATACCGCAATCATTCTATTCTGCGGGTTCTCGATCTTCTCGGCGTCCAGTTTTGGAGGTACCGCAGCAATGGGGGTGATGGTGTCAATTACGTTGCTGGTGGCGATGTGTACCAACCTGATATTGCTACCTGCATTGCTCTTGTCAATTGCGAAAAGGCAGGGAAAAGATGTAAAACCAACCTAAAATTGGAGTAAAGGCTTTTCAAAGCTCGACGTTCAGTCGGGCTTTGAAGGTATCTTCTCGAAACTCTGGTCCATCCACTCTTCGGGAATGTCGTCCAGCGCCTGCTTCAATTTATCTGCCCAAATTTCCGAGATCGCCAGCATATCTTTTTGCTCATACCGGTGCTCGACAATCTGGAAGCTGTCTTTCTTATATAACACCACATCTATCGGGAAATCTACGTCATTGTTGCTCACGCGTGTTGAATCAAAAGAGAGGAACCCGGCTTTAAGCGCCTGCTTCATGGTAGATTCCTGGTTAAGTACCCTGTTGAGGATCGCCTTTCCCTGACCCGAATTCCCGATGATCACGTAAGGGGAACCTTCATCCAGCTCCACCCAGTTGCCTTCGGAGTAAAGCAGAAAAAGCTTGTGTTCTGCATCATCGCGCAGCTGTCCGCCAACGATCGTGTTCAGGTTGAATTTGAAGCCCGACCGTTCCAGGTTAGCCCTGTCTTCCTCCGCCACCCGCTTGATCTGCTCGCCGAATGCATTCACAGCCTTGTACAGCTTGTTGTATACAACGCCTTCGTTGATCAGTTCTTCAAAGTAATGCACCGCCTTATCACGCACAGACCTTAATCCGCTGGTCATAATGAACATCGAATAATTATCCTGCTGAGTAACATACATTTTCTTTTTCACTGTGGTATTGGTACCGGCTGTAATGCGGGTATCGGCCAATGCTACCAGTCCTTCTTTAACTTTTATTCCTAAGCAGTAAGTCATTTTTTTCTTTTTAATTACGGGCATAAAGCAGTTTGTCAATGATGAAACGCAGCCCGGTTTATCTTAAATCTGGTATCAAAAGTACCAAATTGAACGGTGACCAAACGAGAAAAAAGGCTTTTTCACGATTTTTTTGAATATTGGCCACTCAGAAACCGGAACAAAGCGCATTGAAAAAACTGTACTATGCCCCACAAAATCGAAACCGCACATCTGTTTCCTCTACTAGATCAAAAGCTGATTGAGCTGTTGAAATCACTTTCCGCAGAAGAATGGAATAAGCCTACCGTTGCCAAACAGTGGTGCGTTAAAGATGTAGCTGCGCATTTGCTTGACGGAAACCTTCGCGTAATATCCCATATGCGCGACGGATACCTCAGTCCGCCCGATCGGGAAATCAGCTCCTATGCAGATCTTGTCGCGTACTTAAACCAGTTTAATGCAGATTGGGTAAAGGCTTCAAAGCGTTTAAGTTATCAGCTCATCACTGAGCTTTTGGAAAGTACGGGACAGCAGTATTCAGCGATCATGCACGCCCAGGATCCCGATGTGGACGCGATCTTCTCAGTAGCCTGGGCTGGCGAACAAACTTCCAAAAACTGGTTTCACATTGCGCGCGAGTACACCGAAAAGTGGCACCACCAGCAGCAAATCAGGGAAGCTACCGGCCGACCCGGCATTCTTACCAAAGCGCTTTTTCTTCCATTTATAGAAACATTGCTACGCGGCTTACCGCACACTTACCGGAATACAGAAGCTGCACCTGGGACCACAATCAAGATCACGATTGTACTGGAAGAATCATTTTCCTGGTACCTGCTGAAAGCAGACAATTGGGAACTTACCACTGAAGTTGCCGGTGATGAAAACGCCGGAATCATTATTCCCGCCGATATCGCATGGAAGCTCTTTACCAAAGCCTTGTCCCCGTCAGAAGCAAGAAGTGCGGTAACACTTACGGGCGACGAGCACTTAGCAGCCGTTGCAATGAACCTGATCGCGATCATGGGCTAATGTTTCCTAAACATAACGGCAGAAAATTTAACGATGTTAGAAACCGCGTCATCGATCCAAAACAGTATTCAGCCAGTATATTGATCATGAAACTTTTGACCATTATCTTAACTGCGCTGCTGCTGTTTGCAGGCTGTCGTGAGAAAAACAACCTGTCTGCTGCGGATAAAACGGGC
>NZ_JBHYGF010000096.1:0-9604 GCF_051859145.1 Dyadobacter sp.
ATAGACCTTGGCTTAGTGTATAACATTGATTTCACGCATGCGGACACAATTGAAGTAAAAATGACACTTTCCACACCACATTGTCCATTGGGCGAGGCCATTACCAATGGTGTTGAAAATGTTTTGCAAGATCAGCTTCCGGAAAGAAAAGCCATTGTAACCCTCGTATGGGATCCCCAGTGGAGCCTTGAAATGATGACAGAAAGTGGTAGACAGCAACTAGGCATTGATTAGGTTTACAAAACAACAGTACGATTTAACGTATACCTACTCACATTAACTGTACAATATTGACATTCCGGTTAATAGTATTTGTAAACTTCAGAATTGTTTTGCACTATTTTAACATAAATAATTTGCACAGCCGAGTTCACTCAAACCGTCGTATTTATGTACTTTATAAAACATTTCAGGCTTTGAAAAAAGAGCATTACAAGCCAATTAGGAAGGGTTTGAGTACAGAAAACTTAAATGAACGGACGTTATTATTCATTTGATGAACTCTCCTGTATGTGAATAAAGGCAACTCTATTAATTAAGAGGATGGGGGTGCCTGATTAGTTTTTCTTACTTTGTAGTCAGGCCATAATTAGGTGCTCAATCGTATCAACCAAACCTTGGATCGACCCCGATTTCTGAACAAACTTATCGACCCCTATTTGTTGTAGCCTGGGTTTCCATTCATCAGGAATGGATGTCGAGTAAATAATGATACAGGGGTGGTCAAACTCTTTTAACTTTTGCAGCTGCTGTAAACACTCACCACCATCAATCCTGGGCAGGTTGATATCAATGAATACATACCCTGGCGGGGTTACGGATTTACTACTGAAATGAGCAAGGGCGGATTCGCAATCTGGGAAAAAGAGGCATTTTACGGGTTCTTTGAGCTCATGCACAGCCATTTCAAAAATTTCGTGATCATCCGTGTCATCATCAATCATTACAAACAATCCTTTGTTTCCCATATGTGTTATGCCAGTTGATTACAAATTATAATGTCATTGTATTGACAAATTCTATACCGGCCTGATCAATCCCATTAAAAATGGTATCTAACAGCAATGGTATCACTTTCTATCATTTTGCCAGCAGGCTTAATACTACCTTCACATTGCAGCCCGCTAAAACTTAAAGTCTGTCCCCAATTGGTTAGCAAGGCTGATGAAGCCCTCAAACGAGGATGGCTTGGTATAATAGTGGGATACGCCTGCTTTGTAGGCCTGCTCAATGAATGAGCTATTTGAGGCCGTGGAAATCATTGCGATTGGCACCTGGCCGAGCGCCGGATCCTTTCTAATTGCCAGTGCTGCCTCAATTCCATTCATCATCGGCATGTTCATATCAAGCAGAATCAATTCAGCTTTTTGAGCTTTTGGGTGCTTAATAACGTTTAACAATTCAAGCCCGTTCTCAGCCTCAATAATATTAATCTGACTGTGGACCTGATTGATGGCTTCTTTAATTAGAAACCGGTCATCTTCATCATCATCAGCCAAGTAAACGGTAATCCCGGACTTCATTATGATAATGATGATGCAAACGGCTTCGTAAAGCCCATTCATCCAAAGGTTTGCTGCACCGCCAATTCTTGGCATCAGCAAAACAGCCGCAGTAAGCAGGCTGCACCATAGGAATGCATTTTTTATTTGAATGGGCCGTGCTACACGTGATAAGAGTAAACCGCCAAAAAATGGAAACATCGTACGAATAATGCCAATACGCATGTGCTCGGCATTCAATGTCCAGCCGCCAGTTACGTCTCCGTTCGGGCTGGTAACAGCTAGATGCACAAGCCCGGCACCTGCCAATACTACAAAACAAGCCAGTGCCGTGTTAGATAATTTCCTTAGTCCGAGCGCGTAGAGAATATTGGCGATATACTCAAAAAACAATGACCAACCCACACTATTAAGTGGATGCATTTCAAACCAACCCCGGATATCCATAGAAAGTGGAACCGGCAGAAGTGTCCATCCAATCAGCATCACAACAATCAGCTTCCATACTGGGACTGTATCAATGAGCGGCCATATAGGTGAATCTGTAAAGTAAAAGCCTATTGCACCGAGCGTCATGCCTAACACAACAAGCGGGTGCAGCCGTTCAAACCGGCGCCTGAGAAAGCCGCCAATGGACAAGTTGTCCCATCGGTCGTCGTATGCATAACCAATTACAAAGCCTGATAGCAGAAAAAAGAAATCCACTGCAAGGTATCCGTGATTTACAACGTTATCCAGGCGGCTACTGGCGAGCGGCTCAGTCAGGTGAAAGCATACTACAATGATAGCTGCAACGCCCCGAAGTCCGTCTAATATCTGATAATGCGGCTTTGTGCCAAGTAGATCATTGTTCATTAAAAGAAATAACACGCTAATTTACGGTAGCTTGGTTCACGAATAAATTAACGTAATGCTTATGCAGCGCGCTGATATGATTGTGGCCAAGGCAGGCCACCAAGGCGGAGACGACAAATAACAAACCCCGCCTGCCAAGCAGAAGGAAAGTGAAAAGACAGAAGGTTTCGCATCGGCAAAAATTACACCTGACCAGAAGTAGCAGAAAACGCGAAGCTTTTATCTCAAAACGTATTGGCAAGTGAAGAACAAGCAAAACTATTCTTTCTTTAATATCCCACTTGTGACACTATCTTCAATTAGCTTTTCGGCGTAATTCCAGATTGAAACAGAGCCGTTTTTGATCACTTGCTTCTTCTCATACACTTTTTTGTAATCAACGTTATACTCCTTCCAGGTTCCGCCATTGTTTGAAACATTTTGCAGCAGCGGCTCCAAACGGTCCATTGATTTTGCAAATTTCGCTTCATCGGTTTCACCAGCCTCAAACTCATCCCAAACCGCGATTAGATCTTCCGCCTGTTCTTTTGGAAGTATACCAAAAATTCTTTCAGCAGCTGCCCTTTCGTCGTTGGTATTGATATGATTTTTGACAGTATCATAAATGAAAGTATCACCTGCATCAATCTCAACGATATCATGTATCAAAACCATTTTTACCACTTTCAAAACATCGATCAAGACATTTGAATGCCCGGATAAGATAATGGCCATCATCGCCAAATGCCAGCTGTGTTCTGCATCATTTTCATTTCTATCGCTATTGAACAATTTGGTCCGGCGCTGTATGTATTTCAATTTATCGATCTCCTTGATAAACTCTATTTGTTTGATTAGATCTTCGGTTTGCATCTGAAAATTTATGGTAACGCAATTTGGCTGGTAAATTTAAGCTATGATTATGTGGTAAAAAAGAAGAGATTACATCTCCTGTGTTCTAAAAGAATCCTGTACGCTGAAGTCGGCGCGGTGTTATGATAACAGGTTACCATCCATATGAAGCACTGGTAGAAGCTTTGGCACAAGTTGCCCCCGAGATTGTGAAAGCAAAAATCGATTCTTAACGAAATAAGTTTGCGAGCCACTTTTTTGACCTGCTGCCAGCCACTGCTTCGAATGAATTGCCCTTTGCCAGCCGTTGAACTTCAAGGTTTGTTGCTTATGCACTAAATATCTGGTTTATCGTTTCCCTGCTTAAGGGTTTCGAATAATAACCATTAACAAGTGGGTGTTTTTCTGACTTCTGGGTATCTTCCGGATCGATGGAAGAGGAGAGGATAAATATGGTGATTTGTTCCTGTAACAGGCTGGGGAACGAAGAAAATTTATCCAGAAACTCCCACCCGTTTATCACCGGCATATTGATATCAAGAAAGAGGGCAGCATGCTGATCCTGAGCGCTATTATGATAGTCTTCCCTGATCCATTCCAATGCCTTTTCGGGGTCAGTAAACAGATGGATACTGGCATCAGGTGCAATGGAGCCAATGATATATTTGCAGATCAGGTTGTTGCCGGGATCGTCATCGACGACAATGAATTTAGAAGGTAGTTTCATGAACTGGAATTTGGTAAGCATGGGGACTAAATGCAACCCTAACTTCGGTGCCTTGATTAACGACACTCTCTACTGCAATTTTCCCGCCAAGCATTTCAACCTGCGTCTTGACCATAAATAACCCCATTCCTTTGCCTTCCACGTGGTGGTGGAAGCGTTTATAGAGGCCAAAGAGTTGCGCACCTTTACTGGCCAGGTCAATCCCCATTCCATTATCCTGAAAGGAAAGCGTTACCAGGTCCCGCTCCCGGCTGCTTATTATCTTGATCACAGGATCGACGTCCTTCTGGCGGTATTTGATACTGTTCATGATCAGGTTAAAGAAAATACTGTGCAAATAACTTTTCAGGGTGAATAATTCACTTACAGCACTAAAATTGGTTTCTATCCGGACATTTTCTTTTTCGATAATATTCTGGATGCTCAAGCTGATTTCGTCTATCAGCTGCTGCAAAGAAACCGGTTCCCTATTTTCACTTACTCCCCTTTTAACCTGCAGAATCCTGTTAAGGTCTGAAATGACATCGTCGAGACGTTTGACATTCACCAATATCTCAGTCACAAACTGCTGCTTTACTTGCGCAGGGTAGTTGTCCTGGTTTACCAGCTCGGCTAAACCTATGATATTGGCAACCGGGGCACGCAGGTTGTGTGATAAAATGTAGGAGAACTGTTCAAGGCCCTTGTTTGAAGCCAAAAGCTCATCAGTATATTTCTGAAGGTTTTTGTGGAGCTCATCAAGCTCAAACTCCGAGTGCTTGCGTTCGGTAACATCCCTGAAATAGACAGATAACCCATTTGCAGAAGGGTATGCGGTCACCTCGAACCACGCCTTGTCCCTTTCGTAATAGGATTCAAAATGCTGGATAGCATTTTGCTCAATAGCTTTATGGTAGTTATGATGGAATTCGGTGCCCACGATGTCGGAAAATACATCCCATACAACCCGGCCCAATATTGTATCTTTGGGGCAGTTTAGCATGGTCTCTGCTTGCTTATTCCAGTAGGTTACAATCCAGTTCTTATCCAGTGTATAAAACCCATCCCCTATACTTTCCAGGATGACATTCTTTTCCTCAAGCGCTTTAAGCACTTCTTGTTCAGCGTGTTTTTCCCGGGTAATATCATTGACAAAACAGGATAGGCCGGTAACAGTATTGTTTTTGATGATCGGGTGAATGGAAAATCTCAGATAGCTGTTAGATCCGTTGTAGGGGAACAACTTTTCGAATTTCAAAATTCCACCGCTCAATGTACGCGCATTGATCACCTCCCATTCCTGAGCCGAGCCGGGATCAAACTTTCCCAGAGATTCGCGGATATCATCGCCTGGCTGTACATCTATGCCGTACCTTTCCTTCATCATGCTTTTCAGTGCACGATTGTAGGTGATGTATTTCAGGTCAGTGTCAAGCGAGTAGATGAGGGAATCCGTATTGTTGATGATCGCATTCAGGTTCGATTCTGAGCGTTCGAGCAGTTCCTGGGCCAGCTTCCGATCAGTAATATCACTCATAGACAAGCTTAGCCCCGTGATCTCACCGTTTTCATACAACGGGACGAACATAATGCTTAGCCATTTGCTGTCCCCATCAATTTGCTGATATATATGGTCATACTGCCGGGTCTTACCGGATAGCACACTGGTGATCATCTTTTCATAATCAGCGCTTTTGTCGCCACTGACCGCATCAAACAAACTACTGCCCACCTGAATTTTTTTGCCGGTGCTTAAATTATAAAAATTGCTGGCCTTGCTATTGAAGTACTTTACTACCGCCTGGGTATCGGCCAGGATAAAACCTTCCATGGAATTTTCAAAAATTGCCCGCAGGTTGGATTCCGAACTTCTCAGGGCCTGCTCAGACTTTCTTATATCCGTCACATCGTGCATCACACCGTATAAGTTGACGGGTTGCCGCTGGCTGTTGAGCTCAATATGGGTTTGCGCATGCAGGTGCCTGACCTGTCCGTCCTTCCTGACAATCCGGAAGTAGTAATCCGCCGCCTGTTGGGAATCTATCGCATCCCGGTTCTTTTTCAGTACGTACTCTACATCATCCGGATGTATCAACGATATCCAGGAAGCCGCACTTTGGGTATTGTCTGTTAGGGATAAACCACAAATCCGGCAGGCTTCATCGGAGAACGCATTAGTTTGCGTCGCTAAATCAAGTTCCCAGCTGCCCAGGTGGGCAACGGCCTGGGCCTGGCTCAAACGCCCTTCCTTGTATCTGAGTTGCTGGTCGGCCAGGACCGAGGCGGTCACGTCCCGAAAATTGTCGACTATCCCGTTGATAGCGGGTTCATGTAGCAGGTTGGTGACCGTAGCCTCAATCCATCGCCAGGTGCCATCCCTGTGCAGCATGCGCCCGGTATGCCCCTGTATGGGTAAGCCCGGGCTGGCAAGAACTTTCATCATGACCTTAGCGTGTTCTTCCACATCGTCAGGATGTGGCAAAGTAAAAAGATCCATGTTAAGGACCTCCTGTGGGGTATATCCCAGTACATTTTTAACGGCCGGCGAAACGTAGGTTGGCTGGGCCTGCGCATTGAGCACGACAACGGCCTCCATGCTGTTTTCCACCAGCGTGCGGAAACGCTTTTCACTGTTGGTCAACTGTTCGAGCATATAACACTGCTCTTTTTTAAACTTGTATTTTTCCAGGCTCTGGTGGATTGCGAACGGCAGGCGGCCGGGCTGGTCCTTGATAATGTAATCGTCCACCCCCAGCATCAGAAGCTCTTCCGCCATTTCATCGGACACTGCATTGGAGACGATAATGAAAGGGATTTTCATCCCGTTCTCCCGTAGGCTAGCGACTGCCTCCGAGCAATGTATACCGGCCAGAGTATATTCAGAGAGGATAATATCTGGCGCAAAACCCGCTAGTGCCGCTATATATTGGTCACTGTTGCAGACAACACGAATGTCGGCATTTATCCCTGCTTTGTCTAAGGCTTGTTTCGCCACAATTACTCCTGCCTCTGAATCTTCAAGGTATACTATTTTCAGATTGCTCTTCACTTTGTTGTATTTACATATGCAATTGGCGGGAGCTTTGTCCTCTAAGGTTTTAAATTACTCCACTATCCTCGGAATGTAAAAAAAATTCGTGGTAAATGAATATATTTTGACGCTTCAACAGAATATGGCCTGCTCGAAACCCTGCTTATTTTAAAAGGACCAGTTCTAGCATAAGCCTGAGTTTCCACAATACCATTAACTGCGCGGCCTGCATCGATTGCATACCCAAGTCTGTCACTAAGTTATAGATTGATTAAAAGCTCTTTTTAGTCGGGCATAAGAGCTTAACCACTTAAAATAACTGTCCACTAAAAGTTGTTCTGACCTCTGAAGACACGGAGGTATTTTGTATCAAAAAGCGTAGCATATCAGCTATATGGAAGATAAATCAGTGGTCATGAAATAAACAGCACGTAGCTGAGGTTTCACAGTGTTAATGGACACTTGACCTGACCCTGTTCGTCTTAGGGAGCCAGCCGTGCGATTCGGCAGGCGTTGCAATTCACCCGGTTCCTTCCATAAACCACTCGGACCTGTTCAAGCCGGCGCTTACATACATTCTCTATTAATGTTAACGGTTTATACTTCTTACAAGTATTGTTTGACAAATGGCCCTGACATCATTAGTTATTCATGTTAGTGTATTGTTGTATGATTCCTTCTATATTTATCAATTAAGTATTGAAGTAATTCGACATTATTCTTTATGCATGATACGGGAGGAGAGATAAGCCCTGCTGAACAAAAAATGAAGGCCATTTTGTTGCATGCCCCCGTGGGGCTGGTCGAGATGGACGATAATGGGAAAATTGTCGACATTAACTTGATGGGTGGCAAACTTCTTAATCCTTTGGCTGGAGAAAATCTCAAGCCCGGGATAAGCTTATATCCCTGTTTATCAGCGCTAGATCCTGAAATAGTAACCCGCATCCGCGATTTTGAAGAGCCATCGGGATTGATCATGCTCAACCAGCAGTACAGTTATTTAGCTGCCGGCGTCGAAGGAGGCCAAAAGCATTTCCAGCTAACCGTATACAAAATATTTGATGACTGCCTGATTGTAAGCGCGGAAGACAGGACCGAAAAGATTCAGGAAGAACAAGCCCTGAAACAGGCACAGCAGGATAAAGCCGTTGCACAGGGCAAATACGAAATAGCATCGGAAGTGATCCATGATATCGGCAATGCGGTAGTTGGGTTTAACTCTTATCTGACCCGTATCAACCGCATGCTGGAACAGTACAGCCAGGGCAACTTGCAAAAAGTTACATTGTTCTTAAAGCAGCAAAACGGGCCAATCAGTGCCGCAATAGGTGGACCTAAAGCCGCTGCCCTGATCGACATGATGGAGGCTATCAGCAAGTCGCTCGGCGATAGCCATGATGAACTTCGGCGGTCAGTCAACGAGCAGCTTCACCTTACTGCCCATATTCAGGACATTTTAAATATTCAGCGCCAATATATCAGCGGGCATGAATCCCAGGAAAGAAAGCCTGTTAATCTGAAAGACATTATCAGCGATTGCCGTTCAATGGTTTTTGCCAATATGGAAAAGAAGGGAGTTAATCTGTCTTTAAGCATACCCCCGGAACGTATTGTAATTAAGGGTGATCGCACAAAGCTCATGCAGGTCATTCTGAACATCCTAAAAAACAGTATTGAAGCCATCGATACAGACGCCAGTGTAAAAACAATCAGTATTGAAGTAAGTGGCACCGAAGACAGTGTTCAGTTAGTCGTTTCGGATTCCGGAAAAGGATTTGATGAGCAAACAGCAAAACACCTTTTTGATCGGGGATATACCACCAAAAGTTCGGGTACGGGCCTGGGCCTTTACAATTGCAAAGCCATTATTGAGAGCCATGGAGGTACTATTTCCATGGCCAGCAATGGGGCAGGTATGGGCAGCAAGACGACCATTTCATTTAATAAGTAACCACGATAAAGATGAATGAAATTAATACCTCTGTATTAATTATCGATGATGAGGAAATGGTCAGAGATAATATGGAAGAAATACTTGTACCCCGACATCAGTCCATTGAAAGCCAGCAGATAAATCATGCGGCCAGCATACTTTTTGATGCGCAGACGTCGATACTGGCACCGCTTACCAGCAATATTCCCGTTTTTAAGGTAGAAAAGGCATCAAATGGAATGGAAGGGGTCGAAAAAGTTAAAGCTTCCATTGAAAACAACAGCCCGTATGCCGTTATTTTCCTGGATATGCGCATGCCGGGTTGGGATGGACTGGAAACTGCCATAGAGATCAGAAAATTTGACAGTAAAGCCGAGATCATTTTTGTTACTGCCTTTACTGACCGTTCCATTGAGGAAATTATCGAGCAGGCAGGCCAGAACGTAGGTTATCATTGCAAACCTTATGCTTCCCAGGAAATCATACAGCTGGCTACCAAAGCAGTAACTGATTACAGCCGCCTTCGCAACCTGGAAAGCCTGATCGAATCTATTGCGTCTATCGGACTAAACGAGCGGCAGCTTACTTCCTTATTGAAGAACATATTAGACCAGCTGGCCACGACCATCGGTACTGATATGGCCTTTTTGGGCAGGCTTCGTGACGACTTCTCTTATGAGAAGGTCTTGTCGATCGGGGCGATGGAAGAAAAGATTAATCTTGAAGAGCTGGTAAGTCGCATC
>NZ_JBHYGF010000096.1:9614-11055 GCF_051859145.1 Dyadobacter sp.
GATATAGAAATCTCTGCTGAGGAAGTGGTCCAGCTTGATGAGCTGGTACTGGCACGCTTAAACGGGTATTCGGTATTTGCCGTGCTGAAAAAAAATGGCAGGCTAAACACTGAAAAGATGTATCTGCTACGGTTATTTGTGCAAAATGCTGCACAGGCGATCCGCAATGCGGAAATGAACGAAGAGCTCATTCGTAAGGAGAAGCTTTCGGCTGTGGGCAGTGCAATCGGCATGGTTATGCACGATTTACGGCCCGCAATCGGAAACATACAACTCCTTACCGGTATAATCCGTGAGGAAGGCTACAAAAGCGATTGGCTGGATATGATCGACAGATCAGCCCGTCAGGCTTCAGAAATATTTGAGGACTTTCTGGACTTTATCAGGGAAACGCCAGTTGAAAAGGAAACCCTACTGCTTAAACCGCTGCTTGAGAGCGCTCTGGCCCAGTTAGCTCCAAAAGACGCCCTTGACAGAGTGCAGATTGAAATCGAAGCTGACAATGAACTGACTGTTCAGGGTGACCGAAGCAAACTAAAACGGGTCATTACCAACCTTATTAATAACGCTGTTGACGCACTCCTTGATCACAAAGTCAGCGAGCCGCTAATTCAAATCATAGCCCGCCAGCAAACTGACTGCGTTTCCATACAGGTCAGAGATAATGGCCCAGGCATACCATTGAGCCTGCTAAAATCGCTTTTTGAACCATTTGTAACCAAAGACAAAAGCAACGGAACAGGCCTGGGCCTGGCCATCGTAAAAAATTACGTGACCGCCCATGGTGGTAATATCTCCGTTCTAAACGACAACGGTGCTGTTTTCAATATCAAATTGTAATTGTTCTTTATGTTGAATGCATCGCGATAATGCATTGAGCATAGTTTTGTATTGACGAACTGGTCACATAATGGCTAATACTCTTCCTAATCACTGACACAAGTAGTCCCGGTCAGCGCACCAGGAAAGGCGAACAGCGGTATATCTTTCTGCTAGCTCCCGAAGACTACTTATAAACAATCCTCCATGGAAATGAATAAACATCATAGCCTTCTAAAAAAGCGCTTCAAGCTTTGTGTCTGAGGTAGATAAGCAGGCTACCTAATGAATGTTACGGCACTGTCAAATTTAATCTGCAACGGCTTTGCAGTTGGAAAACTGACAAGTACGACGATTGCTGGCAGATCCTTAGCAGTCTGTTATCTGCTCAATTGCAGACAAATGTTTTGTTAAAGACGCGGATGTCCGGGTACAAGTGGCTTTGATTACATTTGTTTTATTTGACCGTAAATAAATATATTTCTCATGAATACTATGACTACTGTTTCAGAAGTTTTAAATGAGCTTAAATTAAGAGGTTATACCGTAGACTTTAATCTGGACGATAACTGCCTGGTCTGCCATTCAAATTCGTTGAAAATACACCCCCAGGACTTTGTGG
>NZ_JBHYGF010000097.1:0-11048 GCF_051859145.1 Dyadobacter sp.
GCATCGAAGCGACCATCAAAGTGATCTTTTTCATATTTTGTTTTTTTGGTAAGACTTGTGTGTAAATGTTGTCATTCGAAGGTGTTATTACAAAAACCTTACCACAAACGTATAGTGCTCTTTGGCATTCATTTTTGTGGAAGTTTGTTCTCAATGCCTTACTTACCCATTCTGGCTGAACTTCGCGCAATTGGAATGGGTTTGTTGGTAGATAAACAGGCCGGATATCTTTGTATATCTCGTTTGTACTTTATTGGTATAACCCCAGCATCATGCGTCAACTTTGCCCACTAGCCTTAACCTTACTTCTTGGAACAACCTGCCCCGCAGTATTTGCTCAGACCGATTCACTGTCTGCCCGCCAGCTGCAGGAAGTCACGGTCAATGCATTTGAATCAAAAACAAATCCGCTCACAACCACAGCAAGCGTAGCAGTTCTGAACGCACGCACACTTGGAAGATTTTCCCCAACGACCTGGGTCAACGCGGTAAGCAGTGTGCCCGGCGTGAGAATGGAAGAACGTTCACCGGGCAGTTACCGGTTTTCAGTGCGAGGCAGTTTAATGCGGTCGCCTTTCGGGGTAAGGAATGTGAAGTTTTACTGGAACGGGATCCCATTCACCGATGCAAGCGGAAATACACCCCTCAATTCTGTCGATTACGATGCAATTCAGGGAATGGAAATCATCAAAGGTCCGGGCAGCAGCATTTATGGTGCAGGAACAGGAGGAGTTGTGCTGCTGCAAAGCTATCCTAATAATGCTTTTCAAAACCGGGTTGAACAAAGTGTGAGTTTTGGAAAATACGGTTTTCAGAGCCGGAACTCCCTGATACAGGTCGGCGATATTTCTATTCAGTACGGACATAGCGAGCAGGACGGTTACCGCAACCACAGCGGAATGTCTCGCGACGCAATCCGGTTTACTTCTTCCTCCAGAATAGGAGAAAAAGGTACATTATCGCTGCTGGGTATGTACTCTGATCTTTATTATCAAACACCAGGCGGGATCAACCTGGCGCAGTACCGGGCCGATCCGAAACAGGCGAGACCGTCAACAGCAACAGTACCGGGTAGCGAGGCACAGCGGGCAGCCATTTATACCAAACTGGCAATGTTAGGTGGAAACTACACTCTGCAACTCTCCGATAGCTGGACACAGTCCAATGCATTGTACCTTACCTATACCGATTTTGCCAACCCGTTTATTTCCAATTATGAAAAGCGGGATGAAAATGGAATTGGCGGACGTAACATCTGGCAAAACCAGGCTGAATTTGGCAATGTAAAAACCAAGTGGACGACCGGTTTTGAGTGGCAATATGGAAAATCGGCGCAGCGTAATTATGATAATTTGAGCGGCATTCCGGGGGAGCAGCAAACTGTGGAGGATATCCGGACAACGAACCTTTCCGTTTTCAGCCAGCTGGAAGCAGTGCTGTTCACCGATATGACATTGAGTGCAGGTGTGAGCTATAACACATTTAAATACAAATACGAACGCTTTTTTGAACTTCCGTACGCAAAAGAACAGCGGAATTTCGACGGCATTTTTATACCCCGCTTTGCAGCTAACAAGGTAATAGCAGGTAACTGGTCTGTTACAGCTTCTTACAGCGGCGGATTTTCACCTCCTACCTTACAAGAGGTGCGGCCATCAGCCGGAGGATTCCGCCGCGACCTGAATGCGGAACGCGGGGTGAACACAGAAGTGGGCTTGCGGAGAACGGGCAAACGCATCACCGGAGAAGTGAGCCTGTACCACTTTGCATTGAAGGAAAGCATTGTGAGGAGAACCAATGAAGCAGGATCTGAGTACTTTATCAATGCTGGCAAAACGCGCCAGAATGGTTTGGAATGGACGGTTTCCTACGATCTGCTTTCGAATCCGGAACTGCCGGTTTCGCTCAGATTATGGAACAACGGAACCTGGACCCGATATACATTTGAGAACTTCCAGCAAGCAGAAACAGATCTGAGCGGCAAGTTCCTGCCAGGTATCCCGCGTTTTACGCAAACATCAGGACTGGACATTTTACTTAAATACGGAATTTCCGCATTCCTGACTTACCAGAGCGCCGACGCAATGTATCTTAATGATGCGAACACAATCAAAAATACATCTAACAACCAGTGGATTGCCCGCGTAAGCTGGAAGCGCAGCTGGGGTCGCCATTTTTACAGTGAACTTTCAGCATCAGCAGAAAAGGTCAATGCAGGCATTTACAGCATGGGCTACGATTTGAATGCATTTGGAAACCGGTATTTCAACAGTGCACCGAAGGATAACCTCTGGGCAGGATTGAAAATTGGCTGGGAGTGGCAGAAAAACGCGAGGTAATGCATTTATACATTCATATTCCTTTTTGTAAACAGGCTTGCCACTATTGCGATTTCCATTTCAGCACCAATACTTCCGGCAAGCGGCAGATGGTGGAGGCGATAGCGAAAGAGATTGCGCTGCGCAAAAGTTACCTTGGTCAGGAGCAGATCGAAACCATTTACTTTGGCGGAGGTACTCCTTCGGTACTCAGTAAGGAAGAGCTCGATCTGCTGCTGGATACCACTAGAAAGCATTTTACCATCTCTACAAACGCAGAGATTACCCTCGAAGCAAACCCCGACGATCTGACGCGTGAAAAGCTAAAAGGATTTTACCAGGCTGGGGTAAACAGGCTGAGTATCGGGATACAGTCTTTCGACGAAAATCATCTTAGATTCCTGAACCGCGTGCATTCCGCTGGCGAGGCGACGCAATGCGTGCAGCTTGCCCAGGAAGTGGGTATCCACAATATATCAATCGACTTGATCTACGCGATTCCGGCGCCTGATGATCAGATCTTGAAAGAGGATCTACAAAAAGCATTTGCACTCAACGTTTCACATATTTCAGCTTACTGCCTCACAATAGAGCCGCAGACCGTTTTTGGGAATTGGCTAAAAAGAAAGAAAATCCAGCCGATTGACGAGGAATTTGCGGCCCGGCAATTTGAGATACTGATTAAAAAACTTGCTGAAAACGGCTACGAGCAGTACGAGATCTCCAATTTTGCCAGGAACGGACATTACAGCCGGCACAACAGCTCTTACTGGAAACAGCATCCTTACCTCGGTGTGGGGCCAAGTGCGCATTCCTATAATGGAGCTAGCAGGGAATTCAATATTTCGAACAATGCAAAATATGTAGAGGCAATTGAGGCTGGTATAATTCCGGCCACTTTCGAGCAGTTATCTGCGGAAGATCAGACGAACGAATACGTACTGACCGGCTTGCGTACCAAATGGGGTGTGAATGTAGACAAGCTTCAAACGCTGTCAGAAGGGAAATTCTTCACGGTCAACAAAAACGAGTTGCTGACCATGAAGAAAAACGGATGGATCCGTGAAGAATCCGATACTTTGCTGCTCACCGAGTCCGGCAAATTATTTGCCGACCGGATTGCAAGCGATTTATTTATTTAAAGCAACTCCGCATTCAGCGTAATTTCTGCATTCAGCAGCTGCGAAATCGGGCATTCTTTTTTCGCTTTGTCAGCGATTTCAGCAAACTGCTCAGCAGATACTCCAGGCACTTTCGCCTTCAAGTCGATCGCGCTTTTTACAACTTGTCCTTTCGAAGGATCAAGACTTACTGTAGCAGTTGCATCAAGCTCGTCGGCTGTAAATCCGGCTGCATTCAGTTCGAAGCTTAGCTTCATGGCGAAACAACCCGCGTGCGCAGCTGCGATAAGCTCCTCAGGATTAGTGCCTTTTCCTTCTGCAAATCGTGTATTGAATGAATATTGTGTGTTTTCCAACACGGTACTCTGCGTACTGATCGTGCCGGTTCCTTCTTTACCGGTTCCTTTCCAAACGGCTGTTGCTTTACGGTTTATCATTTTTGGTCTTGGTTTTGTATGTATGGATTGATTTAAATAATGCAGCTTCAAAGCGTAAAGTAATGTGCTTCCCACATCTACGCAAATTATTATATTATTACCCTTTTGCAATAAAAACGATCTTCTAACTGTTCCAGAAAGTGCCTGTACTTGTTTCCAGGGCAATTTAGTTAATGAAAGTTAACGATCAGCCAGGAATTAAACTTTATCATTGCAAGGCAATCTAAATGCATATTTACAAACAATCTTCAATTTTAATTTAGCGCAATCATGAACAAGAAACTCATTCCACTGCTACTCGTATTCGTCGCATTATTCCAGGGCTGCCGCGGTCCGGAGGGACCACAAGGGCCGGTAGGCGATGAACTTATCGGGGAAACCATAGATCTAGTTGGCGTAAATTTTACGGCCGACAATGATTATGAATATTCTATGAGTTGGGACCAGGCAAAGCTGAAAGTGTATGAAGGCGACGCAGTTCTTATTTACAGCAACTGGGAAACGGTGAACTCCGGAAACCAGCAAGTAGATGCTTTTCGGTTGCTTCCGCTGACAGTTTACCTGCCGAATGGAATTTTATCCTACAACTTTGATCGTACGATCAATGATTTCAGGATCTTCCTGGACGGAACTGCTAACAGGGGTACACTGGATCCGGTTTACACCAGAAACCAGGAATTCAGGATTATTGTAATCCCATCGGAATTTGCAGCCAGAACCAGTGGAGCTTTGGATTACAACGATTACAATGCGGTTGTAAAAGCATTCAACATTGATGAATCTAAAATCCGTAAAGTATCAGTGAAATAATTCTGGAATGGTTTTTTAATTATATATTACAGAACATCATTCACTCAAATCCGGTAAGCAATTTACCGGATTTACTTTTTTCCAAATGAAAGCCGTTTTTAACACACTTCTGTTTCTGGTTTTAACAACTGCTGTGTGCAGTGCACAAGATTTTGCAGAGCAGACCAATAAATTTAGGGACAGTTACAAGAAGGAATTCCTTCATTCCCCGAACTCCCCGCTGAAAAAAGACGATCTCCGCTTTCTTCAATTTTACGATCCTGATTCTTCATACAGTGTCGAGGCGCATTTTGAAAAATCGAGAGGCGGGAAATCTTTTGAAATGCCTACTTACAGTGGTACCCAGAAGACTTACGTTCGTTACGGCGTGCTGAAATTCCGCGTAAACGGGAAGAAGCAAAAATTGAATGTATACCGCAGCCTGAGTTTGCAGACAGTCGCCAAGTATAAGGATTACCTGTTCATTCCATTTAAAGACAAAACCAATGGAACGGAATCATACGGAGGCGGTCGCTATATCGACCTTAAAACAACAGATATCAAGAACAACACTTACGTACTTGATTTTAATAAAGCGTACAACCCGTACTGTGCTTATAGCTCAGGCTACAATTGCCCCATTCCACCAGCTGCAAACCACCTTTCCGTTGCGATACCAGCAGGTGAGAAGAAATTTGCGAAGGAGCATGAGGAGACTAGCCTGAAATAGGTCACGGATTGTAAGCGAATAAGATATACTCTCCGTCGTCAGAATCTCCCATTGAGATCTGCTTCCAGCCATTTTTTTTGTAGAATTGAACCGCCCGGGAATTCAGGACCAGACATTTAAGTGTTGCATTCCCCTGCAATCTTTTGACTACATTCCCCAATAAAGCTTTCCCGATGCCCATTCCCTGGAATGCACTGTCAATGTATAGGTGGTGAATGAAATTGTCCGGCAGCCACACGGACGCAAATCCCGCCAGCTTTTCCCCCACCCTGGCCACTACGATGAACTCGCTTTCGGTATCATCGTCAAAACTGACCTCATTTAAACGAGCTTCGTCAAACCAGTAAAAAGTTTCACGCATTACCTGCTCGTATAATGCAGCGAGCTCGGCGCGGTCGGTTTCTTTAAATCTTGTAAATGTAACGGGGCGCTGTTCCATCGTGCAGAAGCTGAAAGTGGCGGCATAAAAAAGCCTGACTCTGGCAGAATCAGGCTGATCTTAACAATGTGGTGATTAAGCTTTCAAGAAGTTCTTTTGCTTCATAATGCGCTCAAATACTTTGATATCGTGCTCCGAAGTAAAGATATGGAATGGAAGGTGGAGAAACTGTCCTTTTGAGATGACTAGTACGTAAGCCTCCTTATCTTTATACGCATCCATAATCTGCTCCCATTTCATGATGCTTCCCTCTTTCTGGTTCAGCTTCATCAGGATCTGACGATTGTCGATCTCATACTGAAACTTCTCAAACATGGGCTTGTACTGGGCCAGCTGGGTAATTCCTGTAAACTGGATCAGCCAGAACAAAATGTAAAGTATCACACCCACAAACACCGTAATATAAATCCAGAGATTGGGATAAACGCCTGTTAAATTAAGTACTGCGTTGATCAGGATCAGGGCCAGGGGGATCAAACCCCATTTGAGCTGCGTCTTAAAAAAGTAACGCATAGCCAGGATAATGTATGTTTTGGTAGGTAATGCGTATTTCTTGGTGCGAACCGCAGCCGGGTTCGTGGGCATTTGATAAACGGGTTGGTGTTTGTTCACCGAAACTTTGGCCATAACTCAGTTTAAATTAACAAATTCCGATTCTCGACAGAATAAAGAAGAAGAAGATTTTCGAAAATGAAGTGCAAAGTTAGGAAAAACCGGGCGACATATCAGAAAGGCCCTGAAATAAAAACCAGTTATGAGATTTTAGTGTAATTTGTCTTTCTTAACTGCGTTGAACAAGTAAATCAGCCATTTCGATTCGATCCAATGAGTTTTCTGTTTCCATCATTTTTATGGGGTTTACTGGCCGTTTCTGTTCCGATTGCCATTCATATTTTTAATTTTCGCCGCACCAAGAGAGTATTCTTCACCAATGTGGCTTTTTTGAAATCAGTTGAAACCAAAACGCGTTCAGTAAGACAGATCAAACATTGGCTCGTACTTGCAGCAAGGATCCTGGCGATCAGCTGTCTCGCATTCGCATTCGCTCAACCATATATTCCCGCAGAAAACAAGCTCGCAGTCAGCCGGCAAGGTATTACCAGCCTGTACCTTGATAATTCGTACAGTATGGAAAGCGAGCTCAACAACAAACGTTTTCTGGATATTGCCACGCAGCGGCTGAGTGACTTACTGGGACTATTTAAAAATTCCACGTCGCTCCAACTGGTTACCAACGATTTCTCGGCCCAGGAACAGGGACTTTATCCGGCAGAAAAGCTGCGCGACAGGCTCACGACAATCAATCTTTCAAATACTCCAAGAACATTCGACCAGGTTTACCGCAGACAAGAGAATCTGATCTCACGACACCAGCAAGCGGGCAAAAACCAGTTCTTCTGGTTTTCCGATTTCCAGAAAAGCACCGCCGGAAACCTGAGCGCATTGAAGACGGACACAACCAATCAGGTTTTCCTGGTACCTGTTCAGGCGGCGGCAGAGAAGAACATTTTTGTCGATTCTACCTGGCTGAATACACCATTTATCCGTGAGCTGCAAAACAACATCCTGTTTGTGAAAGTAAGTAACTCAGGTACCGAGGAAGCTAAGAATGTGGTTTTGAAGCTCAGTCTGGACAATACGCAGGCTTCCACCGCTTCTGTCAATGTACCCGCAAACGGCAGTGCGACTGCCAAATTCAATTTTAATTTAAAAGGAAAAGGTTACAAAAAGGGGCAGATTACCTTTGACGATTTCCCGGTTACCTTCGACAACAATTACTATTTCGTGCTCAACTCCTCCCCTTTGATCCGCGTGTTACATATATATGGTCAAAAATCGGGTGGGAATTATGTTGAGAATGTATATGACAACGACAGCCTGTTTACACTCCAGAGTTATAGCGCACAGAATGTAGATCCCGGGCTGATCAGGAATGCAGATCTGGTTGTATTGGAAGGGTTGAACCAGGTTTCGGGCACATTGCCACAGGAATTACAGGATTTTGTCAAAAAAGGCGGCAGTGTTGCATTAGTACCTCCGGTTAACCCGCAGGCGGAAAGTTATGCTGCCTTTTTAAATGGACTGGGTGTGCGCGGACTGAATGTGAATGCAAATACGCCGCCAAACCCGATAGATCTGGCCGTCCCCGACCGAAACAATCCATTTTTTAGTGATGTATTTGAAGAATCTGTGCGGCAGGAGATCAACCTGAACCTGCCTACTGCCGCACCTGTTCTCACCTGGTCGAGTTCCGGGCAACAGCTGCTTGCGTTGCGTAATGGACAGGTTTACCTCAATCAGGTTACGGCAGGTCTGGGCAAGTTATATCTGTTCGCAGCGCCATTTAACCCCGAATATGGGAAGGTAGCCCAGCACGCGATTTTTGTACCGGTTATGTACAAGATCGCAGCTTCAAGCGTGCGCGCACAGCGCACATCTTACAAGTTTGACGAAGACCCGATCGACCTGAATATAGCCAATGTTCAACCCAATGCAGTTTACAAACTTCGCAGAAACAAGACCGAGCTTATTCCGGTGCAGCGTGTGAGCGGCAACCAGCTGCTGCTCAGCATACCTCAGGGCGACCAGCTGGGAGAGGGACTTGCAGCGGGTTATTACGAGCTGGTACGCGACAACAAGCCGGAACAGCTCATTGCGCTCAACCATAATAATGCGGAATCAAAACTGCAATACTACTCGCCAGCTGAACTGAGGACACTGTTTGCCGGACAGAAAAATGTCCAGGTTTTTGACAAAATAGATGACGAAGCATTTTCAACCGCATTTCAGCAGCAAAATATGGGTACCTATCTCTGGAAGTACTTTTTGTACGCGGCGCTGTTCTTTCTCCTCGTCGAAACCGCATTGATCAGGCTTCTGAAATGAGTAAGTCACCCGGTTGCATTTTGTCAGATTTTCTTCAAAAGATGCCAATTCAGTTTTATGTTAGCGGTTTTTAAGCCAATTTTGCGCGCACCACAATTACATTCGTAAATGCTTTCATACCGAATTGGAATTCTTGGAGGCGGACAGTTGGGTTTAATGCTTTTGCAAGCTGCCGTGGACTGGAACCTCGATATCCACGTGCTGGACCCGGATGCAGAAGCGCCCTGCTGCAAAATTGCCCCTCACTTTCAGCAAGGATCTTTACAGGACTACAATACCGTTTATGAGTTTGGCAAAAACCTCGACATTATCACGATTGAGATTGAAAAGGTAAATGTTGAGGCACTGGAGGCGCTTGAAAAGGAAGGCAAGAAAGTATACCCGCAACCTTCTGTAATCCGCCAGATCCAGGATAAACGCATTCAAAAGCAGTTTTACCTCGACCACATTCTGCCCACAGCTGAATTCATTTTAACCGAAAATCAACAGGACGTACATAATTACGTATCATTTCTGCCCGCTTTCCACAAGCTGGGCAAAGACGGTTACGACGGGCGCGGCGTGCAGCGGCTCACTTCCGAACAGGATCTATCCAAAGCTTTTGACAAACCCGGGCTGCTGGAAAAAGCGGTTGATTTTGAAAAAGAGCTGGCTGTGCTGGTAGCGCGCAATGCCCAGGGTGAAACCGCTACATTCCCGACCGTAGAAATGGTTTTTCATCCCGAGATCAATCTGGTCGAGTACCTCTTTGCGCCGGCAGAAATCTCGGAGGAAATTAATAGCAAAGCACAAGAGATTGCTAAGAAAACGGCGGAAGCTTTTCAGATAGTAGGTCTGCTGGCGGTAGAACTTTTCCTTACAAAGGACGGTGAAGTACTGATCAATGAAGTAGCGCCGCGGCCGCACAACAGCGGGCACCACACGATCCGCGCCAATGCGACCTCCCAATACGAGCAACACTGGCGTGCAATACTGGGCTTGCCACTGGGCAGCACACAGGCTTATGGTCCATCGGCTATGGTGAACTTGCTGGGCGAAGACGGGTTTGAAGGTCCGGCAGTTTACGAAGGAATGGAGAAGCTGCTGGCGAAAGAGGAGGTTTTTCCATTCTTGTACTGGAAAAGCATTACCAAACCTTTCCGTAAAATGGGACATATTACCATTATGGACAGCGATCTTACCGCTTTGAGAGAGAAAGTAGATTTCGTAAAGAACAATATCAGGGTTATCAGTACAAAACCAACGCAATAATTGAAATGGTAGGTATCATCATGGGAAGCCTCTCGGACGGAAAAGTAATGCAGCTTGCAGCCGACGCGCTGACCGAGCTGGGCATTCCGTTTGAAATGGAAATTGTATCCGCGCACCGCACGCCCGAGCGCATGCTGGAATATGCTTCCACTGCCAGGTCACGCGGATTAAAGGTGATTATAGCCGGCGCAGGCGGCGCGGCACACTTGCCGGGAATGGTAGCTTCACTTACCTCACTCCCGGTTATCGGGGTACCTGTGTTATCAAGCAACTCTATCGATGGCTGGGATTCGGTACTATCTATTCTGCAAATGCCAGCAGGCGTGCCTGTTGCGACAGTCGCATTGGACGGAGCCAGGAATGCCGGAATACTCGCCGCCCAGATCATCGGCGCGAGTGATGAAGCAACCGGAAAACGCCTCGATGCATTCAAAGAAAGCCTGAAAGACAAAGTTTCAGCGATGAATGAGGAATTAAGAAAGCAACTTGCAAACTAGTACGCGTTTATTATTTTCGTGAAATATTAACTCCACTAAAAACCTGATCTACGGCTAAGTTATGGAAGACGAATTCGCCAAAAAAAGAAATATCCGTCCCACCGAAAAGTCAAATTTACCGATCGTTACGTTGCTGGTATTGGTGCTTTTGGTATTAGCCATGCTTTATGTCGGCTATGAATATATCTCCGACAGCTCTTCCAATTCCGAGGAGCTCACATCTGTGGTAGTTGACTCGACACTGGAAGAATCAGCGGCTGAGCCCATTACAGACGAGCCGCTTGCCGAGACCGGGTCAGTTGAAGAATCAGGCAGCAACTCTAAAACCAAAACAGAACCCGCACCTGTTGCAGCTGCAGAAAAGCCCAAACCAACTGTATCCGCAGGCTCGCTTGGTGGAGAAACAATCACGCATTCCGTACAGGGCGGCGAAACGTTTTCAAGTATCGCGTCGAGATATAACCTGAAAACCGAAACTTTACAGGGGCTGAACAGCGATGTATCTGATGTAAAATCAGGTGTTACCAAACTGAAAGTACAGGTTAAGGCAGTACACACAGTAGGTCCGGGTGACGTTTTG
>NZ_JBHYGF010000098.1:0-9865 GCF_051859145.1 Dyadobacter sp.
CTGGAAGCGATCGAAGAGTTCATTGATAAATTGGAGGAAGACAATAACCTGGTTATTTCCTTCCAATCCAGCACAGCCGAATTTCCGCGGCAGGGGCAAAAGCTCGAACTGACATTGTACCGCATTATGCAGGAACTCGTCAATAACGCAATCAAGCATGCGAGCTGTTCGAGTATCGAAATTGCGCTTGATATTGACGATAAAATGATCGGGCTGCGGGTTACTGATAATGGCGTAGGATTTGACCCGGATAAAATCAAAGAAAACAACCTGGCGGGACTGGGGTTATTAGGTATTGAAAGTCGGCTGGCTATTGTAAATGGCACTGTCCACTACGAAAAACCGGAAACAGGAGGATCAAGTGCCTGCGCGCGCATCCCGGTTATGCCGATTTCCGAAAACAAACCCGAGCCGCTACATCCCTTCCGAAGAGAAAAAGTGAATGCTTAAACCAATATGAAAACGCTTAAACTAGGCATTGCCGACGATCACGAACTATTCAGAAAAGGATTTATATCCATGCTGAGCGGCATTCCCGACTTTGAATTTATACTGGAAGCCGCAAACGGTCAGGAACTGCTCGACCGGCTGCCCGCCAATACACCCGATATCGTTTTCATGGACCTGCAAATGCCGGTCATGGACGGAATCCAGGCTACCGAAGCCGCCTTCGAAAGATTTCCGAATATCAAGGTGATCGTGGTTTCCATGTACAATGAAGACCGATTTGTAATTCACATGCTGGAAAAAGGCGTGCAGGGCTATTTGCTGAAAGATACCAGCCCCGACGAAGTTGAAAAAGCAATCCGCCGGGTTGATGAAGAAGGTTTTTACTATAATGACTTTGTGTCCAAAGCAATGCACCGCAAAATGGTGAACAGGCAGGTCAACAAACACCCGCTATTCCCGAATGCATGCAACGTGGCACTTTCGTCGCGGGAAAAGGAAGTATTGCAGCTGATCTGCGACGGACTCTCCACGCAGGAAATCGGCGATAAGCTGTTCATAAGTGTCAGAACCGTGGAGGGACACCGGCTTCGCGTTCTTGAAAAAACGGGCACAAAAAGTACTGCAGCGGCAGTTGCATTTGCCTATAAAAATCAATTATTATCCTGATCAATCTACCTGATTCTCTGGCGGGCGCTGCAAAGCTTTACCGGGATTTAGTATATTTCGCGCAGTAACCATTCCCGCTGCCCGCCATGAAAGTTCTGATCGTTTGCACCAACCACCAAAACTACCCTACCAAACCTTCCAGGACAGGATTGTGGCTGAGCGAAGTGACGCATTTCTATGATGTAATGGTAAAACGGCGCATTCTGATGGATTTTGCCAGCCCTGCAGGAGGTAATATTCCTGTCGATGAAAGGAGCTTCGACCTGAAAGATGAATGTAATGCGCGCTACTGGCAGGATGCAGATTTCCAAAACAAACTCCAAAATTCACTCCGGCCTGAGCAGGTCCACGCTTCCGATTACCGCCTGATCTATTTCGCCGGAGGCCACGGTGCGATGTGGGATTTTACAGAAAACACCGCATTGCAGGATATTACCCGGACCATTTACGAGCGAAATGGAATGATAGCTGCGGTAAGTCACGGCGTTTGCGCACTCTTGAATGTAAAGCTCTCAGACGAAACGCTGCTGATCCGCGACAAGTACCTGACCGGTTTTTCAAACATGGAAGAAACCCTGATGAGCTTTGTCAGCGAAGTACCGTTTTACCTGGAAGACAAACTCAAAGAAGGCGGCGCGCATTATACCAAATCCATGATCCCGTTTATGGAATTCATCGAAATGGACGAGCGGCTGATCACCGGGCAAAACCCGAGCTCGGCCAAGAAAATTGCCTCCAAAGCACTAGAAGAACTCTTCGAAAAATAATCAGGCGCTGATTACTTTATCAGGAAAAAGGGATTTCAATGTAGGTAATACAAGATCTTTCTCCGATACATTCGGGTTAGTAACACCCCAGTCAATATTCAGATCGGGATCATTCCACAAAATCCCGGACTCAGCTTGTTTGTTATAGATATTCGTGCATTTATAACTGAATATCGCATCTTCAACCGCTGCAAATCCGTGCGCGAAACCTTCGGGAATGTAGGCAAAATTGTTTTTGTCCCCACGCAGCTCGAATATCTCGTACTGACCGAAAGTGGGAGAATCCGGGCGGATATCGACAGCTACATCCAGAACAACACCCGAAATTACCCGCACCAGCTTACCTTGCGCGAACGGTTCATTCTGAAAATGCAATCCTCTCACAACACCTTTCTTTGAAAAAGACTGGTTATCCTGCACAAAGTGAGTCGGCAAGCCAAGATTTTCAAATACCTGTTTGTTGAAAGATTCAAAAAACATCCCCCGCTCATCTTCGAAAACGCGTGGGAAAATCTCTACTAAACCGGAAATGGATGTTTCTCGAATATGCATGAAAGTCTTGTTCTTGGTGATTATAGATGCGATCTTATTGTCAGGCAAATTTATGAATCTATTGCCAGACGTTGTAATTTCACCGCAATATTTCCCGAAACATGACTTATAAAGAACTGTCCGAGCAGATCCTGTCGAAACAAACCTACCTCTGCGTGGGCCTGGATACTGACATTCGCAAGATCCCTTCACACCTGCACCAGAGTGCCGATCCGGTTTTTGAATTCAACAAACAGATCATTGACGCGACGGCCGACTACTGCGTTTCTTACAAACCTAATATTGCGTTTTACGAGGCGCTGGGTGCAAAAGGCTGGGAAAGTCTGCAGAAAACATTGGAATACATCCCCAAATCGCATTTCACGATAGCCGATGCAAAACGCGGCGATATCGGGAATACTTCGGGATTGTACGCACGGACATTCTTCGACCCAAGTTCTTCGGGCTTAAACTTCGACTCGGTTACAGTTGCCCCCTACATGGGCAGCGACTCGGTGATCCCGTTTCTTGAATATGAAAATAAATGGGTTATCCTGCTTGCATTAACTTCCAATTCAGGCAGTTCCGATTTCCAGCGCCTCGAAGTTGGCGGTAACGCATTGTTTGAGCATGTTTTGAAAACCTCGCAGGAATGGGCCGGCGCGGATCAGATCATGTACGTAGTAGGCGCGACCCAGGCTTCGGAGTTCGAGAAAATACGCACCATTGTTCCCGATCATTTTCTGCTCGTTCCCGGCGTAGGTGCGCAGGGCGGCAACCTGGAAGAAGTTTCCAAATTTGGAATGAACAGCAGCTGCGGCTTGCTCGTTAATGCATCGAGAAGCATTATCTATGCGGGCAGCGACAAAGATTTTGCACAAAAAGCAAAACAGGAAGCACAGTCCATTCAACAGGAAATGGCGGGTTACCTCGATCTTTATTGCAAATAAACCCAACTACAAGAATCACGACATCCTTTTTTCATAGCTATCTCAATGCAAGTCGCAGAACAAAATACATTTTCCATTCAGAACATTGATCCGGTTGAACTCCTGAATACTTACGGGAGTCCGCTTTACCTATACGATGGCGGCACTATCCGCCGCAAAACAGGCGAATTGCAGGAAGCTTTTGCGGGTATTAATATGAAGATCAAATATGCCTGCAAGGCCAACACCAACCTTGCGATACTTCGCCTGATGCGTTCGATCGGTGTGGAGCTCGACGTAGTTTCGCCGGGAGAACTGGAAATGGGAATGATTGCAGGCTATACTGCAAGCCAGATTACATTTACACCGAGCGGGGTTCCTTTTGAAGAAGTAAAAGCAGCAGTAGACGCAGGTGCAATTGTGAATGTCGACAGCATTCCGCTGCTTGAATGGTTCGGACAAACTTACGGTAACACCAAACCTTGCCTGATCCGGATCAAACCAAACGTAGCCGCAGGCGGCAATGCGAAAATCATGACCGCGCACGCTGATTCCAAGTTCGGGATTTCGGTGCTTTTATTGGATCAAATACTGGAAGTTGTTAAAAGATACGATATCAAAATCATCGGTCTGCACCAGCATACCGGCTCTGATATCAAAGACGCAGAGCCTTTTTTGAAAGTGGCTGACATTCTTTTTGAAACAGCCAAGCATTTTCCCGACCTAGAAGTAATAGATTTGGGCGGCGGCTTTAAAGTTTCCTACCTGCCCGGCGATGCAGTAACTGATATGGCGCTTCTGGGTAAAAACATTTCCGAGCGCTTTGAAAAGTTCTGCAAAGAATACGGCCGCGAATTGCAACTCTGGTTTGAACCAGGCAAATTTCTGGTCAGCGAGGCAGGTTATTTACTGGTAAAAACGACCGTGGTAAAAGAAGATCCCGCGCGCAATTTCGTGCACGTTGATTCGGGTCTCAACCATTTGATCCGCCCGATGATGTACGGTTCCTACCACCACATTCTCAATCTTTCCAATCCAAATGGCGAGCCGAAGAAATACAATGTAGTAGGTTATATCTGCGAAACAGACACATTTGCAACAGACCGCGAACTGCCCGAAGTACGCACCGGCGACGTACTTGCATTTTTGAATGCGGGAGCTTATGGAATGACGATGAGCTCCAACTACAATGCTCGCATCCGGCCAGCCGAAGTGCTGATCGACAATGGAGAGGCAAAACTTGTAAGAAGACGCGAAACGCTGGAAGACCTCCTGAAAACACAAACCGACCTTTGAGGTTACAACAACAAATACGAAAGCTGCCTGCGAACCGGGCAGCTTTTATTTTGTCTTATATCCAGGAAAATAGTTGACATAATGTCCGCTTTTTCGAAGATTACAGAGCTTTAATGCCAAAATTTCCGGATTTACATTCCGGCACATGATTTTTCGTAACAAGGTAAAGTCAATTACAACGAAATCATCGCCATGAACTTTAACCAATATACCATTAAGGCGCAGGAAATAATCCAGCACGCTGCGCAAATGGCTCAGGGCAATCAGCAGCAAGCGATTGAAACCGGCCACGTGCTGAAATCGATTTTAGAGGAGGATCCGAATACCTCATTGTTCCTGCTTAATAAATTGAATATCAGTCCGGAAGTACTGAACAACAGACTTCAAAAGATACTCGACGGTTACCCGCGCGTAAGCGGAGGCCAGCCTTATCTGGGAAATGATATGGCGGCGGCAGGTGCCAAAGCGCAGAATTATCTGAAAGAATTTGGCGACGAATTTATCAGTATTGAGTTGTTGGTACTGGGTATCCTGAGCGGAAAAGATGCCACGGCTACCCTAATGAAAGAGCTCGGATTTGAAGAAAAGAAGCTGATTAATGCTATCAAAGAACTTAGAGGAAAAAACAACCCCGTGAAAGATCAAAATGCAGAAGCTAAATACCGGTCTTTGGAGCGGTACAGCAAGAATTTAAATGAACTGGCAAAAGCCGGCAAGATTGATCCGGTGATTGGCCGCGATGAAGAGATCAGGCGCGTTTTGCAGATATTAAGTCGCCGTACCAAAAACAACCCGATCCTGCTCGGAGAACCGGGTGTGGGTAAAACCGCGATCGTGGAAGGTTTGGCGCAAAGGATTGTACAGGGCGATGTTCCTGAAAACCTGAAATCGAAAACCATCGTGTCCCTCGATATGGGATTGCTGATTGCCGGCGCCAAGTACAAAGGTGAGTTTGAGGAACGTCTGAAAGCGGTGATCAAGGAAGTGACCGATTCCGAAGGTGAAATCGTGCTCTTCATTGACGAGATACATACCCTGATCGGTGCAGGCGGAGGCGGCGAGAGCGCAATGGATGCGGCTAACCTGCTGAAACCGGCGCTTGCCAGAGGCGAGCTGCACGCAATCGGTGCCACTACATTGAAGGAATATCAGAAATACGTTGAGAAAGACAAGGCACTGGAACGCCGCTTCCAGGCTGTAATGGTCGACGAGCCTAATATTCCCGATGCAATCAGCATTTTGAGGGGTATCAAAGAAAAATATGAACTGCACCACGGTGTGCGCATTCAGGATGATGCGGTAATCGCTGCTGTGGAGCTTTCAAACAGATATATCAGCGACCGCTTTTTGCCTGATAAAGCGATTGACTTAATGGACGAAGCTGCTTCCAAGTTACGCCTCGAAATGGATAGCGTTCCAGAAGAGCTCGACGAACTGAACCGCCGCATTATGCAACTTGAAATCGAGCGTGAGGCGATCAGGAGGGAAAATAACAAGGATAAGGAAACTGTGCTGAACAGGGAAATCGCCGATCTCAGCGAGGAGCGGAATACTTTGAAGGCACAATGGGAAAATGAAAAAGGGAAGGTAAATGAAGTCAGGACGCTGAAAGAGCAAAGCGAGCAGCTGCGCCTGGAAGCCGAGCAGGCTGAGCGCGCCGGCGATTTTGGTAAAGTAGCGGAGATACGTTACGGCCGGATCCCTGAAGTACAGCAAAAGCTGGCTGACCTTCAAAACTCCGAAAGCGCCGAAAGTTTGATGCAGGAAGAGATCAGGCCGGAAGATATCGCCGAGGTAGTAGCTAAATGGACTGGTATTCCTGTCAGCAAAATGCTGCAAAGTGACCGCGAGAAGCTGCTTCAACTCGAAGCGCATTTGCACCAGCGCGTAGCCGGCCAGGAAGAAGCAATTGGCGTAGTATCCGATGCAGTGAGAAGAAGCCGCGCCGGCTTGCAGGATGCAAAACGTCCGATCGGCAGCTTCCTTTTCCTTGGACCGACCGGAGTTGGTAAAACCGAGCTGGCAAAAACACTTGCTGAGTACCTGTTCAATGACGAGAATGCGATGGTCCGCATTGATATGAGCGAATACCAGGAACGCCATGCCGTAAGCCGGCTCGTGGGAGCGCCTCCGGGATATGTGGGTTACGATGAAGGCGGCCAGCTGACCGAGGCAGTGCGCAGGAAACCATACAGTGTGATTTTGCTTGATGAGATTGAAAAAGGTCACCCGGATGTTTGGAACATTCTGTTGCAGGTACTGGACGAAGGTCGGCTAACTGACAACAAAGGTCGCGTTGCGAATTTCAAAAACACGATCATTATCATGACTTCCAACATCGGCAGCCACATTATCCAGGAAAAATTTGCCGAAGATGAAGGCTGGAACCATACTTTGGTAGTTGAAGAAGCCAAGCAGGCGGTACTCGATCTGCTGAAAGCTTCGGTAAGACCAGAGTTCCTGAACAGGATTGATGAAATTGTTCTTTTTGAGCCACTTAGTCTGAAAAACATCCGCAAGATTGTGGATATCCAGTTTAAGGGAATTCAGAGAATGTTGCAGGAACAGGGAATTACCCTCGAAGCTACTGACGAAGCTTTGACCAAATTGGGTGAAGATGGTTTTGATCCCGCATTTGGTGCCCGCCCGCTGAAACGCGTATTGCAAAGAAGAATCCTGAATGAGCTTTCAAAAGGGATTCTGAGCGGCGAAGTAGCGAAGGATGCAGTGATTATGATGGAGCTGAATGCACAGGGCGAGCTCGTCTTTGAAAACGTAGGTGGCGTGGAGATCTAAATCCAGGAATAATTATGAATGGCAAGAGCGACTTTCGGGTCGCTCTTGTTGTTTGTGCCCGTTCCGAACCGCGATAGCACATTTCCCCAAGTGGGTAGCACAAGCGACGCTTAACTGATTACAGTCAGATCGAGAGCAGCATTACGGAATTGGCATAATTTTTGTACAATTAAATAATCAAATAATCTAACCCTTGCATCCGCACCTAAATTCCATGTTACAGCCGCTCAATTCAATTAAAGTCGCAATTCTTGTTGCAGACGGATTCGAACAGGTCGAAATGGCCTGTCCTCGAAAAGTCCTAGATCAAATGGGTGCAACAACCCATCTGATCTCCCCAAATAAAGACAATGTAAGGGGATGGAGCCACCTCGATTGGGGTGAAAAATACAAGGTAAATGTGCCACTGCAATTGGCGCGGCCGGAGTACTACGATGCACTCCTGATCCCCGGAGGAGTAATGGGAATGGACATTTTACGAATCAACCAGAAAGCGATTGAATTTGTACGGTCATTTTTTGTAAATGGAAAACCGGTAGCAGCTATCTGTCACGGTCCCCAGATCCTGATTGATGCGGATGTGGTGATCGGCCGCACGCTCACCTCCTACGTTTCAATTCAGCACGATCTGGAAAATGCAGGTGCTATCTGGATTGATCAGGAAGTAGTTACCAACAACGGACTCGTAACCAGCCGCACGACCGACGACCTGTCTGCATTCACGACCGCCATGATCAAGGAGTTTAATCTGGAAGTACACCAATAGCATTCATTCGCAGGCTATACACCGCAAAGCATTCCGGCAGGAGTGCTTTTTTTGTTTCCATTTACGGTCAAAGTTGTAATCTTTGCGCACCAATCAAAGTTCGCAATTACACAATGTCAGTGGTTTCCATTCAAAATGTTTCTGTCAGAAAATACGATACCGAAGTTTTATCAGCAATCAACTGGAACATCGAACCGGGTGAAAACTGGGCAATTACGGGACCGAATGGAGCGGGAAAAACAATTCTGCTTGAAGTAATTGCAGGCAAATGGCCGGTACTTTCCGGGAAGATCAGCTATGAATGGAATGCGCCTTTGCGCGAGGTGGTGGAGCTTGCTTCCAATGATTATTCTTTCAACCGCATTGTCAATGCAGGCGCAGAATATTACCAGCAGCGTTTTCACGCCTACGAAGCCGAAAGAGCGCCGAGCCTGCGGGCGGTTTTGACTGACCAGCTTAAACCTGTTGGTACCATCGACGAGAAGTCGGTGCAGTTGAAACCTTCTTCCGTAAGCGACGAAGATTTGCAAAAAGTGACTGAAATGCTCTCACTGACGCATTTACTCGATCACCCTTTTGTTACGCTTTCAAACGGGGAGACAAGAAGAATGCTTCTTGCAAAATCATTGTTGAAAAAACCTAAGTTGCTGCTGCTCGACAATGCATTCAGCGGACTGGATGTACATTCAAGAGAAGTGCTGCGCGATGCTCTGACCCGGCTTTCGCAGGAAGGTATCTCCATTATTATGGCAACTACCGCGACTGAAATCCCGGCTTGCATCACGCACGTGCTGGAATTGAATGCCGGTAAAATCATCACAAAAAAGCCGGTGGCCGACTTTCACGCAAACAGCAATGCACAATCGCAGCCAAAACCAACAGCCGAAAACCTGGCTGCATTCGGATCGCCTGCATTTACTGATTTTGAGAATGCATTCGATCTGCGGAATATCCGTGTGAAGTATGGCGCAGAATTGATTTTGGACAACGTAAACTGGAAGGTAGGAAAAGGCGAGAAATGGGCTTTGTCGGGCGCAAATGGTTCCGGGAAGTCTACGCTACTCAGCATTATCACGGCAGATAACCCGCAGCGTTTCGCGAATGATTTTGATCTTTTTGATAAAAAACGCGGCGGCACCGGCGCTTCTATCTGGGATATCAAACAGAAAATCGGCCACGTCTCACCCGAGCTGCATTTGTATTTTCCACGTAATACAACCGTTTTCAAAACCATCGCTTCCGGCTTTTTTGATGCAACCGGTGTGTTTTTCAAAAAGCTGACGGAAGAACAAATTCAAAGGGTACACCAGGTAGCCGAACTGCTGCACGTAGGACAGTTGATCGAAAAAGACTTTTCACAGCTTTCAAAAGGTCAGCAAAGAATGGTGCTGCTCGCGCGTGCGCTGGTCAAAAACCCGCCGCTGCTGATTTTAGACGAACCTTGCCAGGGACTGGATAGTGAGGCAATTGAATATTTCAAATCGGTCGTGAATGCAGTTTGTGATACCCCGGACAGGACATTGATCTACGTATCGCATTACGCGCACGAAATACCTTCCTGCGTGACCAGATTCATGAAGCTGGAAAAAGGAGTTGTAGTAGCAGACTAGTTTTTGAACCCGCCTTTTAAATTCATGACAATAGAAAGCGAGCTGCTGCCAAAA
>NZ_JBHYGF010000098.1:9875-11018 GCF_051859145.1 Dyadobacter sp.
AACCGGGCACGTACTGCGCGCGACCGTAGGATACTTCGAATTGTTTTACCCGGAGCCAGAAACCAAAAGAAAAGCCAGCCAATGCAGCCTTGTCTGCCAGCCGGAGTTCCTGCCTTCTCAGGTGATCGTAACCCAGCAGCAGCCGGAAGTTTTTATGGACCAAAGCTTCTGCGCCGAGTGACAAATGCCGACCAAGCTTTTCCGCGATCCCAACCTTTCTGGCCAGCTTATTTCCATTGATGTCATAGGTATAAAAAAGCGCGGGATCGTTGTAAACCATATCAAACCGGTTTAGATGATGTGCAGTGACCGAAACCCGGACGGGCATATATTTTGGCTTGAAGGTAACTCCTGCGCGGATATCCAGCGGCAATACCGGCTCAGTAGCTCCATTATAGTTCTGTTTTAAAAACCCGATATTTTTAACCACAAAACCTGCTGTAAAATCTTCCCGCGGGTGCCTGAATACTGCGCCAAAGTCAAAAGCTGCGCCCCGGGTCTGGTAGGTTTCAATGGAGGCACCCACGAGCTTTGCCGTCCCTCCTACTGTAAATGCGCCCAATGTATGTCCGTACCCGGCCGAAAGCCCGTAATCTGCCGCGCGGAACTCCCCTATTACATTCCCGATATCGTCGGTTTCCTGCATGGTACCATAGTTGAGGTACTGTAATCCGACCGCCCAGGTCCCATTGGATTCCTTATCCGCCCGGTGTGCATACGCCAGGTTCAGGAACTTCGTATCAGCCAGGTAAGGCATCAGATTTGCGGATACATTATTGTTTTTGGAAGAATCGAGCAATGCAGGATTTAGGAGAAAAAGCGCGGGATCATTCCCGGGAGTAGTTAAATGGTGCGTTCCAAGTGCGGTACTTTTGGCCTGGGTTGGTAAAACGAGGAAGTCAAGCCGGCTTTTGCCGCCAGCCACCTGCGCCTGTGCAGTCCACTGGATCAGCAGAAAAAACAAGGTCAGCAAATAAGCCCGGCATCCAGTCGCCCTCATAAGTCAGTAGAATTTCCCGAATCAGTAAAATGCCGCTATATTTAGAATCCGTTCAAAAACAAATGTAACTATATCGCCTGTATTACATGAAACCCGATCCAGCCGCTCATTCAAAAAAAGAATTGTTAGATATAAAAAACGCG
>NZ_JBHYGF010000099.1:0-7045 GCF_051859145.1 Dyadobacter sp.
AGTACACCGAATGAAGGCAGCTTAGATGAAGAAGTAAACATTTCACAAACGTGTCCACTTTTTTCAGGACAAGACAGATGGAGGAAAGGGACGAAAGGGTTTTTCCATCCTCCCTTTCCTCCATCCTCCCCTTTCTCCTTTTCTAAATTACTCCCAAATCCCTCCCTACCTTCGTGAATGCGGCTACGGCTTTTTCGAGGTGTTCCTGCTCGTGGCCGGCTGATATTTGTACGCGGATCCTGGCTTTACCTTGCGGAACAACCGGGTAGAAGAAACCGATCACATAAATGCCTTCTTCAAGCAATTTAGCGGCGAATTCCTGTGCAAGTTTTGCCTCGTAAAGCATAATGGGAACAATCGGGTGCTCGCCGGGCAGGATATCGAAGCCGGCTTCGGTCATAGCCTTGCGGAAGTATGCTGTGTTTTTTTCGAGTTTGTCGCGGAGTGCTGTCGAGGACGAAAGCAAATCAAGTACTTTGATAGACGCGCCTACAATGGAAGGCGCCAGTGTATTTGAAAAAAGATACGGTCTTGAACGCTGACGCAGGATTTCAACAATCTCCTTTTTGGCCGCTGTAAAACCGCCCGAGGCGCCGCCCAACGCTTTCCCGTAAGTACCTGTTATGATATCAATGCGGCCCATTACATTCCTGAACTCGTGAGAGCCGCGGCCCGTTTTGCCCATAAAACCTGTCGCGTGACATTCGTCTATCATAACCATTGCCCCATATTGTTCTGCCAGGTCACAAATTTTATCAAGCTGCGCGATAGTCCCGTCCATTGAAAAAACACCGTCGGTCACAATCAGTATCCTTCTGCTTCCTGTCGCCTCTTTCAATTGTGTTTCAAGATCTGAGATATCGTTGTGCTTGTACCGGAAACGCTTTGCCTTGCACAACCGGATTCCGTCAATCAGTGAGGCGTGGTTCAGTTCGTCAGAAATAATTGCATCCTGCTCGTTCAGCAAAGGCTCAAACAAACCGCCATTTGCATCGAATGCAGCTGCGTACAGGATGCAATCTTCCGTTCCCAGGAATTCAGCGGTTTTCCGTTCCAGTTCCTTATGAATGTCCTGGGTACCGCAGATAAATCGTACCGACGACATTCCAAAACCGTGCGTTTTGATCGCTTCTATTCCGGCCTGAATGACTTCCGGGTGCGACGATAGTCCGAGATAGTTATTTGCACAAAAGTTAAGCACATCTTTCCCGTCGGTAGTAGCAATACTTGCCGCCTGCGGAGTGGTAATAACTCTCTCCTTTTTATATAAGCCCGCTTCTTTGATAGCGTCGAGCTCTTTTTCTAGTTCTTGCTGGATTGTTGCGTACATGGTTCAATTTTGAATGACTGAATGACTGAATGATTGAATGTGTGAGTTTGTGAGTTAGCGAATGATCTGTTTGACCCAATGACCTAATGACCTGACAACTCACCACAACTTCAATTTTACTTACCTAGTGTTTTACCGGCTTGTACTTGATGGTCAGCTCTTTGATCATCTCCTCTGTCATCTTGTCGAGGTTGTAAGATGCGCGCCAGCCCCAGTCTTTTCTGGCTTGTGTGTCGTCAATTTCCTGTGGCCACGATTCGGCAATTTGCTGGCGGAAGTCAGGTTTATATGTGATCTTAAAATCCGGAATGCACTTGCTGATACTGGCTGCGATCTCTTTTGGAGAAAAGCTGGTTCCTGCGAGGTTATATCCTGTCCTGACGGTGATTTTCTCAGCGGGCGCTTCCATCAGCCGCACCGTTGCGTCCATTGCGTCGGTGATATAAATCATCGGCAATGTTGTATCTTCCTTTAAAAAGCATTCAAACGTCTCCCCTTTTACAGCTTTGTGGTAAATGTCCACTGCATAATCCGTGGTACCTCCGCCTGGCATAGATTGGTAGCCAATAATGCCCGGATACCTGATTGAGCGGATATCCAGCCCGTACCTTTTGAAATAGTAGTTTGACCAGTTTTCGCCGGCAGCCTTGCTGATCCCGTAAACCGTTCCCGGGTCCAGATAAGACCATTGTTCTGCCCGCGCATCAACCTGATCGCCGAAAACTGCGATTGAGCTCGGATAGAATATTTTCTGAACGTTGTTTTCTCTCGCAACTTCCAACACATTGAAGTAAGTCTGCATATTGATATGCCAGGTTTTCAAAGGTTCCTGCTCGCCTTTTGCAGAAAGGATTGCTGCCAGATGATAAATCTGGGTAACCTTATGTTTTTTCACAATCGCCGCAAGTGCAGTCGCGTCTGTCGCGTCGAGCAGCTCAAAAATGCCTTTTTCCAATTCAGGATTCCGAAGGTCGGAGGCTACTACGCGATCGATCCCATAGATCTCCCGCAGGTACTCCACCAAAACAGAACCGATCTGACCGTTCGCCCCGATTACCAAAACATTTTCTGACTTCATAGGGATTCTTGTTTAAAGCATAAATCACTTGCAATTTGCGTTTTCAGAAATTTATTTTCAACAATCAGGCAATTATGCAGGAAACATTACCGCACATTAGCTACATTCCAGCAAAATCACCTTTTACACATATCCACTTTCAAGCTGCGGCAGCAAATATTATTGCACCATGGAACAACTGGACAAAATCGATACCAAAATCCTTCGCATTCTTCAAAAAGATGCAAAAAAAACGACCAAGGAAATCGCTACGATGCTTAATCTGACAATATCACCGGTCTACGAGCGGATCAGGCGACTGGAAAGTTTGGGGTATATCAAACATTATGTGGCGATCCTGGACAAGAAGCTGATCAACCGGCAGGTAACTACCATTTGCCAGGTATCAATGCGATACCACAATGAAGCTTTTATCGAGAAGTTTGAGCAGGAAATCCAGGACCTGGATGAAGTACAGGAATGCTACCACATGGCGGGGCAGGTGGATTTTTTACTTAAAATCAATGTATCCAGCCTCGACGAGTACCACGATTTTGTCAAGTATAAATTATCCAAAATCGACAATATAGGTGTACTGAACAGCACTTTCGTGTTGAAAGAGATCAAGCACACCTCCGAATTTTACATCTGATCAGAAATTCCTTTTGTTGACCTCGAAAGAGAACCGCTTGCTGCCCGCCACACCAGCGGGTGTAATTCCCTGGATAACAACCTGGTACTTGCCGGTTTGGTCGGAGGTATAAAATTCAAGCGCAGCTTTTCCGTGTTTGTCGGCCACTACATTCGGTGCCCAATGGAGCAGGTTGCGAAAATCGGGAATGCGGCTGTTGGCGCTGGCTGCATCATACTTGGGAGCATAAAACTCGCGTTGCGCCTGCACGCCTTCGTAAGGCAGCACAAGTACTTTCGGATCGAGCTCAAAGCCGCCGAGGTCATTTCCGTAGGTTGTGAAAGTTACGATTCCGGTAAATGTCAGCGGCCCCAGGAAGTAGCGCGAGTTCAGTACTTCAATTTTCTTTACTTTCAATGGATCAAATTCGATGATCTTATCTGCATCGAAAACCGGAATTCCATCTACCATGATCAGAGGATCGGTGTCATAGTAAGTGTTTGGCAAAAGCTTGTCTATCATCCTGAAATGATATTCCTTCTGTCTTCTTCTCACTAGAACTCCTTTTACATATTCACGCAAAACCTCTTCCATTGTTGGAAAACGGGTGAAATCATCAAGGAAATACTTTTCATCGGGCACACCAAAGAATGCGACCGAGTCGGTTAATGTGACTTTCTTCTGCGTATAAACCCGGGGCAGATAAGAGTTGCCGGTCTGCATATTGATCGTGCGTGTCAGCAGCTGGTTTTCGAGGGTTTTGTCAAAAAAGAAAGCGGGCGCCGCATTACCGGAAAACTGCTTTGAAAACGGATTGGCGATCTCAAACTTATAAGTCGAATCCATTGCGAGATTGGTTTGTACCGTGATCTCCTTGGGTCCTTCAAAACGGCGCACTTCAAAAGTTACCTTTCCATTCTGATCACTCTGGGCTACATATAACCTTGCCGGAACGTCGAGCGCAGCCAGAAATGCATCTTTTCCTTTGGCAGGAGTTCCGTCTTCCCTGCTTACAATGCGCCCCGTAATGAAGTGGCCGTCATGTTCAGGCACATTTTCGTACTTGGGTGGCTGATTACCAAATACATTATCCCACTTCAACCTCCGCCAGCCGTGCGTCAGCATTAAATTGTCCAGCTGCTGAGCGGTATCCTTATTCACATTGCTGAAATAATAAGCGGGCGATTCTATGGTGCCTTTTAAATCGGAATTGAGCCAGAGGTAACTTGCTATATCCTGCTGAGGATCTGCCTGAATGGAATCTTCGAGGTAAATAGCCACTGACAGGTTCGTCAGCTGTTCAGCCGCCGCAGCTACATTCGCTGAAAGGTTCAATGCGACTTTTTCGCGGGTAATGAATGTTTTGGCCAGATTTGCTTCCAGGTCGAGCTTGCTTTGGGGACGCTTGAAATATAACCGCTCGCAAACCGGCTTCACCTTCTCATTGAAAATCGTGATATGCGAAATCCCTTCCCCCAACTTGCTTTTATCAACCAGAAAATACGTCCTGTTTCTGATAAGCGGCTTTTTCTCGATCACCGGATTGGCCTGCCTAGTGTGCGCGAGCATGTAAACATATACGGGCTCGTCGGTATTCAGCTTTGCAGTTACGGACACTTTGAGCCACTGGTCGGTAGAATCCTTTACCTGCATAACAAAGCCTTGTCCCTCAACCGCAGGAAGCGCATATTCCGTGCGGTTACCTTTTGCATCGGTTACGTAAGCTTTGTAAGTCTCGCCTTCTTTGGGGGTAAATGCAAAGCTGCCGATTCCATTGATCGAGGGCGCAAATTTCTGAATGGTATCATTCTGTGCATTGACAACAGCTCCATTGAACCGGATTCCCTTTCCATCGGCCGCGACCGCACGGAATGCAATTTTACTGGCCAGCCCCTGCACCAGCCGCCCGCCTTCCGGGAAAAATTGCACATCGTACTTGCTTTCACCTTTTACAGTACGATCCGGCTCGAACCTGACAAACGGATTCACAATGGACACTGCAGTTTCAAAGAACTGATCTGCGCCGAAATTCTTCATCCAGTTGGTATAGCAGCGCACTTTATAATTTCCGCTGATAATCGCAGCCGGCAGCAGCACTGATCCGTTCCCTTTTCCTTCCTGCATGGAGAATTTGGTTTGCACGACCGGGTTGTTATCCAGGTCTAGAATTTCCAGGTAACCTACTTTGCTCAAATCAAGGAACCGGTGCGTCTCGCCATTGAGCAAATACGCTTTGAACCAGACAGTCTCTCCTACCAGATAAAAAGGTCTGTCCAGATGCACATACATTTTCTCCTGGACCGCGCGCCCTGCATATAAGTCAAAGCGCTGCTTCATAGAAGTGACCATGGGATCTTCCTGCGCGCTCGCAATAAGCGGAAATGCGATCAGCAAAAAGATATGAATAAAGGACCTCGCGAGTTTACACATGAGTTTCGCAGTATGAATAGCTACCAAAAAGTGGGTTTTGTGGTTGTTCCGCCTTGTGTCCTGCAATCAATGCAGCTGGCCGGCGCGCCCAGAATGTACTCTGCCCTTTCTCCTCCGAAAGACATCAACAGTGCGGCTGTTTCCAGCGCGCATTGCCTGTCGCTGTTGGGGCGGCAGACAATATCGAAAGTATCGGGCGGCATGCAGCGGGGGAAATTACCCAGGTGCGGCGCAATGGTCAGCCGCTTTGTTTGCTCGGTAGCTGCGCTGAAATAGCCGAACACGAGGTCTTTCGAATCGTTTACATTGTGAATGTTCCCGGTAACCTGTGAAGGTTGAGGGTCAAACAGGCTGCCTGTACCCTGGGTTGTTTTGGAAAGACTTGTCCAATACTCAAATGCTTCCCGGGAAAGTGCATATTGCCGCACCAGCACACTGTATCTGATATAAAGCTTATTGGTAGAAACAGGTACTTTAAATAGCGGAAGATCCTTGATGATATCACTGCTCAGCTTGATCGTGGAACCCAGGAGGATACTTCCTGATCGCATACTTCCCCAGCATTGGTTGATATCCTTATTCCGGGTCACAATCTTTTTATCCACAACTTCCAGATAGGAGTAGTAAGCAGACCTGTATTCCCAGGTTTCTTCAAACTTCCATCTGTAGAAATGCGTGTTGTTATTGGGATCGTGGGTATTTACGTAAAAAATCATGGCATCCTGACCCGCATCAAAGCGGTTGGTCAGACTATCAATCGCGGGTGTCTTCGTAACCTCCACGAATTCGGACATATACTCTTTTCCGGCCAATTTGATCCGCAGCCTGTATTTTGTATTCTCATTGTATTGCTGAGGCGGGAGCAGGTACAATCCCCTGCCCGCGTCTGTGAAGTTGTAGCTCTCGCCAGTTTCTGATTCTGCGGCAATAACAGCCCCTTCGACGCTCAGATTGACTGTTGGCTCATTTACATTCTGCGTCTGCCGCAACTCGATCCTGCTTGTATCCTGTCCTACATTCAGGAAACCGTCTACCACGAGGTACTTTTCAACAGAGTTGACTTCGGGCGGTGAAAAAGGCTCGACGCAACTATCCAGAATAAGCAGCAGCGCAAAAAAGCCGAGTTTAAATAACCAGTATCTCATATAATGTTGTTCTCCTAAAATCTGAAATTGTATGTAATGGTAGGAATCGGCTGGCCGAATATGGAAAGCTGGTATCCATTTACCCTTCCGCCAACTGTCTGGAAGTACACCGAAGTCGGGTTTTTCCTGCCCAGCAGGTTATAAACCGCGAGTGTCCAGGAACTGTGCGCCAGCTTTTTGATCCTGTGATTTCCTTCGATATTCATCGACACATCAGTCCGGTAGTAATCCGGAATGCGGAACTGGTTGCGGTCTGCATAGTAAACCCGCTGCGCGCCATCGATCAGGTACTTGCCGATTGGCGGGGTATAGGGCCGGCCGGTGCTGTATGTAAAGTTGAATGAAAGACTGAACCGGTGCGAGAAGCGGTAGTTGGAGATCAGCGTAAAATCGTGCGGGTTGTCGTAATTGCTCGGGTAGAAGTTGCCGCCATTCGGCGCATCCGGCGACTC
>NZ_JBHYGF010000099.1:7055-11009 GCF_051859145.1 Dyadobacter sp.
GCAACAATGTCCGGGCATAAGTATAGCCCAGCCAGCCATTCAGCTTACCTGTCATTTTTTTGATCATGAATTCGACACCATACGCTTTTGCTTTTGTATTGAGCACGGCGGCTTCGATATTATGATTCATGATCAGCGAATCACCTCCTTTATAATCAAGGAAATTCTGGATGTTTTTGTAATAACCTTCCAGGGATACCTCTATCTTATTACCCCTGAAATTACGGTAAAGTCCGACTGATATCTGGTCTCCGACCTGCGGCTTGATATATTGATCGCTCAGCTTCCAGATATCCGTCGGCGAAACGGTCATGGTATTGGTAAGCAAATGAATGTACTGCCGCAGCGTGTTGTAGCTTACTTTAAGGGACAGGTTATCAAAGACACTGTAACGCACGGAAGCACGGTACTCCGGCCCGCCGTAAGTTTTGATATTTTCACCCGATTTATACTGTTTTACGCCGTTCTGATAAATGTATTCGATCGGAAGGCCGGGTACATAAGTGTTTACGTTTCTTGGACCGAGATATTGGAAAAGCGAATAACGGATACCTGCCGAAATAGAAAGGCGTGGACTGACCTCGAATTTGTCTTCCAGGTACAATGCGCTTTCAACAGCCTGCTCAGCTTCCAGCTCATCGGGCACGATCAGTGACTCTGCGGTAGCAGGTTTGAATGAGCCCGGATGCAGCTTATAGTAAATGCTGCTGAGCCCGAATTCGAGGGTATGCCGCGGATTGAGGTTATAGCTGAAATCCGCCTTGAAGTTGGATTGGTTAATGTCAAATTTCAGATCAAATGCATTTAGCGGCAACCCTTTCGCATTCATTGCATACTGGTACTTGCTGTGCGAGGCAGTGAATACACTGTACAGCTTTGAATTGAATGTATGCTTCCATTTCAAGGAAGCCAGCTGGTTTTGATAAGTATATAAGGTATCCCCAAACAACCTGAACCGGTCGTCGCTTGTGTAGCCTGTGAGGAACAAGCTGTTTTTCTCATTGATTTCGTGGCTGACGTGCAGGTTGATATCGTAAAATGAGGCTGAGCTTTTGTTATAGTTCTCGTTATCCAGCGCCTTGATCACCCAGTTGGAGTAAGTAGAGCGGCCACCGAGTAAAAATGACGTTTTATCCTTCACGATCGGCCCTTCCAATGTGAGCCGGCCAGTCACCAACCCTATCCCGCCTGAGGCAACGAATTTCTTTTTGTTACCATCACGACTATTGATATCCAATACAGACGAAAGCCGGCCGCCGAACCTGGCCGGGATGGTACTTTTATACAACTCTACATCTTTCAGTACGTCGGGATTGAATGCAGAGAAGAAGCCGAATAGGTGGGACGGATTATAGATCACAGCATCGTTGTACTGGATCAGGTTCTGGTCGGTGGAGCCGCCGCGTACATTCAACCCGGTACTATTCTCCCCTACCGATTTAATGCCCGGCAATGTGAGTATAGTGCGGAGCAAATCCGTCTCTCCAAAAACTGTTGGTACCTGTTTGAGGTTTTTAATGGTGAGCTTTACCGTTCCCATTTGCGTACCTACCACGTTCCTGTCCATTCCGGCTTTTACCGAAACTTCTTTCAGCGCCACCACGCTTTCACGCATTTCTATATCCAGCTTACCGTCGGAATACAGCATTACCTGGCGTTGCGTTTCCCGCATTCCGGTGCTCCGGATCCTGACTACCTGCTTGCCGCGCGGGATAGTCAATGAATAGAAGCCAAGCGCGTCTGTTGTAACACCAATGGAAGGAGAAGCAATAAAAACAGCCGCGCCGATGACAGGCTCGCCGGTAACCGCATTTCTTACATATCCTGTAATAGTAGAATTGCCAGGCGTAATGCGATGTTTTCTTATTCCGATTTCGTGCAGCTTGCTTTCTGCGGTAGAAAGCAGCTTTTCTTTCGCATCGTCACCCGGGCCGGCGTAGGTAATGGAATCATTTTCACTGCCTTTATCAGGCTCGAACAATCCGGGTGTGAGCTGGGTAATGATCCGTGGTCCCTGGGTAATATATATCCGCTTTTGCGCGTCAATTGCATATTCGAATTCCGATCCCCTGAAAACCTGGTCAAGCACTTCGCGGATTGTCAGGTTATTTACATTCAGATCGAGTGTAAGACTGTCGAACTTGCTGGCATCGTAATAAAAGTAGTATCCCGTTTGCGCTTCGACGACCTGCACGAATTCGCCAAAACGGGCAGAATCCAGCTTTACGGTGATTTTCTTCTCGGCTACATTTTGCGCCCGGCTAATACCTGGAAAGAACGAAAGACTGAGGAGAAAAATAAATGGTAAAAGTTTCTTCATGGCTTGGCTAATTCATCGTGAACGGCGGCCATCTTGGCAATGGCCAGATCTTTTTGCTTCCGGAACTTGATATGCCCGTCCCTCAGCACTTTGCGCAATTCCTTTTTATGTTCAGGAAACAGATTGAAAACCGACTTTTTTGTTTGAGCGCTGTGGTATTTTCCGTCTTTAAGAATATAAAAGAAGTTCTTCTGCGGATACAGCGAAATCACCTTTTTATCGACGATTTTCTCCTGCCTTTGTTTAGCCCGACGCGCTACTGCCCGTGACTTACCATCGTAAATGACATCGTAAAAGCCGGTACGCATTTGTGCCGTGATATCCTTCCCTGCTTCGAGGCGAACAAAACTGTGATTATTTAGTAAAAAGAAGTCGACTTTTTCCGATTGCAGCAGCAGGTGATCTCCATTAAAATGTTTGATCACCAACTCGTCTTTGAAAATATCGTACAGCATTGGAATGCTATCAAACTGCTGATTATCATAGCGGACAACGCCTTTCATCCATTTTCTTGTATCAAAAAACTGGTGTTCCTCGTTCCTCGGATCGTAGAGGTAATACTGGCGGCCGTTATACAAATTTTGCGAGAAGGCGGTCGCTTCTTTATATATGGAAACGGGATAGGAAGCAGAGTCTGCCGCGGTATTTACCCGGGCAATCTGCCCAAAGGAAGTACCGGTAACACATAGAAATAAAAGACAGAAGAAGGAAAAGTTCGACATGCACGGAATTTTTTATAATAATACTATAAAAACCTGTGTAATTGCTGCGCTTCGAAATGTATCTACTTCAAAGATGTTATCGGAAGTTACATACTTCATTGAAGCAGAATTTATTTATTCTCCGGCAATTAGCTACTTAGCTTACCTATTTCCATAGAAAACTAAGTCAGCTTGCTAACCGTTTTTCGGGAATGTCCTAACTTTGGTCTTATCTGAATCCACACATTCTTCCAATTCAAATACACTTTATGAAAATCTTAATTACCGGAGGAGCAGGCTTTGTCGGATCGTCGCTGGCCATTTCTTTGAAAATGAATTATCCGCATTACGAAGTATTTGCGCTCGATAACCTGAAACGCCGGGGCTCTGAACTGAATATCAGCCGCTTGAAAAAGCACGGAGTGGAATTCGTCCATGGGGATATACGTAATAAGGAAGACTTCGACGCTATTCCCGCAGTGGACACGGTGATCGAAGCCTCTGCCGAACCTTCGGTACTCGCTGGACTTGACGGAACACCTGATTACCTGATCAACACCAACCTGGTGGGCACTGTCAACTGCCTCAACTATGCATTAAAGCACAAGGCAGGCTTTATTTTCCTTTCTACCAGCCGGGTATATCCGATCAAAACCATTGAAACGCTGAATTTCGTTGAGGAAGAAACGAGGTTTGCATTGTCTGACGAGCAGCCTGTTCCGGGCGTATCGTCAAAAGGGATAGCCGAAGATTTCCCGTTAAATGGCGCGCGATCTCTTTATGGGACCACAAAGCTCGCTTCCGAGCTGATTATTCAGGAATACAATGAATTTTATAATCTTAAAACCGTCATCAACCGCTGCGGCGTGATTACTGGTCCGTGGCAAATGGGCAAGGTTGATCAGGGCGTAATGGTGTTATGGATCGCCAAAC
>NZ_JBHYGF010000100.1:0-8105 GCF_051859145.1 Dyadobacter sp.
CGCAGTGTTGCAAAGTAGTTGCAAAGTGCTCATCTTGCAGTACCTCAGCTCTATCTCACACTATCATGTATTCAGATTTTATTACGTCCCTCTCGGGCATTTTGCCTATTAATAAACAGGTACAAGCCCGGTTCCTGCAAAAGTTAAAATTCGTAAAGGCTCAAAAAGGTAAGCTGCTGCTGTCCGAAGGGGATATTTGTGACAAGTTGTGGTTCGTCTGCAGTGGGCTGGTCAGAGGCTACCACCTGGCCGACGATGGAACAGGCAAGTTTTGCGATACTACAGAATGGTTTGCAAAAGAAAATGACTTTTTCCATGCCGCCGAAAGCTTTGTTGAGCAGGTACCTACCTGCGAGTATATCGAAACTTTGGAACCTACTTCGCTGATTTACATTGCCCGCAGCGATCTCTACCAGCTTTATAGCGACCATCCTGAAATCTGCTGTCTTGGTCGGATCATAGCTGAAAAATCCTGGCTGAAACACATTGCATTGTTGCGAGAAATGCGTGCCTTATCGGCTACTCAGAAGCTGGAAGCTTTTCGTGTCAGGTCCAAAGAGCTGTTTAACCGCGTACCTCAGAAACACATTGCATCCTATCTCGGCATTTCCGAAAACTACGTCAGCAAGCTCCGGGCGAAACACTGAGTTTTCTGGGTTTTTGTAGGTCACAAAGCTGGGTTTTTGTAGGAGATCAACTGACCAATTAATGGTTGATTTGCATTGTTAACTAAATGCAAATTAATCCATGAAAAAGACATTATTCCTCGCTGTCCTGACTTTTTGCTTGTTGGGCACCGATGCTTTTGGCCAGCAAGCGACAAAGCCGCCTGAGAAAGCGGGCGATGCGAAACTGCCTTTCAAATGGGACCTCAGTCTCAATATGTATCCCCTAGTTAAGACGGGGCGTCTGGGATTTCTGATCAGATACTCGCCCAACCAGAAAGGAGCTTTCCGGCTATCTTTTGACAATGTTCAATTCGGGAAAACGAAGTCGGCTCAATACATCGGCGTGATAGATGGCCCTCGCCTGGATACAATTCGTGTTACAACTTCGACATTCGGGTATGGTACCCAGCGGATTGGCTATGAAGTTCATTTCAATTCAGACCAGCATCAATTGTATTGTGGAATGGATCTCGGCTTTTTTTTCTACTATGAGAGACACAACCCTGGAATTGCCCATACATCCAGAATGTATAAGTTGTCTGCGAACCCATTCGTAGGATTAAAGTACAGAGTACTCGACCGCCTTTCTCTTTCAGCTGAACTGAGCGGCCAATTAGTATACCAATTAAGTAGTGTCATAGCACATAACAGAGAGACCATGTCGGACAACAAGCTGTGGGCACTTTCAATAGAGTCTTCTCACTTCTTTAACATTTCGTATCATTTTTAACAAATACAATAATGAGAACTTTATTACTTGTTAAGATCTTGCTTGTGAGCAGTTTTATTTTTGTTCAGACAGTTGTTATGGGGCAATCTGTCGAAATTACCTGCGCTCCAAATGGCTGCAATAGTGCACTGCCTGATCAAACGCCGTACCAGTATTCTGCCAAGATGTCCAGCTTTGCAAGTTGTAAAACTGGGGGCGATTGCAGGTTTAAGTGGGAAGTAAGTAACGGAATTTTTACTCAAACTAATTCAAATACCTATGAGGGTGACGGAGTTGCAGTTGTTGATGTAAAGTGGAATAATGTGAATGGCAATGGAACAATCAAGGTGACAACTGCAAAGCCAGCAAGTACTACAAATGGATGTGACGAGTGCCCGGTAGGGCTAACAGCCACGAAAACAATCCCTATCAAGTACCTTGGCACACCTGGCAATATTAAAATCAATGGCGTAGCCTATACAGGCAGTTACCAGTTTAGCTGTGGTACTGCTCCTATAACAGTTTCTGTAACTCCTGCCGCGAATGCTACAAACTACGCCTGGACTTATCCGTCCGGCTGGGTCAAAAGCGGTAGCGGACCGACCATTACATTGACGCCGACGAAAAATACCGGTGGTACCATTAAAGTAGCTGCCTCCCGGGGAGATGTGCTGAATCTTGAGACTGCATCGCAATTGGTTATCACTAGGCCGCTGCCTACCAAACCGGTTATCAACTCAGGGGATATTTTGCTCTGCAATCCACAAACGATTACCGCTTCGGCTAGTAATGCAAGCTCCTATAACTGGGTTACAAGCGGTGGAATTACAGCCAGTTCTCCCGGTAACACCAATTCGGCACAAATTACAGGTGTTTCGAGTGGTACTGTAAAAGTATCTGCTACATCGGCTGCCTGTGGGGTTACTTCGGCTTTCAGCAACACAATCAATGTAAAACGCAGTGCTCCGCTTGCCGCAGCTTTGCTTGTTACTGGTAATGGTGGTGCCTCCCCGGATTTTATGTGCAACGGATCGGGCGTGTCATTACATGCGGAAACTGCTGAGCCCGGAACGATTTTCAGTTCATGGGTAAGTAGCAATCCTGCTAATACAATTCTAAATTATAATGGAGGATCGGCTTACTTTAATTCTTATGTCAATAGCTGCTATGGTATCACTGTGGTTGCCAGTAACTGTTTTGGTTCCGTACAGAAAGGAATTACGATTTGTGTGGATAATTGTATTAAGCCGACGCCCACTCCTGACATTTATCCAAACCCAGCCGAAGACTACATTGATATTGCATTAGGCGAACGCGCTGCTGTTGAAGTTCCCGAGCGGATCAAGCTGATCAGTGAAGAGGGGTCCAGGGAATTAAAATCTGTGAATGTAAGCTCGGACGGAATGATTCGGCTCAATGTATCTGATTTGCCGCGTGGCGTGTACCAGGTATTATTTATTTATAAACGTATTGAATCCAAAAGTGTGCGTATTGTATTAGAGTAATAATCCGCAGCTCATTTGTTCGACGTTCCTCCCTCACTTCTTCACTTTATACCGCGTTCGCGCATAATGCCTGATCGTTGAGATCTTCAACTGACCCTGGTCTATCTTCACGAGTTTGTATTCCTTGAACTCGCCTTTTTTGTCCAGAAAACCAATAATGCAGGATTGGTCCTCTTTTCCTTTCTGGATCTCAACTTTTGGCATAATTCCGAAATTGGGCACTTTCAATGTGTCTTCCGCATCGAGCGCTTTGTACGTCATTTTGATCAGGAAGGTGAAAGTGGCTTTTGTTTCGTAAACCTCGACCGCGAACTTGAAGTCATTCAGCGGATCTTTCACTTTCTCGCTGTAAGTGGCTACCGGCAGCTTTTGAACTTCCGTGCGTTCCAGGGCAATTGTATCATTCACTACTTTTTCGCCGCCAGCGCCTGTGCTGCCTGAATCAGTTTGTCCATTGCATGCGTACAGTAGTACCAGGACAATCAGGTAACAATACTTCATGGAAAATCAAGGTTTGGTTTGAGATGAGTTCCTGCTTTGCAATATACTTTTGTTATTTGCATTAAATGCAATATTTTCCTCTTTGCATTGTAAACAAACCATTACCAAACCTGCCTCTTTCCCCGAGTTTAAAACATGGCATTGAACTATATTTTTGTCGGCTTCTTCGTCATAGCCTTTGTAATTGCCTTCCTGAAATTTATCCTCACCGGCGATGTACAGACTTTCAAAGAAGTAACCGAAGGAATGCTGAAAATGGCTGAGGTAGCGGTAATGGACATTGCGCTGCCGCTTACCGGTGTAATGACGTTCTTTTTGGGGATTTTAAATGTGGGTGAAAAAGCGGGAATCATCAATCGGCTTGCGCGGATTATCGGTCCTTTTTTCAACAAACTTTTTCCAGAGGTGCCGGAAAATCACCCTGCGCATGGACAGATGATCATGAATTTCTCGGCCAATTTCCTCGGGCTTGATAATGCAGCTACTCCATTTGGTCTACGGGCAATGCAAAGCCTGCAGGAGCTCAACCCGGTAAAAGACACCGCTTCCAATGCGCAGATCATGTTCCTGGTGCTGCATACTTCCGGTTTGCAGATCATCCCCCTTTCCATTATTGCCCAGCGCGCCATTCTCGGCGCTGAAAGTCCGTCAGATGTTTTTATTCCGTGTGTGGTAGGTACTTACATCACCACGGTGGTGGCCATGATCATCACAGCTGCCTGGCAGAAGATCAACCTGTTCAATCGCACTATCCTGCTCTGGCTCGGGTCTATCACAGCATTTCTTGCATTCACACTCTGGTACCTCTCGGGTTTGCCCAAAGAGCAGATCGAGAAAATCTCCATTTTCGTAGGTAACTCGGTATTGCTTGCCGTCATAGCGGGCTTTCTTGGTGTGGCTTTGTATAAGAAAATCAATGTCTTCGAATCTTTCATTGATGGTGCCAAGGCGGGTTTTACTACTACTGTCACCATTATTCCCTATCTGGTCGGGCTGCTCGTAGCGATCAGTGCATTCCGCGCCTGTGGGGCAATGGACTATCTGATTGACGGTTTAAAATACCTTTTTGCGCTCACAGGTATGAACACGGATTTCACGGATGCGCTGCCCGTTGCATTGATGAAGCCGCTCAGCGGCAGTGGTGCACGCGCATTGATGATCGACGCGATGAAGGAATTCGGGCCGGACTCATTTGTCGGCAGGTTGGTATGTATATTCCAGGGCTCGGCCGACACCACGCTTTACATTGTCGCATTGTATTTTGGCTCCGTAGGAATCAAGAACACGAGGTATGCGATTGTAGCCGGCCTGATAGCTGACTTTGTCGGAGTGATCGCAGGGATCTGGCTTGGATACTTATTTTTTCACTGATAATAAGACCGTTTCGTTATTGCCCTTTTACACTTATATGCAACCGTCCGTACAAAATGGATGGTTGTTTTTTATGCTAAACACTAATATTGATCAACTAACTCTGGACAGCCCATGTTAAAATCGTTACGTAATTCTGCACTATCGTTCTTCCTCGTTTGTGCAATTGTTCCAGTTGAAGCTACCTTCGCGCAGAAAGATGTAAATCAGCCTGCTAACACTTATTCTCTTGAAGATTGCATTCGCATTGCGCTTGAAACCAATCCGCAGATCAAACAATCGGAGCTGACAGTCCAGTCCAACGACAACATCTACCAGCAATCCAAATGGCAGCGCTGGCCAAGTATCAGTTTCAGCGCCGGACAGGGTTTTAGTTTTGGTAGAAATATTGACCCTTTTACCAACCAGTTTGTCCAGCAGAACATCAGCTCGAACAACTACCAGCTAGGCGGTCAGATCACCCTTTTCAACGGGTTTCAGATCAGAAATAATATCAAATTCAACAATTCAAACTACCAGGCGAGCGCCAAGGACCTGGATGCTACACGAAACGATATTATGCTGAACGTGGCGCTGTCTTACCTGCAGGTAATTACCAACCAGGAGCTGATCGAAGTAGCGCAGTTGCAGGTGAATGCGTCCCAGTTACAGGTTGACCGGACTGCAAAGCTGGTAGAGGCAGGTACCCTCGCCGAAAGCAACCTGCTCGATTTGAAAGCCCAGCTTGCCAATGATGAATTGACGCTTGTTAATGCGCAAAACAACCTTGAGACTGCCAAACTTAATTTGAAACAATACATGAACATGCCAGGCAGCGAGCAGATCAATGTGGTTAAAATCGAAGTGAAAGACCCGACTTTGCAGGCTTACAATGCCACAATACAGGAGATTTATGAAACTGCATTGAACAACCTTCCGCAGATGAAGGCCGCTAACCTGCGAATAGAAGCTGCTAAAACGAATGTAGATCTCGCCCGTGGAGCAGGAATGCCTTCGTTGACATTGAGCGGCGGTGTTTATACCACATTTTCAAGTGCCGCGCCGAAAGAAAGATTTGTGTCCGACGGTTCGGGAGAGTCGATTACCGAAGTAATATCGAACACCGACTATATTCTTTACAACGACGAGCAGCTGCCGATTGTACAAAAGATACGGACACCAAATGGTGCATTGCGGACATTCACTTACCTCGATCAGCTGAACTTTAACCGTAACTCAGCAATCAACCTGAACCTGAATATCCCGATTTTCTCAAATTTCAGGGTCAAATACAATGTTGCCAATGCGAAAATCCAGCAGAAAACCTACGAATACCAGGCGCAGCAAGTTCAGCTGACCATTCGCAAAAATGTGGAGCAGGCTTATATTGATATGACCAATGCGGCAAAAAGGTATTCTGCCACGGCCAATCAGGTGCGGGCATTGCAGGAAACATTCCGCGTATCGCAGGTGCGTTTTGATGTTGGCGCCATTAACTCCGTTGAATTCAACATTGCCAAGGCCAATCTCGACCGCGCAAACGGCAATCTTGTCCAAACCAAATACGATTATGTGTTCAGGACCAAAATCCTGGATTTCTATATGAACCGCCCGCTTTCAGATTTCTGATCGCACCACCCTCATTCCACAATCAACTAATCATTGTAATCTAAAATAGCATGGCACGTAAATCTTCAAAACGAATCTGGTGGATTACAGCTGGTCTCGTCGTATTGCTCGCAGTTGGCCTTTTCGGGGCTAAAAAGGCGGGGTATATCGGCAAGCCGAAAACCACAGAAGTGGAATATGCAACTGTCGGGAAATCGGATATCGTGGAGCGCGTGACTGCGTCGGGTAAAGTGCAGCCCGAAGTAGAAGTAAAATTAAGTCCCGATGTGTCGGGTGAAATCATTAGCCTGAATGTGGCAGAGGGTGATTCCGTGGTAAAAGGACAGCTGCTGTTGAAGATCCGGCCGGATAACTATGAATCACTGATGGCGCGTGCGCAGGCTACGGTTAACTCCAACAAAGCAAGTTATGAGCAGACCAAAGCCATGGTATCGCAGGCAGAAGCGAGATTGATCCAGGCGAAAGCGAATTTTGAGCGTAATAAAAAGCTGTACAATGATAAAGTGATTTCAGCAGCCGACTTTGAGCAGTTTGCTTCAACTTACGGAGTTGCCCAGCAGGATGTTGAATCCGCAAAAGCCAATGTTTCAGCGGCATTATTCAACATCAGGAGCGCAGAGGCAGGTTTGCGTGACGCCGCCGAAAACCTTCGGAAAACGAGCATTTTTGCGCCGGTAAGCGGCATTATTTCTCTACTGAATGTAGAAGCAGGCGAGCGCGTCGTGGGAACTTCACAAATGGCAGGTACCGAGATGATGCGCATTGCCAATCTTGCCAATATGGAAGTGCGTGTGAATGTTAATGAAAATGATATTGTCCGCGTTTCGCTTGGCGACACTGCTGAGATCGACGTAGATGCATACAGCGCGTCGGGGCGGAAGTTTAAGGGAATTGTGAAAGAAATTGCCAACACCGCGGCCGGACTTGCATCGGCATCGAGCACTTCCGTGGCAAGTACTTCCACGGATGCGGTAACCGAGTTTGAGGTAAAAGTGAAGATCCTTAATGAATCATTCAGTGACTTAATGGGATCACGGTCCAAGAAATCCTATCCGTTCAAGCCGGGAATGACGGCATCGGTAGATATCATTACGGATCGTAAAAACGGAGTAGTGTCTGTACCGATTGCTGCCGTGACAACACGGACCAACACACCACCTGCCGGCTCACCCGCCGGACCGCCTCAGGAAAATGAAGGTTCCGAAGAAAACAATAACAAACCCAAGAAAGAGGTTGCTATTAAGGAAGTTGTGTTCATGGACGTGAATGGAAAAGCTGAGATGCGGGAAGTAAAAACGGGTATCAGCGACTTCGAAAACATTGAAATTCTGTCAGGACTGAAACCGGGTGACAAGATCATATCAGGGCCGTACATTGCTGTGTCGAAAAATCTGAACAATGGCGATCTGGTCGAGAAAAAGAAGGAAGAGGTGAAAAAAGACGAAAAAAAATCAAATGAAAACGGGAACTGATACGTTCTTAAAAAGTAATAAGTTCGATTTAGTTTAGGTTAAAAAGGAAAATCCTTGCGGCTTTGCTGCAAGGATTTTTTATTTTGACCCGGAAACTTCCCACTTTTAGGGGCCGGCTGCCGACATTTGCTTTATTCCATGGCACCGGTTTTGAAGCATTTATTTCATGAGTCTTTTAAATGGAGTTAAGATAGCCGTCATAGGCGGCGGTAGCTGGGCCACTGCGCTGATTAAGATCCTGTGCGAACAAAATAACGTACAGATCAGGTGG
>NZ_JBHYGF010000100.1:8137-10984 GCF_051859145.1 Dyadobacter sp.
TCACATCCGCAAGTACCACCACAATCCGAGCTACCTCAGCGACGTGGTACTGCAACCCCGCAAAATCAAGGTTTTCGAGAAAACAACAGACGCAGTCAAAGGCGCAGACTATGTGATCCTGGCGGTTCCCGCTGCCTTCATCGAAGATGCACTGCATGATCTGACCTTAAAGCACCTGCAAGGCAAGCGCATTGTTTCTGCCATCAAGGGTATGATCCCCGGACAAAATATCCTGATCACCGATTGGGCTTCGGAGCGATTCGGTATCGCATTGAATGAAACCTGCGTGATTGCCGGTCCGTGTCACGCGGAGGAAGTGGCGCTTGAAAAGCAATCCTACCTTTCCATTGCTTCAACGGAATGCCCCGCAGCGGAGGATTTCGCCAAATTAATGACCTGCCGGTACGTAGCTGCTAATCCGTTAGACGATCTGTACGGAGTGGAATACGCGGCGATCATGAAAAACATTGTCGCACTGGCCTGCGGGATCACGCATGGACTTGGATATGGAGATAATTTTCAGGCTGTACTGGTGTCCAATGCGATGCAGGAAATCGGAAACCTGGTTACTGCGCTGGACAAGCGCAAACGCGACCTGAGCTCTTCTGCTTACCTGGGCGACCTGCTTGTTACCGCTTATTCGCAGTTCAGCCGCAACAGGCTTTTCGGGAATATGATTGGCCGCGGATATAGCGTAAAGGCTGCGCAACTGGAAATGAAGATGATCGCAGAAGGCTACTACGCTACAAAAAGCATTTTTGAGATCAATAAACTTTATCAGGTCAACCTGCCCATTACCCACGCTGTTTACAGGATTTTGTATGAGGAGCACGCGCCCGGGCTGGTGATGGATGATTTGAAGAAATTACTCAAGTAAGTAGCCTGATCCGGCTTTGCGCCGGTATCTTTTTTACCATTCTTACACCATCAATTTATTATGCGGATTAAACAAAATATCGCTACTGGCGTTACAGCTGCTCTTTTATTCGGATCAGTATTGCTCACTTCCTGCAATTCCAACAAAACCGACAATGCAGAAAAAGCTGCGTCCGATACGCTTGCATCAGAAAAGGAATTTGTCTTCGGCGATAATCGCCCGTTTCCTCAATGTCACGCTTCCACGCTGGTGCGGCTCAATGACGGAGAGTTTCTGATTGCCTGGTTCGGGGGGACAGAAGAGAAAAACCCTGACGTAGGTATCTGGCTGTCGAAAGGTCGGCCCGGTAAGTGGAGCACGCCGGTAGAAGTAGCCAAGATCCGCGAAGACGCGCACTGGAATCCGGTTTTACAAAAGACTGCGGACGGTAAGGTTTATTTATATTTCAAAGTAGGGAAAGAGATAGCGCATTGGGAAACCTGGGTGAAAACTTCCGACGACAATGGAAACACCTGGTCGGAAGCCTATGAGCTGGTGAAAGGCGACAAAGGTGGAAGAGGCCCCGTTAAAAACAAGCTGATTGAACTGTCAAACGGAGATTGGCTGGCGGGCTCTTCCAATGAAGTGAACCGCTGGGAAGTGTTTGTCGACAGAAGTACTGATAAAGGTAAAACCTGGAAAGCAAGCCCGTACTTCAAAATTGATACCACAGAAATCAAAGGTAAGGGCGCTATCCAGCCTACTTTATGGGAGTCGGAGCCGGGTAACATTCACATGCTGGTACGTACCACGGGCGGCGTAATTGGAAGAAGCGATTCGAAAGATTTTGGTAAAACCTGGTCTGAAATTAAGAAAACCAGTCTTCCAAATCCAAACAGCGGAATTGATCTGGCCAGGCTGACAGACGGTACATTGGTGCTTGCCTATAATCCCGACAATGAGAACTGGGGCTCCCGCTCGCCATTGTCGCTGATCCTTTCTTACGATAATGGTAAAAACTGGACTGACAAAACAGATATCGCAACCGGTAAAAAGGAAGACGAATATTCGTACCCGGCAATTATCAGCTTTGGCGACTCTGTGGCAGTTACCTATACTTACAACCGCCAGAAAATTGCATTCTGGTCGGGTAGCAAAAAGGATATTATAGAGCTGGCCAAAAAGGGAAAAAATTAATAACCCATTAAATCCAGGTCGTAAGATTCGAACATCTCGACTTTCTTACCCATCTTTTTCTGGATGATCTTAAAGTGGTGTACATCTTCGGGGCAGATCAGCGAAATGGCCTGTCCCGAAGCTTCCGCTCTTCCCGTGCGCCCGATCCGGTGGACATAATCTTTTGGTGAGCGCGGCAATTCAAAATTGATCACGTAAGGCAGGAATTGAATGTCAATACCCCGCGCCACGAGATCCGTCGCGACCAATACAGTCAGCTTTCCTGATTTGAATTTGTTCAAAGCCTCCGTTCTTGCACCCTGGCTTTTTTTACTATGCATTGCCAGCGCCTGAATGCCGTTTTTGTTGAGCTTGTCAACCAGGTTATCCGCAGTTCGCGTAGCTGAAACGAAAACCAGTACCTGCTGCATTTCCTGGGTTTTGATCAGGTATCTCAACAGCGGCCCACGCCGGTCGGGATCTACAAAATAGGCTGTTTGCTTAATCTGGTCAATGTTCTGTTCTTCTTCGGCAATTTCAATGCGCACAGGATCTTTAAGCTGTGTTTTGTTGATCTGATCAACTTCATCACCCAGCGTGGCTGAAAAGAGAATGCTTTGTCGCTTTTTAGGTAAAAGAAAGAAGATATCCTTCATTTCTTCTGCAAAACCCAGGTTCAGCATTTTATCAGCTTCATCCAAAACCAGGATCTGCGTTTGTGAAATATTCAATGCTTTGTAAGAAAGCAGATCAAGCAGCCTGCCCGGCGTAGCCACAAGGATTTCAACACCCTGCAGTCCGATCATTTGCGGATT
>NZ_JBHYGF010000101.1:0-34305 GCF_051859145.1 Dyadobacter sp.
CAATGGATATGCAATGGGTACATCGGTAGCCAGAACTTCCAATGTAACAGAGCTTTATACACTGGGCGAGGCTTACGATATTCCTTCTGAGCCGGTTGACGGAATGAGCGTGGAGGCAATTCACGAATCTGTTTCCCGCGCTGCTGAGCGTGCACGTAAAGGCGAAGGCCCTACTTTCCTTGAATTCCGCACGTATCGTTACCGCGGTCACTCCATGTCCGATCCTCAGAAGTACTGCTCGAAAGAAGAGGTTGAAGAGTACAAGCACAGAGACCCGATCGAGCAAATCCGCGCTGTGATCCTTGACAACAAGTTTGCAACGGAGGAGGATCTTGAAAATATTGATAGGAAAGTAAAAGACATCGTAGCAGAATCTGTTCAGTTTGCCGAAGAGTCGGAATTCCCGGATCCAAAAGAGGCTTACACAGATGTTTATGTAGAGTCGGATTATCCATTTATCATGGACTAATCTGATCAGAAGAGTTAGCTGAAAAAACCCGCCGGAATACTTCGACGGGTTTTTTAGGTAAATTCAGCTTTTACAGAACGCACATGATCCTGTTTTTGCTTTTTGACGTAAATAGAAATTTAGTAATAGTCTTATAATATGCCCTTGGATCAGGATTTTGATAGCGAAGAAGAAAGTGGCGAAGGTAAAGAGATGTCATTTATCGGGCATCTGGAAGAATTAAGGTGGCACGTCATCCGTGCAGCTGCTTCTATCCTGGTTTTTGCCATTTTAGCATTCATCTACATACAGGAAATTTATCACTACGTTATTATTGCACCATCGCAGCCCGATTTCTGGACTTACAGAATGTTGTGTAAGCTGGCTGATGTAGTTGGCTATGACGAACTCTGCGTAAAAGCATTGAATTTCAAATTGCAGGTGATCGGAATGGGGGATGCGTTTACGATGAGTATGACTTCTTCAGTAATTGCAGGTTTGATATTCGCATTTCCTTATGCGTTTTGGGAAATATGGCGGTTTATCAAGCCAGGTCTGAAACCTTCGGAACGCCGGTCGGCCAGAGGCGCTGTTTTCTATGTGACGTTTCTATTCTTTACGGGGGTCCTTTTTGGGTACTATGTAGTTAGCCCACTCGCTATCAACTTTTTAGCAAACTATACGTTGGATGAATCGATCATCAATGAATTTAGTCTTGCCTCCTACATTTCGCTGGTTGCCACATTGACACTTGCCTGCGGCGTGGCGTTTCAGTTGCCGGTAGTCGTTTTTGTTTTGGCAAAAGTGGGTGTACTTACACCGTCCTTTATGCGCGAGTACCGCAAGCATTCCTTTATCGTAATCCTGATTGTAGCGGCAATCATTACACCTTCACCTGATATTTACAGCCAGGTTCTGGTTGCAATTCCCCTATTTATGCTTTACGAGATAAGTATTTTCGTGTCCGCCAATGTGGAGCGTGATAAGTTGCGGGAGGAAAAACGCCTTGCAAATCTGGGTAATACGCCGGATTAATCAGGAAATAAACTGCTTGCAGACCTCGGCCAACCGGTCGAGGTCTTTTTGTTGGTGGGCTGCGCTGATCACTATGCGGGTTACAGACTCAGAGGAGGGTAGCGGATAAGAGAAGCAGGAAGCCATAATGCCATTTTGCAGCAGGAAATCAAACAGGCTTGCATTGGTACTGCAAAATACCGGATAGTGAGCAATGGTTTTGAACAAGCATTCCGGACCTGAAAACAAGTTGTTGAAATGATTGATATTTTGGGTCAACACCTGGTGCATCTGTGCATATATTCCATTGTTCATGAGCTTGTTGAATGCAAACACGTAGGAAGGAGCTGTTGGGGACGCGCCGGCAAACCACGGAGAATGGCTGAGAAAATCAAGCTCTTGCTGTCCGCCCCAGATAATCCCTGCCGGTATCCCAAACGCTTTGTTCAGCGAAGAGACGAACAATGTCCTGGCTTTCACAGCTGCATTCAGTAATGCATTTACACCAACTCCTCCGGCGCCGCACACACCAAGTGTATGTGATTGATCAATAATCAGCCGGCAATTTGCGGGAGCCGATATGTTGTTAAAAATGGAAAGATCCAGGTATTCCGCGAAAGGAGAGCCTACTGCGTCGGTACAAATGATGTGAAAGCTATTCTTCTCCTCATTGACATCGGCTACGGTTTGATGTGCCCATGCATTCCATTCCGTATTGCTGCTTTTATATTGATTGCCCCAGAGCGCAGGATGGACACGCGGCGCATAATGGTAGGCTACATGGTCGGCCCGATCAATTATAGAAACCAGCTTCTCAATTTCCCGCATTGCAATCTGTCCTGCCAGCATCCCGGAAGAAACTAGTAAAGCAGCAGGTGCATTCTGCCAGGAGGCAAACCGATCTTCGGCTTCGCTGTAAATAGTCAGGCGCAGACTGTTGTTCCTGGAACTGCCAAAATGCGTTCCGTATCTTACAAAACCTCCATTCAAAAACGTCTGATAATCGGCATTGTGCCCCATTCCCAGGTAGTCTGTTCCGCTAAACCAGAGATATTCCTTTCCATCCTGTGTTTTGACTGTTCGTCCGGGCAGGTGGTTTGTCAGATGTGCAGCCACGGACTTACGCAATGTTCGATTTCAAAATTGCACCGCTTCCATTCCGGTTCGGGAAGATAATGCGGCCGAAATCAAACCCAACTCCCTCGGCGGGATCGTTGGTGATCAGTAAAGATCCGTCCATATCAACATAGTCGAGGAGCGGCAGCAGGTGCGCAATAGCGGATATTCCCACGCTCGTTTCGGTCATGCAACCTACCATTGTTTTCATACCAAGCGATTTAGCTTCGGCAATCATTCTTTTGGCTGCGGTAGGACCGCCACATTTGGTCAGCTTTACATTGACGCCGTGAAAGAGTCCAGCACAGCTTTTTACATCACTTTCCAGGATACAGCTTTCATCGGCAATCACAGGCAATGCGCATTCAGCAAACACCTTTTTCATTCCTTCGGTATCCTGCGCAGGAAGCGGCTGTTCGATAAACTCGACACCCAGTTCTTTTAGTCTAGGCGCTAAGGAAATGGTTTGTGCTGCTGTCCAGGCGCAATTTGCATCCACACGAAAGATCGCGTCCGTATTTTCCCGCAGCTCCTGCACAATCCGCAGATCGTCTGCAGTGCCTAACTTGATCTTGTAAATCGGCCAGGGAAGCTCCTGCATTTTAGATACCATCTTTTCCACTGTGTCAATGCCGATGGTGAAGTTGGTCAGGGGGATATGTTCCAGGGATAAGCCCCAGTTTTCATACAGCTTTTTACCACCCTTTTTGGCAAAAAAATCATGTGCAGCTTCGTCCAAAGCGCATTGGGCAAACGAGTTTTCTTTTAAAACCGGATGTACAGCAGTCCAGAGTTCTTCGGCAGACTGGTAGTTACCTGCCTCCACAATTGCTCTGGCTTGTTCCAGCGCTTCAATCATGTTGCCGATTGTGACACCGTAGTAGGGATTAGCGGTAGCTTCTCCAAGCCCACTCCAAGTTTCATCGGCAAGTTCCACAATCAGCGTTTGCTGGATATCGCGCGAGTCGTGCGCGATCGTAAAAGTATGTTGTAATGCGAGGTCAAAAGTGTGGTATGTCAGCTTCATGGAGGTGTAAATTAGTTACGCATGTCAAGTCCCCACGACAGTTTGTTCCTTAATGTATTCAGAAAGCTATCGTATTTCATCTTGATCAGCTTGGCGGTAAAATCGGCCTTCCTGACCATTAATTGTGTGTTTTCATCAACGATCCTGGATCTGGCATCGAGGGAAACAAGGAAATTGTTGCTCCGGCTTTTCACTTCCAGTTTAATCACCGCAGTGTCTTCTACTATCAATGGACGTACATTGAGGTTGTGCGGACTGATCGGGGTAATAATAAAGTTTTGTGAATGCGGCATTAAAACAGGTCCGCCGCAGCTAAGCGAATAGCCGGTGGAGCCCGTTGGCGTCGATACGATCAGCCCGTCTGCCCAGTAAGAATTCAGAAATTCCTGGTTCAGATAGGTATGTACCGTAATCATAGAAGAGGTATCTGTTTTGGTGATGGTAAAATCATTCAGACCAAAATTCAACCCATCAAAAAGATCAAGGTTAGATTCGATTGCTACCAATGTTCGCTCATCAATGCGGAACTGGCTTGTTTCCAATGCATTAACCATGTCGGTGATCCTTTCAGGAGGTACCGTGGCCAGGAATCCAAGCCTGCCTGTGTTGATCCCGACAGCAGGGATAAGGCGCCTTCCCACGTGTGAGACGGTTTCAAGCAAGGTACCGTCGCCGCCCATGCTTACAATCAGATGTGCGTCGTACAGTTCTTCGGGTTTTTCGTAAACCAGCTCTGAGTAATGGTCAAGGAAGGCGCGGAATTGTTTTGAGAGCTGTATTTCAATTTTCCTGCGGTTCAGTTCATTGAACATGTTTTCAATAAACGGTCGGGCGGACTCATTAAAATTGCGTCCATGAATGGCTATTTTCATGAAGAAAAGTGATAATACAGATGGTTCCTTCCGAAAGATAAGCGACAAATATGCCGTTTCAAAAGCCGGGGGAAATTTGAAAGGGAAAGAACTAGGTAGCGAGGTATCTCAAAAGCATATCCAGGCGCTCCTGGTCAAAGCTTTCGATCGGATCGTTGGCGTGTGCTTCAACGATGTCGTAACCGAACCTTTCCAGCGTGGCAATAATAGGGGTAATGCTGGTACGGTTGAGCTTTAAAGTCAGCTGGGCTTCGTTGGTGGGGTTGTAAACTTCTCCCGAAGAATAGTAGCTGCTCAATATCTTGGTACCGTTTGATTCGATCAGCCGACTGATTTCCGATAGTGAATAGCTCCTTTCAGCAACTTTAAGCACGATAACCGCGCCTTTTTCCTGAACACCAAGCTCATTTACAAAATGCTCCACCAGGTCGTTTACCAGTATACTGCCCGCAAAGCTGCGGTCTTCATGTAAAACGGGGATAATCCGCAAGCCAAACTGGTTTACAAGGCGCAACAGTTCGTAAGGGTGCTGATCTTCGGATGCAAAAATATCCTTGTGCTGGATAATGATTTTGGAAAGCACTTCGGAGCTATCGGCAATGTCAAAGAGAATATCTTCGGAGACAATACCCTGGTAGACACCGAGGTCTGAGACGATCAGCTGCTTGACGCCGAATTCATCCATCCAATCCAATGCAGTCGCCACCGAATCGGTTGGTTTGAGCACGGGAACCATCGGATTTATGAGGGAAATTGCAAGCATTTTCAGAACGTCTTTTTTCGAAGCTATAAAAAAACTGTATATCTATCAACTTTCGTCTAAAAAGAAATTTCCCCGAAGCGGCGTGGTTTATACCATCGGAACTGAAACAGTCTTTTCAAGGAAACTCTCCAAAATCACGTTGAATTCTTCGGGATGCTCCATCATCGGGGCGTGGCAACACTTATCAATAAAGTAAAGCTCCGAGTTGGCAATCAGCCTGTTAAATTCGTAACCTACGTGAGGCGGTGTGATGGTGTCATTCAAACCCCAAACCAGCAGTGTAGGAACGTTGATTTCGTGTAAATCTTTTGCCAGGTTGTGCCTTTGTGCAGATTTAGCAATCCCAACAATACTCATGCACTTCGGAATGCTGGAAGTTGTTTCAAAAACTTCATCGATCAGATCCTTGGTTGCGACCTGCGGATCATAGAAAGTGTAAGCGACGCGCTCTTTGATATAATCGTAGCTTCCGCGTTTTGGAAAAGAGCCGCCCATTGAATTTTCAAATAACCCTGAGCTGCCCGTTAAAACCAGTTTGTTGACATTGCTCTGATTTTTCAAAGTATAAAGCAGTCCGATATGCCCGCCAAGCGAATTACCGATGACGGTTACATTGGAAAGCGATTTAAAAGCAACAAAATCTTCCAGGAAGGTAAGCAATGCTTCCAAACCCGCTTCTCTTGGCGGCAATTCGTAAATTGGAAGCAACGGAATGATAACACGATAACGGTCGGAGAAATGGTCAATAATACCGTCCCAATTACTCAGCGCACCGAACAGGCCATGCAAAAGCAACAATGTTTCGCCCTTCCCTTCGTCGATAAACTGAAACCTGCCTTCTGCATGTACTGGATATTTCATGCGCTTATTGTGGATTTAACTTATGAAAGTTATTACAAATCTGATCGGAGAACCAATTATCACTTAAGAAAGAAACAAGTGAATGATTTGGTTACTCTACAAAACTACTTATTTTTTCAATTCGTTCAGCCTGCAAAGTAACTCCGGCAAAATCATTTTCTTGTAAATATCATATTAATAAGATTATAACAAAGTGTTTGACATAGAATGGTGCAATTTCGTTCCTCCGCCTGCTGGTATAAGCCGCTTTTCAGACGGTAAATCTGGGATACTGCCGCCTTCAAGCTATGGATCCTGTAAAAGTTGCCGGAATCTATTACAGAAGTATGTAAATACCACCCTGCACGTGTCGAAAGTTAGGTAGAAATAACGTCGGGCTACATTAGAAAAAGATTAGAAACAGGTATTCTTAACCATGTTAAAAATGTATAAAATCTGCGAAAAAGGACGACTTAGCTGGTTAATGGCGCTTTTGCTGGCAGTCAGTTTCAGTACATTCGGGCAGCAGGAAATGCCGCTTTATGCCGGTGGAATACCAAACTCAATCCCAGGAACTGATCAGGAAACGAATAAGGATTTTATAGTAAGGAATGTTTCCAAACCGACATTAAAGGTGTTTTTACCCGATCCTTCCATTGCAAACGGAACCGCCGTGATAGTTTGTCCGGGAGGCGGTTATGGTGTGCTTGTGATTGACAGAGAAGGTTATCAGGTTGCGAAAGAATTGAACAAAATCGGGATTGCCGCATTCGTGCTTAAATACAGGCTGCCTTCAGAGGAGATCATGAAAGACAAATCGCTGGGACCGTTACAAGACGCGCAAAAGGCAATTGCAACTGTCAGAGAAAGAGCAGCGGAATGGAAAGTTGACCCAAAGAGAATTGGCATTATGGGTTTTTCAGCCGGCGGGCATCTTGCTGCCACTGCGGGAACCCACTATGACAGCAGTTTTATTGACAACCCGAAGAAAACCAGCTTGCGGCCCGACTTCATGATCCTGGTTTATCCTGTAATCAGTTTTACAGATAAAATCGGGCACAAAGGATCCTCGGCGAATTTGTTAGGGCAAAATCCCACCATGGAAAAGGTGAAGTACTTCTCCAACGAACTGCAAGTTACCAAATCCACTCCTCCCGCTTACATTACCCACGCCGGGGACGACACGGTCGTGCCGATTTCGAATAGCATCCGGTTTTACGAAGCGCTTAATGCAAAAGGAATTCCCGCTGACCTGCACATTTACTCCAAAGGTGAGCACGGGTATCTTAAAGAACCTTCATTTGATGAATGGTTTGGAAGGTGCAAGCTCTGGATGCAGGTAAACGGATTATTATCTCAGAAATGAGCCTGCGCATTTATAGCTGTCGGAATGAGGTCTGCGACATCGCCATATTCAGGTAAGATCTGTTTTAAAGTGGCCATGATCTCACCGGGATTTGTTGAATTCAATGCAGTATCTAGTTTTTTAAATATAATCTCAAAATCCGGGGAGCGGCTATCGGTGCTGGTGGCAATGCGCATTCCCGAATGCGCGGCGTGCATTTCTGTTTCGTCATCATTAAGCAGATCTTCATGCAACTTTTCACCGGGACGCAAGCCCGTGTAGCAGATACAAATATCCACATGCGGCGTCAGACCTGCGGATCGTATCATCTGCTCTGCGACCACCTGGACTGACACAGGTTCGCCCATATTAAAGAATACAACCTTGCTGTAATAATCAGAGGAAGTAGCCTGCAGGACCAGCTGACAGGCTTCATTGGGCGTCATCAAATAGCGCGTTGCATGAGGATGTGTTACAGTAACCGGTCCGCCGGCTTCAATCTGCTTTTTGAAAATAGTAATGAATGAACCGCTGGATCCCAGCACATTTCCGAATCGCGTAATTGTGAATTTCGTATCTGATCGTTCGCAGGAATACCTGACATATAGTTCAGCCAGCCGCTTGGTAGCGCCCATTACACTCGCGGGCCTGACGGCTTTATCAGTTGATATAAAAATGAATTGCCTAACCCGATAACGCACAGCCAGATCTACGAGAATTTTTGTCCCGAAAATATTAGTCCGAACAGCTTCGTAGGGATGTTTTTCCATAACCGGAACGTGTTTGTAGGCAGCGGCATGAAACAGGATGTCGGGCTGCATCTGGCGGATAATTTGCTCCATTCTTAATGGATCGGTTATGTCGCCAATGAATGCAGTCAGTCTGATATTCGGAAATCGGGTTTGTAACGCAGTTTCCATTTCGGTCAGCAGTGTTTCCGATTGATCTACGAGGATCAGGGATTTTGGATGAAACCAACATACTTGCATGGCCAGCTCGCTTCCGATCGATCCTGCGGCACCTGTGATCAGAATGACCGCATTGCTGATCTGCTTTCTGATATGCGCCTGATCCGTTTGAATCAGGTCACGCGAGAGTAATTGTGCGAGGTCGAATGCGCTTTGGTTTTCCTGGGAATGCCTGTTGGGAAGAGTTCGTGTCATTTGATATCTGTAAATTCTATAGATATCCTTTTGACGTACAGTTGGGAAAAGGGTAACAAAAAAGAGCTGCAAATTTGCAGCTCTTTTTACAAAACGGTATTTACAAAGTCTTAAATCAGGTTCTCGAATAGGCCAGGCGCCAGCCCAAACAAGATCGTCAGAACAGTTGCCAGCACAAGAATTGCCTGATAGAATGGCGCAACGCGGATTTTAGTCAAATCGCCTTCTTTCAGGTAAGAAGAAATGATGACACGGAAATAGTAGTAGATCCCGACTGTCGACATTAAAACGGCGATAACGGTGATCCAAATAATGCCTCGCTCTGCCGCACTTGTGAAGATGAAAAATTTGCCCCAGAAGCCAGCGGTCAGTGGGATACCTGCCAGCGACAGCATTGAAACTGTGAGTACGAATGCGAGCAATGGATTTTGTTTTGCCAATCCGTTGAATGCATCGTAATATTCGTTAGGCTGACCTTCGATCGTTTTCTCCTTTGAAACCAGCATCAGTACACCAAATGCACAGATTGTCGAAAGTGAGTAGGCCAGTGAATAGAAAATAATTGCGTTTTGTGACGGTTTTGACAATGCGGTCAATGCGATAAGTAGATAACCTGCGTGCGATATACCTGAGTAAGCCAGCATCCTTTTAAAGCTGTTCTGGCTTGTTGCGCCAATGTTACCAACCAGCAGCGTAAGTACCGCGATCGCTGCGACAACAATCCACCAAAATCCGTAAATGCCCGTGAAAGATCCGCTTAACAAGCGGTACAATGCAGCAAATCCGGCGGTTTTTACAACTGTCGACATGAAAGTCGTGAAAATCGTGGGTGCGCCTTCGTATACATCGGGCGTCCAGAAGTGGAAAGGAGCAGCAGATACTTTGAAAAGCATACCGATCAAAAGCAGAAGCAAGCCCGCGTAAAGAATGTAGGATTCTGAGCCTGCCGGCATATTGGAAGCAAATCCCTGAATATGTTCCAGTTTGAATGATCCGGTCGCGCCGTAAAGCAACGTCATTCCGAAGAGCATAAAGCCTGTCGCGAATGCGCCCATGAGGAAATATTTCAGGGCCGCTTCATTGGAGCGTAAGTTCCTTTTGTTGCTTCCGGTAAGTATATACATCGCAACGGAGAGTATTTCGACACCGATGAAAAGCATAATCAAATGCTGAAATCCCACCATCATAAATGCGCCTACCAGCGAGAAAAGCATTAATGCGTAATATTCAGCAGGCTCAGAATCGGCATTGTCCTGAAAACCTCCCGAGATCGCCACGATCATGAATGCGGAAATCAGTATAATACCATTGAAAGCCAGCGTCACATTATCGACCCGCAGCATATCGTAGAAATACAGTATCGGCCCTTTGTTCCACTCGGCAAAGTTGCCAGCCAACGCTATCAGCAAAAAGAATAATGTGGCAGGCAAAAGGATATTTTTTGATTTCGAGAAACCCAGAAAGAGGGTCACGACTCCAAAAAACGACAACAGAATAATGGGGTACATATTTATACTTAGTTATTTACCAGTTGTAAAAGTTGGCTTACAGCAGGTTCGGTTAGTTTCAGAAATGTATTTGGATATATGCCGATCCAGAAAACCATGATCACGAGCGGCAGAAGTACTGCGCGTTCGCTTGCTGTAAGGTCCTGAAATCCTTCAACCCACTTCGATTTTGGACCAAACATCGACTTTTGGAACAAACGGAGCATGTATACCGAGCCAAGAATAATGGTAAGCCCGGCAACTGCACCAAGGATACCATCGTACTGGAAGACGCTGGACAATAGCAGGAATTCACCCACGAAACCATTTGTCAGCGGCAATGCCACACTTCCCAAAAGCAGCACCATAAAATACACGCTCAAATGGGGCGTACTTTGTGTGATACCTCCAAGCTGGTCGAGGTACCGCGTTTTTGTTCTTGAGTAAATAATATCAACGATAAAGAACAAACCGATTACATTGATTCCGTGCGCCAGCATTTGAATCAATGCGCCTTGCAGTCCATTGACCGAAGAAGAGAAAACACCTGCTGCCATTAACCCCACGTGGGCAAAGGAAGAATACGCGATTAGGCGCTTCATGTCGCTTTGCTGAATTGCGATAATGGAACCGTAAATGATACCAATTACGGAAAGGATCATCGCGAACAATCCCCAGCTTTCCATCCCCGCAGGAACGATAGGAAGTAAGAAGCGGATTAAACCGTAAACACCCATTTTCAACATAATACCCGACAAAAGCATTGTTGCAGGGGTAGGAGATTCGGTGTAGGTATCTGGCTGCCAGGTATGGAATGGGAAAAGCGGCATTTTGATCGCGAATGCAATAAAGAATGCCCAGAATATAAATCCTTGTACCGCCGGCGCCAATTGCAGCTGGTAAAATGCAGTTATCTCAGAAGAATGCGTGCCCGGTGTCTGATAGTAAAGATAAACCAGCGCCACCAGCATGAACAAACTTCCGAAGATGGTGTAAATGAAGAACTTGAATGTTACTTTCAAACGATTTTCGCCTCCCCAAACCGCCGCCAGGAAATAAACCGGGATCAACGCTGCTTCAAAGAACAAGTAGAACAGGAATGCATCCGTCGCAGTGAACACGCCAATCAATGCGGCTTCCATGAAAAGGATCAAAGAGTAAAATGACGCAGCGTTTTTGTATGTGTGATTGAATGCAGAAAAGATAATCAGCGGCGTAAGGAACGTGGTAAGCAGCACGAGTACCAGACTGATCCCGTCAATTCCTGCGGCAAAGGAGATACCGGCATTGGCCAGCCACGCGTATTTAAAACCAAACTGGGTACCCGCAGCAGGGTCAAATTGAAGCCAGACTGCAACTGCCAGTCCTAGCGATGCGAGCCCGCCTACCAATGCAACCTGTTTGGCAAGGCGTTCACCGGATAACAAGGTGAGAATTCCAGCCGCAATCGGTAAAAGTATTAAAAGAAGAGTAAGCATATTTAAGGTCAACGGTCAGCAGTAAATGGTGAACGGATTTTAGAGTAATATCAAAGTAAAAGCTTCCAGAACAGGATCACGACAATACCCAGTACCATTGCGAAAACGTACTCTCCCGTGGAGCCTGTCTGGGTTTTTCTCAGTAGCCCGGCCAGGAAGCTTGTCAGCCGCACGGTTGCATTTACGAAAAGATCAATGAAGAATTCGCCGAAACTGTAAAGGATATTCGAGAGGGTTTTGACAGGTTTTACAAACACTGAATCGTATAGTTCGTCTACATAGTATTTGTTGTAAACAACCCGCTGCAATGCAGATTTTTCTGCTGAGTCGGGTGCAGGTACCGCGCCTTTTTGAACATACATTACGAAAGCAGCAATTCCCGCGATCAGCGCCGCAGCTACTGAAATGCCCATTAACATATATTCTTCCGAGTGGGAGAGTGTTGTTGCCTCGAATGCGGCCGGGTTTGCCTGACGGGCTGTATCATAAAGCGGGCTCATGAATTCGGCCAGGTGGTGCGATCCGTGCAATGCTTCCGGTACACCGATAAAACCGCCAACTGCCGAAAGTACAGCCAGAACGATCAAGGGAATGGTCATCGAAGCAGGCGATTCGTGCAAATGGTGCTCCTGCTCGTGGGTACCTCTGAATGTACCAAAGAAGGTAAGGAAGAGCAACCGGAACATGTAAAAGGAAGTCATCACGGAACCAAGCACACCCACTACCCAAAGTGCCTTGTTGTGTTCAAAAACGTGGGCAAGGATTTCGTCTTTGGAGAAGAAACCTGAGAATGGAGGTAACCCTGAAATCGCCCAGGTGGCAATGAAGAATGTAATAAATGTAATAGGCAATTTCTTTCTTAAACCGCCCATCGACCGGATATCCTGCTCGTCGGACATCGCGTGAATCACGCTACCAGCGCCGAGGAAAAGCAATGCTTTAAAGAATGCGTGGGTAATTACGTGGAACATGGAAGCTGAATACGCCATCGCGCCAAGTCCCATGAACATGTATCCCAGCTGACTTACGGTAGAGTAGGCGAGTACCTTTTTAATGTCATTTTGTAACAAACCAATGGATGCTGCAAACAGGGCAGTTGCTCCGCCAATTATACCTACGATTTCGAGTGTGGAAGGCGCAAGCGAGTAGAGGACATTGGAACGGATCACCATGTAAATTCCCGCTGTCACCATTGTAGCTGCGTGGATCAATGCAGATACCGGGGTTGGACCCGCCATCGCGTCAGGCAGCCAGGTGTACAAAGGAATTTGTGCCGACTTACCCATTGCCCCGATAAACAGGAATATCGTAATAGCCACAATCGCAGGATCTTCGAGCGAGAAGCTGCCCGCTTTGCTGAAAACTTCGGTGTATTCAACTGAACCAAATGTGGCGATAATCGTAAATATCCCAAGTAAAAAGCCCAGGTCACCTACGCGGTTCATGATGAATGCCTTGCGGGCTGCATTGTTGTAGTTCGTGTTTTTGTTCCAGAAGCCGATCAGCAGGTAAGAGCAAAGTCCTACACCTTCCCAGCCGATAAACATGATCACGTAATTTGACCCCAAAACAAGGAGTAACATGAAGAACAAAAACAGGTTGAGATAAGCAAAGAACTTACCAAAACCCTCATCGTGGTGCATGTAGCCGATTGAATAAATGTGGATCAGCGAGCCTACGCCGGTAATGATCATCAGCATCAATAAGGAAAGCTGGTCAACCTGGAAGGAGAATGGAATGCGTAAATCACCAACTGTGATCCAGTCAAAAAGAGGGACTACCAGTGGCTGGCTGCCTGATGCGAGAAATGCATTGAAGGTCATTACGGAAATGACAAAACTCGCCACTACGGCAAGTGTTCCAATTATTCCGACAGCTCCTTTTGGTATTGTTTTGAATCCGAGCCCGTTGATCAGAAAGCCAATGAGTGGCAATAGCGGGATCAGGATGAGTAATGATGCAGACATATTTAAAATGGACTTTGATCTCTGGTTCTGAAAATGAAAATGGTTAAAATCAACTGTTTACCATTTCAATTTGTTAAGAAAACCGATATCTGTATTTCTGGTATTTCGATAAATCATTACAATAATGGCAAGACCCACAGCTACTTCGGCAGCTGCAACTGCCATGATAAAGAATACGAAAACCTGCCCGGACGGATCCGATCGGTAGGAAGAGAATGCGATCAGCAGGAGGTTGGCAGCATTCAGCATTAATTCAACAGACATAAAAATGATGATAGCGTTTCTGCGGGTCAAAACCCCGATAATGCCGATCACGAAAAGTAAAGTGCTGAGAATTAGGTAATGTTGAAGAGGAATATTCTGAATAACCGATGGTATAGTAACCTCTGGAATCGTAGGGTTTGGAATCATATCAGATTTACCTTATAGGGTATTCGGTTAAAATAGTAATCAAAAACAGATTTCTGGCAAAAATAGGTATAAATACGATATATCAGCGTTGGGTCAATGCCCGTAATTTGATTTCCGTCAATTTTCGTTTGGTATCCAGCGGGAATTCACCTTTCATCATCCAGTCGAAGAACGAAGGCTCATTTTTGAGGATATCGGTTACCTTTTTACCATTGTGTTTACCAAAATTGAAAACCTCCTCGCCTTTATCGTTGTAAACCATTCTTCCGGCAAAATCAATGATCCGCGAGGCAGTCAGGTCGTGCAGTGCGCCAACGTCATTTTTGATGGGCTCCGTTTCCTTCCCATCTCCGTCGACAATCTTAACTCCTTCATATTTGGCAATTTGTCCCTGCAGTACCTCGAAGGTCGCAATGGTATCCGCTTCGGCGCTGTGTGCATTCAGGAGTGTTTTTCCGCAATAGTATTTATAGGCGGCGGCCAGGTTGCGCGGTTCCATTAAATGGAAAATGCGCTGTGCATCCACCATTTTCCTGTTTTTAACATCAAAATCAACACCTACCCGCAGGAATTCTTCGACTAGCATCGGAATATCAAAACGGTTGCTGTTGAAGCCAGCTAAATCGCAGCCTTCCAGAAAGGTGGCCAGGTTTTTGGCAATGCTTTTGAATGTAGGTGCATCCTTTATGTCTTCGTCGTAGATACCATGTATCAGGCTGCTTTCCAGGGGAATGGGCATTTCAGGATTGATCCTTCGTGTCCGGATTTCCGTTTCTCCATTCACCAAAGCCTTGACCACTGAAATTTCCACAATCCGGTCGCGACATATATTGACTCCGGTGGTTTCAAGATCAAAAAAAGCAAGAGGCTTTTTCAGACGGAGGGTATGCATAGGGCTACTCTAATTTTGATTTTGCACAACGAAGTTAAGGTGAAATGGCAAATGCGGGTACATAAGCGCCTTGTTTATATTGGTTTCAAATAGATCGCATTGCTATGTAAACCCGCCAGGCCAGCATTCGTTGTGCAGGGATTAATCCTCCATCCAACCAAACGACTTCGTCACCGCCTTTTTCCAACCTGAATGGTACTTTTCCCGGGTAGCTGCATCCATATGCGGGTTCCAGGTGTGTGCGATTGCCCAGTTCTTTTTAAGCTCTTCGGTATTCTGCCAGTAGCCAACAGCCAGCCCGGCGGCGTAAGCTGCGCCCAGTGCGGTAGTTTCCGCAACTGCCGGGGCCACAACCTGTGTATTCAGAATATCAGATTGAAATTGCATTAGAAGCTGGTTAGCTACCATTCCGCCATCTACGCGAAGAGACGCAAGCTCAATACCCGAATCCTGCTCCATTGCGCGGACTACGTCGACAGTCTGGTAGGCAGTCGCTTCCAGAACAGCTCTTGCAATGTGCCCTTTATTCACATACCTGGTTAACCCTGCAATCACTCCCCGCGCGTCATTTCGCCAGTAGGGTGCATACAAACCTGAGAATGCAGGCACGAAGTAAGCACCTCCATTGTCACTTACTGTGCTTGCAAGCTTTTCAATGTCACTGCTGTTCTGGATCAGGCCCAGGTTGTCGCGCACCCATTGCACGAGCGCGCCGGTCACCGCGACGCTGCCTTCCAATGCATATTGAACCGGTTGGTCGCCGAATTGATAGGATATGGTAGTCAGCAGCCCGTGCTCGGATGTTTTCAATTCGCTGCCTGTATTCATGACCAAAAAGCAGCCGGAACCGTACGTATTCTTTGCCATTCCCGGTTCAAAGCAGGTTTGTCCGACCAATGCGGCATGCTGATCGCCCAGGTCGCCGGCTACGGGTACGCCTGGGAGGATTTCATTGGTCACGTGGCCGTACACTTCGCTGCTGCTCTTAATCTGGGGAAGCATTTTTTCGGGGATGTTATACGCGTCGAGCATTTTCTCATCCCACTGCAAAGTACGCAGGTTCATCAGCTGGGTGCGGCTTGCATTTGAAACGTCAGTCACGTGAATGCCGCCCTGGGTGGAGCCCGTCAAATGCCAGATCAGGAAGGTATCCATATTTCCAAACAGTGCTTCGCCTCTCTCTGCATCTTCGCGCAAGCCTTCTACATTGTCGAGCAGCCATTTCAATTTCAATCCGCTGAAATAAGTCGAGACTGGCAAACCGGTGATATCCCGGAACTGATTGAGGCCGCCTTCTCTTTCGTACCTGGCCACAAGCTCGGTTGTTCTGGTATCCTGCCACACCAGTGCATTATAGTAAGGTTTGCCCGTTCTTTTATTCCAGACAACCGTTGTTTCCCGCTGATTGGTTATACCAATAGCGGCAATATCCGCAGCCGTGGCCGACGCATTGATCCGTGCGATTGCAATTACTTCCAAAGTATTCTTCCAGATCTCGACAGGGTTGTGCTCCACCCAGCCTGGCTGCGGGTAAATCTGCTCGTGTTCTTTTTGACCGACTGAAACGATATTCCCACTGTGGTTAAAAAGAATGCAGCGTGTACTGGTAGTTCCCTGGTCAATTGCGGCGATATATTTGGACATAATGGTATTTGGATTGGCTTAGTTTGAAGTAAAGTCAGTAAGTAGTGAAACTTAACCGATCGGGACAAAACAGAATCTAATTTTATATTTGTCAAAGAACCCTCTTTACACACCTTACAACATGAAAAAAGCAACTGTGCGAAAGGCATTTTGGGCAATTTTGTCCGTGTTGCTGCTGCTCTTTATTCTTGATTTTGCATTTCCATTCAAACCTCAAATCAGCTACGCCACGCAGGTAACCGACAGGAACGGGAAAGTAATCCATGCATTTTTGAGTGATGATGAAAAATGGCGGCTGTATACCGCATTGCCGGAGATTACGCCATTACTTAGCAAAACGCTGATTTATAAGGAAGACCAGTATTTCTATTATCATTTTGGTGTCAATCCGTTTGCAGTGGGGCGTGCTGCTTTCAGGAATATTTTTTCGGGCAAAAGGACCTCCGGCGCATCTACGATCAGTATGCAGGTAGTCAGGCTTATGCAGCCCCGGAAACGTACTTATTTCAATAAAATCATCGAAATGGTACGGGCAATGCAGCTGGAAATGCATTACTCGAAAGAAGAAATCCTGCAGTTGTACGTCAACCTGATTCCCTATGGTGGAAATATTGAGGGGATCAAATCTGCGGCACTGTTGTATTTTGGTAAATCGCCGCAGCTGCTGAGTCTCGCAGAGATAACTGCATTGACGATTGTCCCAAACCGGCCTTCCAGCCTGCGGCCCGGTACTAAAAATGAGGCGTTGCAAGTTGCAAGAAACAGCTGGCTTTCAAGGTTTGAAAAAGAGGGATTGTTTGAGAAAAACCTCATTGAAGATGCATTGAATGAACCTTTGCAGGTAAAAAGACTGCAAGCGCCACGCCACGCACCACATTTGTCACTCCGGCTTAAAAAGCAGTTTTCCGGTCAGCCGATCATTGCCACTACCCTCAATTTTGAAGCTCAAAAACAGATTGAGGAGCAGGTTTATAACTTTATCAACCGTCGCAAACTGATGAATATTCACAATGCGGCAGTGCTCGTGGTGAATAATGAAACGATGGAAGTGGAAGCTTATGTCGGTTCAGCTGATTTCAATAACCCTTTCGACGGCGGGCAGGTTGACGGAATCCGGGCGGTGCGCTCGCCAGGCAGTACTTTGAAGCCGCTTTTGTACGCGACCGCATTTGATAAAGGGATAATTACTCCCAAAAGTGTTTTGAATGATGTTCCGGGGAATTTTAGCGGATATGAGCCCGAGAACTTTGACCAAAGATTTAATGGTCCGGTTACAACAGAATTCGCATTGGCTAACTCACTGAATATCCCGGCTGTCCGCATTTTAAAGGAAATCAGTACGCCTGCATTGATCGGGAAGCTCAGAAAAGCCGGGTTCAAAACAGTAGACAAGCAAGCCAAGGAACTGGGTTTATCGCTAATTCTCGGAGGCTGCGGTGTGACGCTGGAAGAACTCACGCGCCTTTTTGCAGCATTTGCCAACAAAGGCGAACTCCGGCCGCTCCGGTTTGTAAAGCAGTCAGGTCAGGCAAAAGGGGAGCACATTGTATCTGCCGAAGCGGCATTTCTGGTAACAGGCATTTTGACCAAAATTACCCGCCCTGACTTGCCGACGAATTTTGATAATACTTACCACTTGCCAAAGATCGCCTGGAAAACGGGCACCTCTTATGGAAAACGGGACGCGTGGAGCATTGGTTATAATAAAAGGTACACAATCGGAGTTTGGGTCGGCAACTTTTCGGGGGAGGGAGTACCGGAACTGAGCGGTGCAAATACGGCAACGCCGCTGCTGTTTTCCATATTTAATGCATTGGACTACAACTCACCCCGGGGTTGGTACCAGTCCCCGGCGGATATCTCTACCAGGCTCGTCTGCCCCGCGACCGGCGACATTCCTTCGGAATTCTGTACGAATTCAGTGCCTGGCGAGTATATAGTAGGTGTATCTAATTTTCGGAAATGCCAGCATTTGCGCTGGGTTTTTACTGATCCTGGGGGCAAAATTTCTTATTGTACCTACTGTTTACCACCAGCGGGATTCGAAAGAAAAGCATATCCCAATCTCGCGCCTGAGCTGATCGCATTTAACGAAGCCCAGAAAATTCCTTATGAAAAGATCCCGTCACATAACCCGGATTGTGAGCGGGTTTTCCACGATGGCGCGCCATTGATTGTGAGCCCCAATGAAGGCAGTGAATATTACATCCGGAAAGATGAGCCGCAGCAGTTACAGCTGGCTTGTCAGGCAGCCAATGATGTGGAAGAGGTTTTTTGGTATATCAATGATAAAATTACCCGAAAGGCAAAGCCGCACGAACCTGTTTTCATCAGCCCGCCGCCTGGCAGGGTCAAGATTTCCTGCAGCGATGATAAGGGAAGGAATTCGGATGTTTGGATTGTAGTTCGCAGGATGTAACTCACATAGGTTGCCCCGCAGCTTCCTGGTAAAGCACCTGCACCAATGTTTGTCCGACTGCTTTCAATGTTTTTGGATCGATATTCTTCATGTCGTCGTGGGAAGTATGCCAGTCGGGGAAGAAGGAGAGTAGGGTGCTGTTACGGTTGGTGTGGATAATATCGATCATCGGAATGCGGGCAATATTGTTTACCGGCACGTGATCGTCCGTCACAGTTGATCCGCGTTCGTCTATAAAGTAATTATTATACCCGAGGCGGCTGGCGGTGGTCCAAACCTGTCTTACCACATCTTCTGCAAATTGCAGAGAGTAGCCTTCTTTGGAGAAAGTAGCTCCTTTGGCGCCTACCATATCCAGCAATATGCCGAAATAAGCGGTGTAATTAGGTACGTGCTTGTTGGTAGCCCAATGTTTGGAACCCAGACAAAAGCCGCTGTAATCCATATCCGTCTGTGTTTCGGTACTACCCCAGTCTTCGGCATCGAAAAAGATGATATCTACACCAATATCCGGTTTGCTCGGCTGCGCTGAAAGTAACCGCGCAATTTCCAGCAATACACCCACGCCACTTGCACCATCGTTTGCTGCGAGTACGGGTTTGTTTTTTACCAAAGAATCCTGGTCCGAGAAGGGACGTGAATCCCAGTGGGAAGTAAGCAAAATGCGTTTGGATGCAGTTGGGTTAAAACTTCCGATGATATTGCGTGCATTTAGTTTGGTGCCGTCGAAAGTAGTGGCTGTGAATGGTTGCTCAGTTACCTGTAACCCGTATTTTTTCAAAGTGGCCACGAGGTAATCGCCGCATTGCTGGTGGGGTTTGGAATTAGGTACCCGGGCACCGAAGTCGACTTGCTTCTGCACAAATGCGTAGGCAGAATCTGCATTGAATGCCGGACTGGCGACCAGCTTGGGAGCAGCGGCTTCGCTGGTTTGGTCGGAGCTGGTGTTGCTCTTACATCCTGCTATTAAAATTGAAAAGCAAAAAAAATAGCTGAATGGTCTGAAAAACAGCTTCTTAGAAAGAAATAGCATCTCCGGTTTTGATATTGTTGCGTTCAGTGAAACCTGCATTTACCTCTACTACATACTGGGCATTTCCGAGAGACGGGATACCTTCATCAGAGTAGGGTTTGGTGTTGGCAGCGATAGATATGATTTTTTTATTTTCATCCACGTAGATGATATCCAGCGGGATACTGGTGTTACGCATCCAGAAGCTTTGCGGCTCCGATGTTTCGAAGATAAACAGCATGCCCACTGAGTCGGGAATGTAGGGCCGGTACATCAGACCTTTTGCCCGCTCGTTTTCGTTTTCAGCAATTTCAACATCAATCTTCTTGTATTGCTGTCCATTCTTCCAGAACGTGACTTCGCCTTCTTTGACAAATGTGGGCGCATTAGCTGCCGGTGTTGCATTTTCTGTTTCGACTTTACTTTTATTCAGATACGGAGCAAGCAGGTAGGCTGCGCCGCCCAGTAAAAACACGCCGAGTAAAATGTATGCAAATATCGATTGCCGGTTTTTCATGATTACTCCTCGTAAGCCCAGTCAACCCTGACTTTGGTGTCACGGATCACAAGCCCCTGATTTTTAAAATAAGAACGGATTTCATCCACCTTTTCGTAGTTCTGCAGCATTTTAAATTCCCGGTACAATTTCAGCATTCCGTCCAAGATCGCGTATCCTTCGGCAAGCTCTTCTTTCAAGCCCAGGACATCCTCGAAAAACCTGACAAAATGATCTTTCAGATTGTTAAATGCTTCTTCACCAATCGCAGCCGGCTTCAACTGCCCCATATTGAGCATGTTGATGTATTTAAGCAGATTGAAAAGGTTGGCAAATGCAACTGCGGTATTCAGGTCGTCGTTCATGGCGGCGTAAAATCCGTCAATTGCTTTCTGAATTTCGGCCTTCTTGTTCTCATCTATCGCAACTCCTTCTTCATGCGAGTAAGTCAGCAATTTGGCATTGCGCAATCCATTTGCAAGTCTTTTGTAGCCTTTATGTGCAGCCTTCAAAGCTTCATTAGAAAAGTCGAGCGTGCTCCTGTACTGGCTTTGTAGCATGAAAAAGCGCACTGTCATGGGGCTGTAAGCCTGATCGAGCAACGCGTGACTTCCGGAGAAAAGCTCCGAAGGCAGGAACGAGTTACCGAGCGATTTGGACATTTTTTGTCCGTTTACCGTCAACATATTGGTGTGCATCCAGTAACGTACCGGTTCTTCGCCAGTCAGCGATTTTCCCTGTGCGATCTCGCATTCGTGGTGCGGGAATTTTAGGTCCATTCCGCCACCGTGAATGTCAAACTGCTTGCCCAGGTACTTCTTACTCATGCAGGTACATTCGAGATGCCAGCCGGGGAAGCCCATTCCCCAGGGTGAATCCCATTGCATAATGTGCTCGGGACTGGCCTTTTTCCACAATGCAAAATCGAGCGGGTTACGCTTTTCAGCTTGCCCGTCGAGCTCGCGGGTTTCATTCAAAAGATCTTCTATAATGCGGCCGGAAAGCTTGCCATATTCATTCCCGCCAGCCTGGTATTTATTGATATCAAAATAAACCGATCCATTTGATTCGTAAGCCGCTCCCTTTTCGATCAGCGACTGTACTGCTTCAATCTGCTCTATTAAGTGACCGGTGGCAGTAGGCTCAATACTCGGCGGCAGCAGGTTGAAAATGGCAGAAACATCGTGAAAATCGTTGGTATACCGCTGCACAATTTCCATAGGTTCCAGCTTTTGCAGCTTCGCCATTTTCCCGATCTTATCCTCACCCTCATCGCCGTCACCAACAAGGTGGCCCACGTCGGTGATATTGCGGACGTACCTTACTTTATAGCCGATATGCGTGAGATAGCGGTAAAGGATATCGAAGGAAAGAAAAGTGCGGATATTGCCTAAATGCACATTGTTGTAAACCGTCGGACCGCAGACGTACATACCGACATAGGGAGGAGCGATAGGTACGAACACATCTTTTTTGCGTGTAAGCGTATTAAATAATCTAAGCGGCTGAAAAGTTTGTGCGGTCATTTATCCGGTACTTACTGAAACGATTCTATTTGTGAGTTTTTGAGAGCCGGTTTTCTACCCAGCTAATTATCTTTTCTGCATGTTGTAGGCCCAACTTCGCCAGGTCAGCGCTTTTGCTTCCCTGGTATCCCATATCTATATGGAGGATCTGGTAAGCTGTTGTGAAACTTGACAATAAGCTTTTGTCAACCCGGCTGAGCTCGTACTGGTACCATTCAACACTCTTGGGCGTTTTCCTGTTCTTCTCGCCCAGAAGTTCATTGAGCACGAGCAATATGCCGGTGTAGGCTGTGTGGCCGGCTATTTTGACGTACTTTTTGTCGTGATAAAGCCCGTCTTCTTTTTTAGCATTGTTACTCAGAAAATCCTTCGCATTGTCAATATGCCTGCGTGCTTCTAAAACTGCTTCCATTGTTAAGTATGTGTTTATAGTGGAGAGATAAAATCCTAATCAACAAAAATAGCAAATAACAGATGATACATGTGCTTGTGCCCGAATATTGGGGTTTGCCAAACATGCTATTCAGCTGATTTAACTATCTTCGCAGCGTTTTCTTGAATTGAATCCCAGTTTGAAACTTACTTAAAATCAACACAGTACTTATTTATGAGCTTACTTACCGTAGGATCTGTTGCATTTGATGCGCTTGAAACACCATTTGGAAAAACAGATAAAATTATCGGAGGCGCGGCCACTTACATTACACTATCCGCATCGTATTTTACAAAAGATAACAATCTGGTAGCAGTGGTCGGCGGCGATTTTCCAGGTGAAATGATCAGCCTTTTGCAGGATCACGGCATTAATACAGAAGGACTTGAAATTGTTAAGGACGGAAAGACATTCTTCTGGTCGGGTAAGTATCATGAAGACATGAACACGCGCGACACGCTGATCACCGAGCTGAATGTAATGGAGCATTTCGATCCGTTTATCCCTGAATCTTATCAGGGAACCGAGTTTTTAATGCTTGGAAATACGGTACCGGCCACCCAGAAGCTCGTAATTGAAAGAATGGCGAAACGTCCGAAGCTGATCATGCTGGATACCATGAACCTTTGGATGAATATTGCACTGAGTGATTTGAAGGAAACTTTGAAGCTGGTAGACTTAGTGACGATTAACGATGAAGAAGCGCGCCAGCTTTCAGGAGAATATTCATTGCGCAAAGCTGCCAAGAAGATCATGGAAATGGGTCCCACAACGCTGATTATCAAGAAAGGCGAGCACGGCGCATTGTTGTTCCAGGGCGATCGTATCTTCTTCGCACCTGCATTGCCGCTGGAAGAAGTATTTGACCCAACAGGCGCGGGCGATACATTTGCGGGGGGCTTTATCGGTTACCTGGCGAGCACAAATGATATTTCTTTTGAGAATATGAAACGAGGGATTATTTACGGGTCGGCAATGGCTTCGTTCTGTGTTGAAAAATTCGGAACGGAGCGTTTAGTTAATCTTTCACGGCAGGAAATCAATGCGCGGGTGCAGGAATTTGTGAATCTGAGCAGCTTTGAAATACAATAGGTATTTAGTTTAAAGTTTATGAGTCTATAAGTGAGGATCAATTCCCGTGCTTGTAGACTCTTATATTTTTAAGGTTATGATTAGCAGACAACTTTTCATTCTTTTCACGATTCTTGGAGTTGCCGTAAATGCGGATGCGCAGCTGGCCAAGTTGCCGCAGAGCAAAAACAAAACAGTTGTAATCGCCCACCGCGGAAATCATACTGTTGTCCCTGAAAATACATTGGCTTCCTGCCGCGAGGCGATCAAATGCGGTGCTGATTATGTGGAAGTGGATTTGCGGACTACCAAGGATGGAAAGCTGGTGGTATTGCACGACGCAAAAGTAGACCGGACAACAAACGGTACCGGCCGGGTTGCGGAAATGACTTTATCAGAAGTACGCGATTTACAGGTTTTTAACAAAAACAAAAAGACGCACCGCATTCCCGAATTCCATGAGGTACTTGCTGTTTGTAAAGGCAAAATCAACATTTATCTCGACTTCAAGGAGGCGAACGTAGAGGAAGCCTGGAAGCAGATCAAAGCCGCAGGAATGGAAAGTCAGGTGGTTGTGTACCTGAATGACGAGCGCCAGTACCGGCACTGGAAGGAAGTTGCGCCCGCTATTCCGCTCATGACAAGTTTGCCAAATCACGTGACAAGCAAAGACGGATTACTTGGCTTCCTGAAAAAAACCGATGTGCAGGTTCTGGATAATGTGAAAAATCCCGAGCTGGTAAAAGCCGCCAATGAACAGGGCGTGGCTGTTTGGCTGGATGTTCAAAGCGCAACCGAGGGTCCGGTGTCCTGGAAAGAAGCATTAGGCAAAGGTGTGCAGGGACTACAAACCGATACACCCGCACATTTAATCAGCTTTTTAAAGGAACAAAAGTAGCATTAACACAGCTGCTGGATCTTCAGATAAACCGGGCAGTCGGGCGTATGCGCGCCCGGCAGGTAACCGGTACTCATTAAAAATTCATTGACGATCTCGCCGCCGGTGAATTTAAAGGTTTTCTTAAAAAGCTTGATCCATTCCGGTTTTGTTAAAGGATGGTACGCATTGATCCACCCTTTGAAAGAACCGAATTCTTTTTGCAGTTCGAGAATCTTCTGTGCATTTACAATCGCTGCATTGATTTTAAGCCGGTTTCGGACAACTCCCGGATCCTGCATCAGCCGCTCACGGTCACTTTCATCAAAGGCTGCCACTTTTTCAATGGAAAATCCGGCATAAGCGGCACGAAAACTGTGCTGCTTCCGCAGCATCAAAGTCCAGCTCAAACCTGCCTGATTAATTTCCAGTAGCAATCGCCCAAAAAGCTCATTATCATCATCAATGGGATAACCGTAGTGATTGTCGTGGTATTCCTTATTCAATAAAAAATCAGTTGTTTCCGAACTGTTATTGTTGATGTATGCACAGTAAGACATGAAGCTGCGATATTGTATAGTTTAAAGAATGCCTACCTGTACTTCGGTGATATTACCGGCAGGATTTTGGAAATCCATATTGATATAAATTTCACGATTCTGCCCGGATGGAATGCGGTTTTCGGCACTTATTTTTCCAAAAACATCCCCATATACCTTACCCAAACTGCTCCAATCTCCCTGCAACTCCTGTGAAATACATTGAAACGGTTCAAGCACTTTTTGCCGGAATTCTGACCCTGAAACTGGTTCCGCCGGCGTGATCGGTAGGGCGATAGTCAGCTTGAAAATGGTTTCAGGATTTCCATCTGCACCTTCGTAAATCCAGTATATCGGGCCTGTAACTTCCAAATCGTTCTGAATAGCTTCTTTGTAAAGTCTCTGCGCAACTACTCGAACATATTCAAAGAGCGCATGAAGTGATGTTTCTGTTTCGTAATAAAGAACATGGATCGGCTGGATGTTTTTGATTTGCATAAAACTTCGGTTTAGTTTCCGGCAAATAATAAAGCCGGAGTGACAACCTATTGTCAGCAGGTCAGTACACCGGGGCAGTTTTTTTCGTTCTGCTCACTTTTTGTTTGAGCCACGGGTAACTAATGTAAAAAACTTTCGTCGCCCCAATCCCGATCCCCGCGCCCATTAACACATCAGCAAGCCAGTGTTTATTGTTCAAAATACGCATTGTACCTACCGTGGCAGCAGTTCCGTATCCTCCTATACTGTAAAAAACACTTCTATCGCCATACTCCTGGTGGAGGATTTCTGCATTCGCAAAGGCTGTTGTGGTATGTCCTGAGGGAAATGAGTGATTATCTTCTCCATTTGGCCGCGGATATCTTACTGCCCGTTTGAGACCCTGTGTTACTACCTGCGCACCAACATTAGAAAGTAATGCAAGTACAACCTGATCGCCCAGCGAGTGTTTTCCCTTTACTCCGGCCGAAGCAAGTCCGAGGCTTACAACACCGGGCAAATATGGAAGAAAATCATCTGCATTGGTATGAAATCCAGGATACTGAGACCGGACTTCCCGTTGCAGACTGCGGCTAACCTTGCCCTGTACAACCATCCCCGCAACAGCTAGTGAAATCGGTGGGATAATATCTCCGGCCTTTACCCGCCAAAGGGTAGAATCCCGTTGCGCAACTACCGTTTGCGGCAGCAGATTGCAGCAAATCAGTAAAGTCAGAATCTGAATTCGTGCCGCTTTGAAAATCATAGGATAGCCTCTCTCACCCGAACAAGCCTTTCCAGCAGACCTTCCAGTTGATCCAGTGGAAGCATATTAGCACCGTCGGACTTAGCTTCGGAAGGATTGAAATGCGTTTCAATAAACAGCCCGTCCGCACCCACTGCTATGGCAGCTTTGGCAATTGTTTCGATCAGTTTCGGCTTACCGCCAGTTACTCCTGAACTCTGATTAGGCTGCTGCAGAGAATGCGTGCAGTCCATTACAACTGGTACGCCGAATGCAGCCATTTCAGGAAGGTTCCTATAATCCACAACAAGGTCGCCGTAGCCGAAACTATTGCCCCGATCCGTTAAAATTACCTGACATTGCGGGTTGAGTTCATGAATTTTTTCGGCTGCAAATTTCATGGAGGCTCCTGAAAGAAACTGTCCTTTTTTCACATTTACAGCTTTTCCGGTCTGCGCAGCGGCCGCCAGCAGCTCTGTTTGCCGGCAAAGAAAAGCAGGGATTTGCAGTACATCCACGTACTCGGCGGCCATAGCCGCTTCATGAGATTCGTGAATATCCGTGACGGTAGGTACCCCAAATGTTTCGCCTACTTCCCGAAGTATTTTTAGAGCTTTCTCGTCCCCGATGCCTGTGAATGAGTCAATTTTAGTGCGGTTGGCTTTCCGGTACGAACCCTTGAAAATGTAAGGTATTTGTAGCCTTGTGGTCACATTTACAATGTTTTCAGCGATTCGAAGAGCCATATCCCGGCCTTCTATCGCACAGGGCCCGGCCATGAGAAAGAACTGCTGCGAGTAGGTATTTTTTAGATTTGCAATTGAAATCATATCTCAAAAATGCTTTTGATTAAATATTTGGTGAATGTACACTTATACCGGACGTTCTCCAGACTGCAAAAAGAAATCGGGAAATGAACACCTGATAAGGAGCTGATTTTCTGCTTTTTTTATTTCAGAAGCAATTATTGCAATAAAAATAAGGCAGGAAAAAAATTTTGAAAAAGTGAACTGAAATATCTTTCTTTGTTGCGATTTTAACCAAAAAGTGATTATAAAATGTCAGCAATTGCAGAAAGAGTTAAGCAAATTATCGTCGAGAAACTCGGCGTAGAAGAGTCGGAGGTTACACCGGAAGCAAACTTCCAGAACGACTTGGGAGCGGACTCTCTAGACACCGTTGAATTGATTATGGAGTTTGAAAAAGAATTCAATCTATCTATTCCTGACGACCAGGCAGAGAACATTGGTACAGTAGGCCAAGCTGTTGCATATCTGGAAGAGAACGTGAAGTAATTCGGTCTTTAAGCCAGTTATCATCTTCAATTTCTGTCCTTTTTTATGAGTTTTAAGCGAGTTGTGATTACAGGAATGGGTGCACTGACGCCCATCGGGAATGATGTTTCTACCTTTTGGACAAATCTGGTTGCGGGGGTAAGCGGCGCAGCGCCAATTACAAAATTTGATGCTGAGAAGTTTCGCACCCGTTTTGCCTGTGAAGTCAAGGGATTGGACATCAATACTTACATCCCGCGACAGGAAGCACGTAAAATGGACCCGTTTACTCAGTACGCCGTTATTGCTGCAGACGAAGCTATGAAGGACGCCGGCTTTGACGTAGATACGCTTGATCTCGACAAAGCCGGTGTAATTTGGGGCTCAGGAATTGGAGGGTTAAAAACTTTCGAAGAAGAAGTAATGAACTTCTCCGAGAATGGCAAAACACCTCGCTTTAACCCTTTCTTTATCCCTAAAATGATCGTGGACAGTGCATCGGGAGTTCTCTCGATTCGCTACGGTTTCCGGGGACCTAATTTTATCACCGTATCCGCCTGTGCATCAGCTACCAACGCGCTGATCGATGCATTTAATTATATCAAACTCGGTATGATGAATGTATGTATCTCAGGCGGCTCCGAAGCAGCTATTACGATTGCTGGTGTTGGAGGGTTCAATGCATTAAAAGCACTTTCTGAAAGAAACGACAGTCCTGAAACTGCGTCACGTCCTTATGATAAGGATCGCGACGGTTTTGTTTTGGGAGAAGGCGGTGCCGCACTTATTCTGGAAGATCTGGAACATGCAAAAGCCAGGGGAGCCAAAATCTACGCCGAAATGATAGGTGCAGGTATGTCTTCGGATGCATACCATATTACCGCCCCGCATCCGGAAGGTTTGGGTGCATTTATGGTAATGAAAAATGCACTTGAAAATGCCGGCATCCAGCCGTCAGATGTTGATTACATTAATACCCACGGTACTTCTACGCCGATTGGTGATCCGCAGGAAATCAAGGCAATCGAGACTTTCTTCGGTGAGCACGCTTACAATTTGAACATCAGTTCTACCAAGTCCATGACCGGGCACTTGCTTGGAGGCGCGGGAGCTATTGAAGCTGCTGCCTGCATTATGGCGATCAAAGACCAGATTGTACCACCGACGATCAACCATTTTACAGATGATCCGGAAATTAATCCAAGACTAAATCTTACTTTTAACAAAGCAGAGAAACGCAAGGTGGATATCGCCTTGAGTAACACTTTTGGATTTGGAGGTCACAATGCATCAGTCATTTTCAAAAAGTATGAAGACTGATAAACTTTCTACAATTGGCAAAGCGAATTCTTATACCGATACTTTCTCTCTTCCGTACCGGAAGTGCTGAGGATAAAAAATTTAAGGAGTCCATTGCACACGTAATCGGTGACCGCCCCTCCAACTTAGGCGTTTACCAGCTCGCATTTCGCCATACTTCTGCATCCAAAGAAACTGCTATCAAAGGTTTTCGCGAGTCAAATGAAAGACTTGAATACCTGGGCGACGCAGTGTTAGGTATGGTGGTCGCAGAGTTTCTTTTTACCAAATACCCCTACAAAGACGAAGGTTTCCTCACTGAAATCCGCTCCCGGATTGTCAACCGCGAATCCCTGAACCAAATATCCCGCAAGCTGGGCCTCGACAGGCTGATCGAATACGATGGAAATCGCCGCGGAATGTCGCCGCGCTCCTCTATGTATGGCGATGCGCTGGAAGCATTTGTAGGCGCCATTTACCTCGACAAAGGTTTCCGGTTTACCCGAACCTTCATTATCAGCAAACTCATCACGCATTATGATCTGGATAATATTATTCAGAACAATGCGAACTTCAAAAGCCTCATCATCGAATGGGCGCAGCGTGAGGGCAAGGAAATCCGTTTTGAAATACTCGAAGAACGAGGTACCCGCCACCATCGCGAATTCATCTCCCAGATACTCGTCAACGACGAGCCTTTCGCTACCGGAAACGGTTTTACCAAAAAGAAAGCAGAACAATCCGCTTCCGAGCAGGCTTGTGCCATCCTCGAATTACGGTAGGCAACACGCAATGCGTTAACAGGCGATAAAACTGTCATTTTACAGGTCGGTCAAGTTAAAAGCGGACATTATGTCGCTTATATTCTTTTCATATCTAATTTTGCTGACTTTTTGTCTTACTATTTATGGTTTTTATTGCCCGGAATGGAAGTTGATAATATCACTGCATACCACGAAGGTTAAAACTGGAAATCGAAAACATAAAATTTTATAGCAATGAGCACATTAGTTAAAACCCAATTCGCAACTCCTTCTTACCTGAACGGATTTTTTGGAAAAGATCTCTTCAACGAGTTTAACACACCAGCTTTCTCCGGAAGTGTTCCGGCCGTGAATGTGGTTGAAAGCAAAGAAGGATTCCGCATTGAAGTAGCCGCTCCTGGTTTACAGAAGTCGGACTTCAAATTGAACCTTGAAAAAGATCAGCTGACAATCTCTGCCCATAAAGAGCAGAATAGTGAGGAAGCAGGGGAGAAATATACTCGTAGAGAGTTCAAATACAACTCCTTCCAAAGAACTTTCACATTGCCAAACTCCATTGATGGCGACAAAATTGAAGCTAATTATGGAGACGGAATTTTAAGTGTTTTGTTGCCAAAACGTGAAGAAGCGAAAGAAAAACCTGCTCGCCAGATCGAAATCGCTTAATTGAAATTCTGAAGTAAGGAAGGCGTTATTTTCACGAATAACGCCTTCTTCTATGATCGACGAAAAGCACTCAAAGTGAACCTTACTGGCAGGATATTTTGGTTAGATTTGAAATGAAATATCTTTGTTAAATTATGTTAAACGGGCCTGAAAAGGGAATAAATACTTATTTGCTTTGCGTTAATCATTCATAAAATAAAAACCCCAACATATGTCTATGAAAACAAATTGGAAAGGTTTAGTGTTGGTTGGGTTGATTTCAAGTGCATCAACTCTTGCCGGCTTTAAACTATTAGGTCCGGACAGCGGCACAAATGTGATTTTCAAAGAGGCCCCTACCGAATCTATCGCACGTTTTACCTCAACTGGCGCGCCCGTAGGTGCACCGGGAGACTTTGTCTACGCAGCAGAAGCAACTACACCAACCGTAGTTCACATAAAATCGACAATGACACGCCAGGCTTCCCGCGGCGGCGGCCAGCAGATTCCGGACATTTTCAGGGATTTCTTCGGAGATGATTTCGGAGGAGGCCAGCGCGGCCCTCAGTCGCAGGAAGCTTCTGGTTCCGGCGTGATTATCTCAGGTGATGGTTACATTGTAACAAATAACCACGTTGTGGAAGGTGCACAGGAGCTGGAAGTTACTTTGCATAATAAAAGAAAATACAGAGCGAAGGTAATCGGTACTGACCCTTCTACCGATATCGCGGTGATTAAAGTGGAAGCGAAAGATCTTCCTGCCGTAACATTGGGTAACTCAGACGCAGTGAAAGTAGGAGAGTGGGTAGTTGCCGTAGGTAACCCATTTAACCTCGAATCAACGGTAACTGCTGGTATTGTAAGTGCAAAAGGTCGTGGTCTTGGTATTATCGGTCAGTCACGTCGCAATGGAGTTACCCCGGCTTCTGCAACCGCAGGAGACTCGCCGCTTGAATCTTTTATCCAGACTGACGCAGTTGTTAACCCTGGAAACAGCGGTGGTGCACTTGTTAACCTGAAAGGTGAATTGATCGGTATCAACACCGCTATCGCCAGTCCAACTGGTAGCTTCGCAGGTTATGCATTCGCAGTTCCTTCCAGCATTGTGAAGAAAGTGTCCAGCGACCTTATTAAGTTTGGTAATGTGCAACGCGGTTACCTTGGAATTCAGCTTGATGATCTGGATAGCAGAAAAGCAGAAGAATACGGCGTGAAAGTAAACGATGGTGTTTACGTACGTGAATTCACTGAAAACAGCGCCGCAAAAGCTGGTGGTGTAAATAAAGGCGACGTGATCGTGAAAGTGGACGGAGTTGACATTCACTCAGTTCCTGAACTGCAACAATCTATCGGTCTGCACAAACCTGGCGATAAAGTGAACCTGACTGTCAATCGTGAAGGCAAAGAGAAAGAACTGAGCATTACACTTCGTAACAGAACAGGTGGCTCTGATATCATCAAACGCGATGAAACGGCTGCAATCATGAATGTGCTTGGGGCGCAGTTTGGTAACCTGAGCGACGCAGAGAAGCAGCGTTTGTCGAGATATAAAGTGGAAGGTGGTGTGAAAGTAGTTTCTATCGAAGGCGGCAAATTTGCCCGCTCGCAAGTGGAAGAAGGCTTTATTATTACCAAAGTAAATGGAAAGGCAGTTCGTACCGTGAAGGAATTCGAAGCTGCAATCGCCGGAAAAGAAGAGTCTATGGTGACATTTGAGGGACTTTACCCTGACGCACCTTACGATGTATTCTCATTCGGATTCAGATTGTAATCTGAATGAAGGTAAAACAAAAAATGGCTGCGGATCCCGCAGCCATTTTTTGTTTGTATCAAAGCATATATTTAAGCCTCACAACTTCCTTTTCGCTTAAAAACCGCCACTTACCGCGTGGCAGGTCTTTTTTGTTCAACCCTGCGAAAACAGTCCGGTCAAGCTTCTGAACTTCGTAACCCAGGTGCTCAAACATCCGGCGAACGATCCGGTTGCGGCCGCTGTGAATCTCAAGTCCAACTACCATTGCGTCCGGCGTTACGATTCCGACTTCGTCGGGACGGATAAATCCATCTTCCAGATCTACTCCGTGCTGTAACTGTTCGAAATCCTCGTTCGTAATCGGTTTGTCCAGCTCTGCCTGGTAAATCTTCTTGATTCCGCTTGACGGGTGCGTCAGCTTTTCGGCAAGCTCGCCATCATTAGTCAGCAGCAGCAAACCAGTGGTATTTCTATCCAAACGTCCTACCGGATAAACGCGCTCGTTGCAAGCGCCTTTGATCAGGTCTAAAACCGTTTTACGTTCTTCCGGATCGTCGGTCGTGGTAATGTAATCCTTTGGTTTGTTGATCAGGATATAGACCATCTTCTCAGGATTCAGCGCTTTTTTGCCATATTTGACAACATCACTCGCCTTCACCTTATAACCCATTTCGGTGATCGTTTTACCATTTACCGAAATCTGGCCCGAAGAAATCAGATCATCAGCTTCTCTGCGCGAACAGATACCTGCATTCGCGATATAGCGGTTCAGCCTGATATCAGTGCTGGTTTCTTCTTTTTTTTTAGGAGCTATCTTCTTTTCATAATCCTGCAGATTGTAGCGGGGCGCAGTCTCATATCTGCCCACTCTGCGCTCTAATCCGCTTCTGTCTTCTGTATCAGATGCTCTTTCTTCTCTCGGCGCCCGATCTTCTCTTGCTTTTGGTGCTCTTTCGTCACGTGCAAATCTGTCACTTCTTGGTGCGCGTTCGTCGCTCTGATTTCTATCTTCTCTCGGTCTGTAACCTTCTCTCGGCGCTCTTTCTTCCCTTTCAAATCGCTCTCCACGCGGTGCACGGTTTTCCGGCCCTCTGTCTTCCCGCGATCTGAACCCTTCTCTTGTTCCACCTTCACGGGGTTCTCTCGGACGGAAGTTGCTTCTGTCTTCCCTGTTGTCAAATGCAGGCTTTCCCTCAGGACGGAATGTCCGGGGTTTATCAAATCGTGGTTTTTCGCCTGATGTTCTTTTGTCTGAAAAAGGTCTTCTTTCTGCATTTCCGTCATCAAAGCGCGGTCTGAAAGGCCGGGTATCTCCTGGTTCAGGTTTTCTGAAAGATCTTTTCTCGCCCTGGAAACCGGATTCTTTTTTGAAACCGCCGGAATTTCCAAAAGGCTTGTCTTTGCGGAAGCCACCTTGTTCGCGATTGAAACGTGGCCTGTCATCGGCCGGTTTTTCGTGTCCGAAGCTTGGACGTGATTTGGCGGGCTTGTTTTCCTGTGCTGAGAATTTCAGACTGGATTTTTTAACACTCGGCTTACTGAAACGGCTTTCAGTCTCCGGCTTTGGTTTTCTGAATGAATTGCCGCCGCCGCTGCTTTTGCGGAAGGATTTGTCCCCTCCACCCGAAGACGGGCCACCTGCCGGTCTCGCATTGTTTGTTCTTTTTCTCATTTCAGGAATGCAGTATCACTACTGGGATTTTTTCCTCTTAACAAATTGCTTGTAACTGAAAGTGATTTGTTGTGGATATTTCTGATATTAATGCCACCAAAATCAGTTAGCCAGCGTATCTGATCATCAGAAAGTGTTGATAATTTATAGATTAGCCTGCAAAGATACGCCAATTTTCCGGTTAAATATTTCGCATTTGTTTTATGTCAAAAGTGATAAAGCAACGTTTATTAGTACTATCAGCGAATTGCCCGTTGCAGGGACTTCGTATCTAAATCTTCAATGAAAGGAATTGAATATGTCAACCGAGGTGCAGACTCAGCCACTATGGAAACCTGGACGGACATTGCTGGAACAATCCAATCTGAAAAAGTATATGGATTGGCTTTTTGTCAAAAAGGGACTTTATTTTCGATCTTATCACGACCTCTGGGAATGGTCTGTAACCGATCTGGAAGATTTCTGGGAAAGTCTCTGGAACTACTTCAATATTAAGTCTCACGATCTGTATCTCGAAGTTTTGCAGCGCCCCCAAAGCGGGATGATCGGCACTAAATGGTTTACCCGCTCCAAGCTCAACTACGCAGAGCATATTTTCAGGAATAAAACAAAAGATCGTCCCGCCATTCTGTTTAAGTCTGAGCAAGAGGGACTTCGTGAAATATCCTGGGAGCAGCTGGAAGCGGAAGTGGCGGCGGTTGCTACCTGGCTCAAACAAATAGGAGTGAGGCCAGGCGATCGTGTGGCGGCTGTTTTACCCAATATACCGCAGGTAGTGGTGGCGTTTCTGGCAGCTAACTCCATAGGTGCAGTTTGGTCTTCGTGCTCGCCGGATT
>NZ_JBHYGF010000102.1:0-10975 GCF_051859145.1 Dyadobacter sp.
GATGTGATCGCTTACATGGATGATCTCGACGATGCTTCTGCTGAGCGCATTGGTGCGGTGAATACCATCAAAATTTATGCAGACGGAAGTACAAAGGGTTTCAATACAGACTACTATGGCTTTCGCCAGTCGCTTGTAGAGTGGCTCGACCGGCGGGGAGAAACGTGCAGCAATTTCAAAGCGCTTGTGCTGGGAAACGGCGGCGCGGCCAAAGCTGTGATGGTCGCATTACAGGACCTGCACGTAGAATTTCAGCTTGTTTCGAGACAAAAAGATAATGAATCCATTCTTTACCAGGATTTAACCGAAGAGATCCTGAACACACATTTACTGATCATCAATACAACCCCGCTCGGTACTTTCCCGAACACAGAAGAGTGCCCGGATCTGCCTTATCAATGGATTACGAAAAAGCATTTCTTGTACGATCTGGTATACAACCCGGCCGAAACGTTGTTCCTGAAAAAAGGCGCTGAAAAAGGTGCTGTAACTCAGAATGGATTAAAAATGCTGCAATTACAGGCTGAGAAATCCTGGGAAATCTGGACAACCGAGGAAAACCTGTGGAGCGTTTAATGATTTGAATAAAAAGTCCAGAGATCAGCTTCTACTTTTTCGGTTTTGGTCAAAATGCCTTTGACAGTCGGCGCGGCAACCCCCTCCCCGATCCGGACAGCTCCCTGGCATCTTCTGATCTCATCCCAAAATCCGGACTGTAAAAATGCATTGATCACCGTAGTTCCGCCTTCCACAAAAACGGAATGTATTTTCCGTTTAAACAAACCTTCCAGCAGCTGGCCGATTTGCTCACGGTCGGGATCCACTTTGAGGTAAGCAACCTGGTGAATGTCCGAATATCTTTCCGGATCGGCAGGTACCAACGTTTCTTCCAAAAAATTGACCACAATCGTAGTCTGGGTATTGTCAAACAAATGGTTTGTTTCCGGCAGCTGTAAATAGCGGTCCAGCACTATCCTGACGGGATTTCTACCTTCCCAATGTCTGACATTCAGCTTCGGATTATCCGCCAGTGCAGTTTTAAAACCTACCAGAATCGCATCTTCTTCTGCCCGCCATTTGTGAACACGCATATTAGACAATGCGCCACTGATCGGAACGGGCTGTCCGCCTTTTTTACCAATAAAACCATCAGCAGTTTCCGCCCATTTAAGGATCACATAAGGCCGCTGCTGCTTCATAGCGGTGAAAAAGCGCCGGTTCAGCTGCAATCCTTCTTCTTCCAGGATACCTGTTTCAACCGCAATGCCTGCCGCGAGCAACTTTGCTATCCCTCTTCCTGAAACCAATGGGTTTGGGTCGAGGTTGCAAACCACCACTTTTCTCAGCTTTCTGGCGATCAGCAAGTCCGCGCAGGGTGGCGTTTTGCCCGTGTGCGAGCAGGGTTCCAGGGTTACATAAGCGGTTGATTCAGCTAGTAAATGTGCATTTTCCTTCCTGTCCGCATCTTCAATGGCACGCACTTCGGCGTGCGGGCCGCCGTACTGCCGGTGCCAGCCTTCGCCGATAATCAGGTTTTCATGTACAATCACACAGCCTACCATCGGGTTAGGACTCACATTCCCCCGCCCGTATTCTGCCAGCTGCAATGCCCGCTGCATCCATTTAATATCCGTATTCATCGGGCAAAAATACAAAGGTGAGTGTAAACACAGTTTTCGCGAGTTCCTATTATTTGCTAACTTTCCGACATTGCTATTAAAACCATCTGAAATGACTTCGGCACGCCAGCTATATTTATATATCGTAAAAAAGATCACCGTATATCCTGAAAAAGAAGCCCAGGCAATTACATTCATGCTGTTAGAGCATTATATGCGCCTTCGCAATATTGATGTACTGGTGGATCGCCCGATCCCTCAAAATGCCGCACAACCGGACTGGGAGGATATTATTACCCGGTTGAACAACAATGAGCCGGTGCAACACATTATCGGCTCTACTGAGTTTTGCGGACTGGAATTCCAGGTTTCATCGTCGGTGCTGATCCCGCGTCCGGAGACTGAGGAACTCGTAAGAATGGTGACCCGCGACTATGCGGAGCCGGATAAAGACATTTCTATTCTCGATATCGGAACGGGCAGCGGCTGTATCGCCATTGTGCTGGCTCGCTTCCTGCCGCACGTATCCGTACACGCCTGGGATGTGTCCGACGAGGCGCTTGAAGTGGCAAAGGAAAATGCGCGGCAGCTGATTGCGGATGTAAAATTCGCTAAGCAGGATATGCTGAATATGACACTTCCATTGTCAGGAGATATCCCTCAGTTTGACTGCATTGTAAGTAACCCGCCCTATGTAACCTACTCCGAGCAGGAGCACATGCGCCCCAATGTACTTCGCTTCGAACCCCACGAAGCTTTGTTTGTAGAGGACAGCGACCCCTTGCTGTTTTACAAGGCAATAGCAGATTTTGGAACACATTACCTGAAACGGGCCGGCAAATGCTACGTAGAAATCAATGAGCATTTTGGTACCGAAACCAAACAGGTATTTGAAGAAAGAAACTACCGGAATGTTGAAATCCTGCGCGATATCAATGGAAAAGACCGGTTTGTACGTGCGATCTGGGAATAGGCCCCCTACCCCCTAAGAGGGATTTTTAATTTACAATGCTCATCACCCCTTCAGGGGCGGGGGCAGGCACCAACGTAGATAATGTATATAGAAAAAATTAAGGAAGTACTGGACGAGATGGGAAAGGTAGTGGTGGGGCAGGATAAGCTGCTGAACCGGCTGCTGATCGGTCTCTTCACAGGAGGACATATTTTGCTGGAAGGTGTTCCGGGTCTCGCCAAAACTTTGACCATCAATGTCATGGCGAAAGTACTCCACCTCGAATTCAAAAGGATCCAGTTTACGCCCGACCTGCTCCCTGCCGATTTGATCGGTACGATGATTTATAAGCCGAAAATTGGTGATTACGAAGTCAAAAAAGGCCCGATATTTTCCAACCTGATCCTTGCCGACGAAGTAAACCGCTCCCCGGCCAAAGTGCAGTCTGCGTTACTGGAAGCAATGCAGGAAAAGCAGGTGACAATCGGCGAACAAACTTACCTGCTCGACAGACCCTTTGTCGTACTCGCTACCCAAAACCCTGTAGAACAGGAAGGTACCTATCCCCTACCCGAGGCGCAGATCGACCGTTTTATGATGAAAGTGTACGTCGATTACCTTGACAAGGCCAAAGAGCTGGAAGTAATGCGTCGGATGTCGGACATCAACTACGACTATCAGATCCGGCCGATTTTAAACAAAGAAGATATCTTCGCGATCCGTGACAATGTCAACAAGGTGAACATTTCAGATACATTGGAGCGGTACATTATCGAGCTGGTGTTTGCAACGCGGCGCCCGCTGGATTATGGTTTGCGCGATGAGGCCAGGTACATTCAATTTGGTGTATCGCCCCGGGCTACCATTTACCTGAACCGCGCAGCCAAGGCACTGGCTTACCTGGAAGGGCGGGACTACGTTTTGCCGGAGGATATCAAAGAACTCGCTCCCGACATTATGAACCACCGGATCCTGCTCAACTACGAAGCTGAGGCTGATGGTGTGAAGACCATGACCATTATTGATTCCATTCTAAGGAAAGTAGCGATCGGCTGATCAGGGTACGGGATCGTGACCGTGGCCACCCCATGGATGACATCTGGAAAAGCGTTTCAGACCCAGCCAGCCACCTTTTATCGCCCCGTGTTTCTGCACAGCCTCAATCATATACTGAGAGCAAGTGGGCGTGTAGCGGCATGAATTAGGCAGGTAAGGTGACAATACTCCCTGGTAAATCCGGACCAATCCTATGAGTAAAAATTTCATTTATCTTCTTGTCTCAAAATACTATCTTTGAAAAATAACACCCTTTAGCATGATTTCGTACATTCTTTGGGATGCAAGTCCCGAAATATTTACCATACCAGAAGTATTCGGACTCGGCCCCTTCCCTGTTCGCTGGTACGGCTTGCTTTTCGCCCTCGGTTTCCTGATCGGCCAGCAGATTGTCATTTACATTTTTAAAAAAGAAGGCCGCTCTCTGGAAGATATCGATTCGCTTACGCTGATTATGGTGTTGTCGATTGTAATAGGTGCGCGTGTCGGGCATTTCCTTTTTTATGAGCCCGAAACCCTTTTCAGAAATCCGCTCGAAGTGATTATACCTCCCTACTCCGGGTTGGCCAGCCACGGTGCTGCAATTGGCGTGATTATCGGATTGTGGCTTTATGCACGTTCGCGCAGAGGTACCGGGCAGACCTTCTTTTATGTTATAGACCGCATTATCATCACCGTTGCACTGGGTGGTGCATTCATTCGCTTTGGTAACCTCATGAACTCCGAGATCGTTGGCAAGCCGACTGATCTTCCCTGGGGTTTCGTTTTTCTACATAACACCGAATTCCGGCAGATACCCCGCCACCCGGCCCAGTTATACGAATCCATTTCCTGCTTCATACTTGTGTTTGTGCTCTGCTGGATCTGGAACAAATACAAGGCTGCTACGCCGAGGGGCTTGATGGTGGGCGTTTTCCTGGTGTGGGTATTCACCCTGCGTTTCCTGCATGAATTTTTGAAAGAAAACCAGGAAGCATTCGAAAACAATTACGCGCTGAACATGGGACAGATACTGAGCATTCCTGCGGTATTGCTGGGCATTTACTTCATTGTTCAGTCCCGCAAGGATCCGCTTCAACAGGGGGAAGGCAGTCAGCACATTCCGGTAAGGCACAACCGATAATGCAGGATGAAAACGCACCCGATCTTCGCGCTGCTTCTCTCCGCCTCCCTGATTTTGGTTGGGTGCAAGGGAAAAGATAATGCTACGGATGAAGCTGACAGTGCTGGAACCGCGTCGGGCGCATTACAGGCGCTCACCGACAAAGCGAAGGCAATCGGAAATGGCAAAACTGTGGATCCTGTTGATTTCAGAAAGCTCAAAGACTTACTTCCCGGCAAACTGCTTGGCCTCAAACGCATTGAATCCAGCGGCGAAAAGTCAGGAGCAATGGGCTTTACCGTATCAACTGCGCAGGCTTCGTACAAAGACGGCGATGCAAGCCTTGACGTAGAAATCGTAGATACCGGCGGCATTGCCGGCGTGTCTACCGTGGCGCTTGCAACCTGGGCAATGGCAGATATTGATAAAGAAACCGCCACTGGCTACGAAAAAACCACCGCGCTGGAAGGTTACAAGGCATTTGAAAAGTACGATACCCAAAGCAAATCAGGAGAAATCAATATCCTTGTTGCCGATCGCTTTGTAGTAAACGTTGAGGGAAATAACTTAACGATCGACCAGCTCAAAGAAGCTTTAAGCTTGATCGGACTTGCTGAACTGAGTGCGTTGAAATAACCGCCTCTTAGCTAAACAAAAAACCAGAAACCTGCACAGTTTCTGGTTTTTTGTTGGATTTAGGAATGCAGTATGTTTTAAACTGTGGCAAAATCAACCTTGTCGCGCAATATCTGCTTTGCTTTAACCAATTGATTCTTCACCGTATTTTTTGATATCCGCAGAAATTCGGCAATCTCCTGATAAGATTTCCCTTCTTCAATGTTGAGTTTAAGTATTTGCTTTCTCTTTACAGAAAGCGAGTCAACAGCCGCCTGTACGAGGTTGAGCCTTCTTTCGTTCTCCTCTTTTTCTTCTTCACCTGCTGCTCTGATCGCCTCCATGTAATTCCTGCGCAGCTGCTCGCTTTTCTCCACTTTCTTGAAATGGTCAAAAGCCATATTCCGCAAACAGGTAAAGAGATAGGAGTTGAAATTATAGTCCGGCTTGATATGCGCGCGCTTGACCCAGATCTTGATAAATACATCCTGAACCATATTTTCAGCTTCTTCCTCATCTTTGAGCAAAGAGGCGGTGAATCTCAGCGCGGGAGATTTGAAATGGTTGTACAATTCGGCAAAAGCAGCTTCATCGCCTTCGGTTACTTTGCGCAGGGTGTTTTCGTCAGGATAGGCCACGGTAGTTCAGAGTTATTGTATATAGAAAAAGGGTTAATCCGAATAAGTAATCTTCACAAAATCACAATTAATCAACTTATAAGCCTAATCAATTTATACCAGCCTTTAAATTGCACCAGTACTGTTTTGTAAAATTTTGTTGGTTGAAACGCGTACTGCTCAGCTGATTGTTCTGTCGCTAAAAGTCTCAGTAGTGTTTTCTTTCGAGTGGTGTCCTGCAAATGTTTGATAAAGCTACATCACTGTTTTGAAATGCAAATCGCAAACTGCGTAAAAATATCTTCATTTTGCGCAAAGCCATTTTATTTAACAGTTTGATTATAAATACATAGTACTGGGTTTACAATTCTGCCGATTTTCCATTTACCCGGGCAGTTCTGCGCCTATTTAGACGCACATTCCGCAATTCGGTCACATTATTTGTAACAATTATTTAAGGCGGCAATAAATGAGCGCGACCCGGGATAGCCCGCGATCAGTTATGAAGAGTATAATAGCCGACAACAGAAACCGATTTCGAACCGCATCAGCTGACACCGCATGAACGAGAATCGCATTGCAACCATTCTTGACAAAATAAAAGGAGTGAAAATCGCTGTCTACGGCGACTTCTGTCTGGATTCGTATTGGGTAATGGATAAATCCGGCTCGGAAATCTCCATTGAAACGGGATTGTGGACCGAGGCTGTTGCAACACATTATTACACACCCGGCGGTGCAGGCAATGTAGTAGCCAATCTTTCTGCATTGAACCCGGCCGAAATCAGGGTAATCGGCGCAGTAGGGCACGATATGCAGGGACGAGAGCTGACCGCCCAGTTGCAGCAGCTTCGCGCAGACACAAGCTCGCTGTTTATTCAGGAGGAGAATTTCACAACTTATTGCTACCTCAAACGCATTGTTGAAGGGAAAGAGCAGCCGCGCATTGATTTTGGGGTATTCAACCAAAGAAGTGCAGAGATTGATCAGAAAATCCTCGGCGCGCTGGAAACTGCATTACAGGAATGCGATGCATTGATCTTCAACCAGCAGGTAACCGGCAGCATTAATAATGAAGATTTCATCACGGCCGCAAACGCGCTTTTTGCAAAATATAATAATAAGATTGTCATGCTCGACTCGCGGCATTTCAATGACCGGTTTTCCAATACTTACCTAAAAGCGAATGACCGCGAAATCGCTTCACTAGCGGGTTTGCAGCCTGGACCAGACGAACACATTCCTGTCAGTGATGTGCTTCACTACGGAACACAAATATTTGAGCGCTCTCAAGAGCCTGTTTTTGTAACCTGCGGCGAGCGGGGGATTATTGCATTTGACCCAAACGGTTATCACGAAGTACTCGGTTTACAGCTCAAAAACAAGCTCGATACTGTGGGTGCAGGCGACACGGCGATCAGCGCAATTACACTTTGCGTAGCCGCCGGAATTGCTCCTGATGAAGCTGCACAGTTCGGAAATTTTGCTGCTGCGGTGACTGTGCAAAAGCTATTTACAACAGGAACTGCAAGTCCCGAAGAAATCCTGCACATCAGCAAAGATCCCGATTACATATATAATGCAGACCTCGCAGAAAACGAGCGGAGTGCTACTTACGTGCCTGAAACTGACTTCGAGCTGTGCGCTCCCGGTGTGCTGGAACAAATGGGACACATTCGTTATGCCGTGTTTGATCATGACGGTACGATCAGCTCGCTACGGCAGGGCTGGGAAGAGATTATGGAACCAGTGATGATGAAAGCGATCCTGGGCGATCATTACGATACCATTGATGCAGGTACTTTCCAGAAAGTTACCGGGGAAGTCAAACAGTTTATCCATAAAACCACAGGTATACAAACCATTTACCAAATGGAAGGTTTGGTCAAGCTGGTGCGCGAGTTTGGTTATGTTCCGGAAAATGAGATCCTGGACAAGTTTCAATACAAGGAGCTTTACAATAACGGACTGATGGAAATGGTGAGCAAGCGAATGGACAAGCTTGTGAAAGGAGAGCTAGGCACCGACGATTATACCATGAAAGGTGCGGTCGCATTTCTGCAGGAGCTTAAAGCGCGCGGCGTAACATTGTACCTCGCGAGTGGTACCGACGCAGCGGATGTAAAACACGAAGCTGAAATGCTGGGCTATGCGCATTTGTTCGATGGCGGCATTTACGGTGCATTGCGGGACTACACCAAATTTTCCAAAAAGATGATCATCGAAAAAATCATCCAGGAGAATGGATTGCAAGGTAACGAGCTGGCCGTTTTTGGCGACGGTCCTGACGAAATCCGGGAAGGCCGGCGGGCCGGGGGAATTGCGGTAGGTATCACCAGTAATGAAGTCCAGCGTTTCGGGCATAATCCGGCCAAACGCCCCAGACTGGTCAAAGCGGGCGCGCAGCTGCTGATACCGGATTTTTCCCAGTACAAAAAACTAATTGGGCTACTGTTCCAGGAAAGTGTCAACTACGCGGAGGCATGAACCTGAAAGTTTTTAAATTTTGCTTTACTCCATTCCTGCTGCTCGTTTTGCAATGCTGTTTTTCGTGTAAAAAGCAGGCTGATCCGGTACAGCCAAATGCTTTTTATGAAGACAAGCCTTTCTGGCAGGAGCGTCATGAAGCATTTGTGATAGGCACCAATCTATCTGCCAATGAAGTAAGGCGCATTTTAGTGGATCAGCATTCTAATCTATGGGCTGCGACTGCGGCTGGGGTTTACTTAAAGCAAAATGGGAAACCTGAATGGTTGAAAGTAATATCCGGTGAAAACGACGGCCCGGCCTACGCCATTGCAGAAGATACCGCGTCAACTGTCTGGCTTGGAACATGGAATGGGCTTTACAAGTATGAAAACGGTACCGTTTCGAAAGTCGAGGGACCAAATGGACCTATTTCGGCGATCTGTGCAACAATTCACGGTTTGTATGTGCTCGGGCCAAAAGGTTTTTGGATAAATAAAGGGTCAGGGTTTGTAAGTGAGAAAAGCAGGCTCGCCCGGTCTGTCAGGGATGTGATATCAGATAGAAAAAACGGGCTCTGGATTGCTACTGATGTGGGCTTATACCATTGGAATGAAAAAGAGCTCCAACATTTTTACCAAACTACTGACCTTATCAGCGGCTATACGAAAGGTTTGGCATTTGATAAAGAGCAAAAACTCTGGGTCGCTGGTCTGGGTGGTGTGACTATCCGGGATGCGGACAAAAAACAGTCGCAACTGACCGTTGAAGACGGAATTCCTTCAACCTATGTAACAACGGTGCGGCTCGCTCCCGACAGCTCCACGTGGGTAGGCACCCAAAAAGGAGTAACCCGCTTTCGCCCGGATGGAACCAGATCACTGCTCTTTTCAAGAAGGTGGCTGCTCGACGATCAGGTCAATGATATTGCCTTTGACAAAAACGGAAATGCCTGGATCGCCACACCAAAAGGAGTAAGTGCGATCATGAAAACGAAAATGACGCTTGGTCAGAAAAGTGCATTTTTCAGTGATGTACTTGGGAAAAGACACATCCGCACACCCTGGATCGCAGGGCAGGCGCACTTGAAAATACCAGGAGACACTACTTCGTGGGAGCCGGAAGATGACGATAATGATGGCGAATACACGGGCAACTACCTGGCCATGGAAAGTTTCAGATATGCCGCCACGAAAGATCCCGAAGCCAAAAACAATGCAAGAAAAGCATTTGGCTTTTTGACGCTGTTGCAGGAAGTTACCGGCACCAGCGGCTTCTTCGCAAGAACTATAATCCCTTCTGACTGGAAGCACATGCACGACGAAAACCGCACATTCACGGAGCGGGAAAAGGCGGACGAACTCGTAAAAGAGCCGCGTTTCAAGCCTGTGGAAACACGCTGGCATTTGTCGAAAGACGGAAAGTGGCTCTGGAAGGGAGATACCAGCAGCGACGAAATGTGCGGGCATATGTTCGGCTACTACTTCTATTACATGCTGGCGGCTGACCATGCAGAGAAAAAACGCATTGCCGCGCACGTAGCTAAGCTGGTGGATTACTTAATGGCGCATAACCTGAACCTGGTGGACGTCGACGGAACACATACACGCTGGTCGGTATGGTCGCCCGACGACCTGAACCGGAACCCGGAGTGGCTACCCGACCGCAACCAGAATTCCATGGAAGTACTCGCATTTATCAAGCTCGCACACTTCATGACGGGCCAGGAGAAATACCAGCGGGAGTATATGCGGCTGATTGAAAAGGAGCATTATCTGGACAATATGGCGCAGATAACAAGGCAAAATCCGGCCTGGTTCATCTATTTTGATGTAATACTGCAGGCATACCTCTACCCGATTCTGATCCGTTGCGAAACCGATCCTGCGCGTCTGAAATTTTACAAAGCGCATTTGGAAGAATGGTTTACACAACGGAAGGGCGACCACAATCCTTTAATCAACTTCATTTACAACTACACGCTCGATCAAAAAGCCGAGTTACAGAACTCGGTTGATTTTTTGAAAGATACTCCGCTTGATCTTGTCGACTGGCCGATCGATCATCGAACAAGGGAAGATATACGCATTGTGCGTTCACCCGTACTTGAAGATGAGCAGGTAAGCGTTTTGCAGCCGGCGAGCATCAGAATGACTGTTCGCTGGGACAAAAACCCCTGGACAGCAGCAGGAGGAAACCCGCAGGTAGAGCGCGAACCTGTGTTCTGGCTGCTGCCTTACTGGATGGGGAGGTACCTCGGAATGATTTCAAAATAGCCGCATTATGAAAAAACTACTACTGACTCTTAACCTCACCCTTTTTCTCTGTATTTCGGTGCTTGCGCAGGAAAGCGCAATTGTAAAACAAATGTTGATATTCCCGCACCAGTCGCAACATGTTCACGGGAGCAGTATCGTGAGCTTGCCTAACGGCGATTTCCTTTCGACTTGGTTCCAGGGTAGCGGGGAGCGTACTTCTGACGATGTGAAGATCATGGGTGCCAGACTGAGAAAAGGCGAGAATAAATGGAGTGAGCCAATTTTGCTTG
>NZ_JBHYGF010000103.1:0-10967 GCF_051859145.1 Dyadobacter sp.
AGATCAGCTCTTCGTTATTATGGTTGTTGTTGCTGAATATTGAAAAATAATCAGCAGATAGCTTCGCCTGTCCGGACGCGATTACCTTGTCGGTATACTGGATCACCTTGTCCAGATCTTCGGTACGGAACTCGATAGTAGGCGCGTAACGGTTGCGGTAAACACCTGCATTCAGGTATAGTCTTGACAGCAGGCTCCATGCGGCAGCCTGGTTCAACCGGCCCGGGCCCACAGCTGATTTCGGTTTCAGCAGCGGCTCGGCGGCGAGCAGCTCGCTTTCAATGTACTTCACAGCTTCTTCACCGCGGATGATCGTAGACGTTGTGCCCGGATCTTCCTTCACAAAAACAATCCCAAACATATCGAGCAAAACCATATTGTAGTAAGCGCGCATTGCTCTTGCCTCTGCCAGATAAGCAGCTGCATTGGGATCTGTGGACTGTTTGTAGCTCGTAATTGCGGTAATGGAGCGGGAAATGGATTGTACCAGCTGGTTCCAGGTGTTGTTCACATTGGGATCGGTAGCAGTGGTATTATGCTGGTGCATAGCCAGGTAAATTCCATTGTCGCCCCAGTCGGTACCGCCGCGGTAGGGTAGTATTGCTTCGTCCGTGCTGATTTCCTGCAATGTAAAATAATTGGTATGCAGGAACAGGTTGGGCAACAATGCGTAAACAGGCGCGATCAATCCATTGGCTTCATCCTGGGGAGAAAGCTTGTTGCTCAGCGTTTCGTCCAGAACTTCTTCCTGCAGGTTGGTGCAGGAGGTAGTAAAATATAGCAGGCTGGCTGCCGTAAATATGAGGGATAGTCTATTTTTCATTTTGTAATAATTAAAAACCAACATTGACACCAAACAGCACAGTTCTCGCTTTCGGGTAGCTCAGGTAATCGATACCATAGGAAGTTACCCCTTTGATTTCGCGGTCGTTGTTCACCTCCGGATCGTACCCGTTGTACTTCGTCCAAACAGCCAGGTTCTGGCCGGTAACTGAAAGCCGCAGGGTTTGTACCCATTTGTTAATGCCCAGTTTCGTCGTGTTCAGGTTGTATCCCAATACAAGGTTGTTCAACCGCAGGAATGCGCCGCTTTTCAGAAATCTGGTTGACACAGGCGCTGAGTTGTTGATCGATTCACCCTCGGTAGTCAATGCGTCACGCGTAACGTTCAGACCTTTCGACAATTTCAGTTTGTAGAAATTTGAATTGGCTGTGTTATCGTAAACCTTATTGCCGGCTACCCCATTGAAATTGGCTGCAAGATCAAAGCCTTTGAAGCTGACATTACCATTGAAATTGTACATGCGGGTTGGAAGCGCAGTACCTGCGGCAATGCGGTCATTGTCGGTTACAATACCGTCGCCGTCTACATCACGGAACTTGCTGATCCCGTTTTCATCATATCCAATGTGTTCTTTGAGGAAAAACGTACCAATTGGCTGGCCGCTCAGGTAACCATTGATCGTAGCAGATGTAAGTCCCGATCCCTGCGCAGAACCCGAAGGAATAACCGAGTAAGGAGAGCCTGTCACTTCATTTTTGATGAATGTGATGTTCCCGCCGAGTCCGTATCGTAAGCCATTTTCAAGTGCATTCCGGTAATTCAATTCCAGTTCGACACCTCGGTTCACAATGCGCATATCAGGTACGTTGGTCCAGAAAGTTCCAGCTGGTTGCACGGGATCAGCAGGGATTACTTCCAGCAAGATTTTTCTTGAAGTCTTGGAGAAATAGTCGATTTCACCGCTTAATGCTCCTTTGAACAAACCAAAATCAAGTCCGATATCCGTTTGCTGCGATACTTCCCATTGAATATCAGGGTTTGCAAGGCGCGTGTAGGTTGTACCTGCGGGATAGGGGCTGGTGCCGTCAAGCGGGTAGCTGGTTGTTCCCGATACAACAGAGGTAAATCGCGCCTGGGTGATTTTGGAAGGGATTTCCTGGTTACCCGTCGATCCCCAGCCAGCGCGTAGTTTCAGCTCCGAGAAAGGTGAAGATTTCATAAATGGTTCTTCCGAAATCCGCCAGCCGAGGGAGAAGGAGGGGAAGTATCCATATTTGTTATTTGCGCCAAACTTGGACGAACCGTCAACACGCAGTGTAGCTGTGGCCAGGTACCGGTCCCTGAATCCGTAGTTGACACGTCCAAAAAACGATTGCAGCTCATTGATCGTCGCAAAACCGCCTGGCTGGTTCAGTACCAGCGTCAGATCCTGTCCCAGACCCGGGTTGTAAATGGGTTCAATATCTGAGATCGGGAATTTATTAATGCTGAAATTTCTCTCCTGCAGGAATATACGCTGGTAAGAATGGCCGGCCAACGCGCTGAAACTATGAACCTTGCTGTTGAATGTATAAGTAAGGTAGTTCTCGATCAGGCGGTTAGAGTTTTTGTTGCTCCAATTTTCCAGTCGGCCAATTTCGTAAGGGACTGTGTTGGGCAGCGTTTGCTTGTCTTCCACGGAAGTGGAGTGGTCAAGACCGAAATTGAGCTTGTATACCAATCCTTTAATGATCGTAACGGAAGGCGAGATGCTGGCCAGCACGCGGTTGGTGTTCACCAGTTCTTTATAAAGCCGGAGCGAAATCAGCGGGTTTGTACCATCCTGGTATTGGTACGGTTCTCCATTGTCACCATAAGGTTTGTAAGTCGGGTTTGCTGTGATGGCGCCACCGATGATACCCTGGATATTCGGGCGTTGCGTTTTGGTGTTGGTCGCATTCAGGTTCACATCCAATGTAACGCGGTCATTCAGCAGCTTTTGAGAAATATTGACACGGCCAGAGTAGCGGTCCTGGCTGCTGCCCTTCAGGATACCTTCCTGTTTTTGTGCGCCAAAGGATGCGTAGTAAGTCATGCGATCGCTGCCGCCACCAATGGAAAGATTGTGATTGTGGGTTTTGGCTGTGCGGGAAATTTCTTTCTGCCAGTCGGTATCCGCTCCTTCGTTGATCACAGTGCTTCCCAGTTTTTTAGCCTCGGAAACGAAATCAGCGCCGTTCAGCACATCCAGCGGCCGCGCCATTTTCGAGAGTCCCAGGCTACCTGAGTAGGTAATGCTCGCTTGCCCCGACTTGCCTTTTTTGGTAGTAATCAGGATAACGCCATTTGCTCCACGCGCACCATAAATCGCAGTTGCAGAAGCATCTTTCAGTACGTCCATGGACTCAATGTCCTGTGGGTTGAGGAAGTTGAGCGGGTTACCGTCTCCACCTGTGCTGCTGTTGTCCAGCGCCATTCCGTCCACCACAAACAGCGGCGTACTTCCCGTACGCACGCCACCCGGGCCACGAACGGTAATGCTGTTTTTCGCTCCCGGTTCACCTGTTGCAGAGGTAACATTGACACCGGACACCTTGCCTTGCAGCAACTGCTCGGGCGAGTTGATGATACCGGAGTTGAATTCGGTGCTTTTAAGAGACTTAACCGAACCTGTAATATCTTTTTTAGCGGTACTTCCATAACCTACCACCACTACTTCGCCCAGGTTTTCAGCCGTTTCTTTGAGGCTAACCTGAACAGAAGCTGCATTGTCCGCAGTGAGAAGGAAGTTGGACAATGTTTGTTTTTCAAAACCGATGTAGCTGAATTCCAGGTTGTAACTAACCTCTGTTTGCAGGTTTGCAAATGAGAAGCTACCATTTTCGTCGGTTGTAGCGCCTTGCTTGTTGCCCCCATTCACGTCCGAGATCACAACAGTTACGCCGGGGAGCGGCTCGGAGCTGCCTGCTGCAATTACTTTGCCTTTGAGTGTCACATTCTGCATTAACGGGGCTGGCGCTGCGTACGCTTGCAGGCTCAGCAGCACGGCAAACAGCATTGCATAACTTCGCCACAGACCAGTTCCGACTGATCGGGATAGAGTTTTCTTCATACTTGTGGATTATTAAATTGGAACAACATGAAAGGTGAGTAATTATAAAGAAGGATTGAATGCAAGATTGCAATTGTATTTTTGAAACAAATTATAGAATATAGCTAATACTGATTTCAAACGTTTGAAATTCTGTGCAAACGTTTGAAAAAATTGAGGAACAAATAGGATGAAATTGATATCGTGATCAATTCCCTGGATTTAGGAGCGCGCAAAAGTGGCAGTTGCGTCCGGAATGAAGGCAATTCGGATGTTTAAGGAATTGTTAAATTGTAGGGTTTGCCAAGTTAGATCAGTGCTAGGCAGCACTTTCAAGCGAACTGATCTTGATGGTGAGACCATAAGCTTGCATCAACTCGTCAAGCTCCACTTTATGCTTGTTTAGCAAAGAGCGATAATCACTAACCTGACTCTGTGGGCTGTTATGATCTTCAAGTAGCTTTAAAGTCTGATTGGTCAATGCAATCAGTTCCAGTAAACGGGATACTCGAAGTCCCCATTCATGTAGTTGATGTAATTCCTGTTCCTGCATAACTTAATATCTTAGTTCTATGAAACCCTTTTTTCTTATCAGTTCTTGATCTTCCGAAATATCCAGATTAAACATCCTGCCGCAAAACCTCCAATGGCGGCCGCGAGAGAATTCCGCGGCTGTTGATCAATCCGATGATCACGGTGAGTAATGAGACAAAGAAAAATACGCCTACAATCGGCAGCAGCTCCGGTTTGAACTCGGCTTCAAAGCTGAATTTGGCCAATGCAAAACTGCCTACCAGCGCGATGATAATGCCGGTCAATGCAGCCAGCGCACCCAGGAAGAAGTATTCCAGTGCGGTTATCGCGAAAATTTGCTTGCGGCTTGCACCCAGCGTTCTGAGCAGAACACTTTCCTGCAAACGCTGGTATTTACTGATCATCACAGAAGAGATCAGCACGATCAGTCCCGTCAGAATGCTGAAACCAGCCATAAACCGTATCACGAAGCCGATTTTGTTAAAAATATCATCGAGCAACCGCAGCACCAATGCCAGGTCGATAATGGCGATGTTGGGATACTTTCTCACAACAGCCTGCTGAAAGGTAGCAGATACCTCCGGGCTCGGCACGTGCGTGAGCATGGCGTGGAACTGCGGCGCTTCTTCCAGCACGCCTGTTGGAAATACCACCAGGAAGTTGGTCTGTACTTCGCCCCAGTTGACTTCCCGCAAGCTCGAAACGCGGGTGTTCATCAAGGTACCTTGTACATTGAAAACCATGGTGTCTCCAAGCTCAATCTTGCTGCGATCGGCAAAACCCTGTTCGAGGGAAATGGGCACTAATCCTTTCGCAGGATCATATTTTCCTTCCCATTTACCCTTTGTTATCTTTTCAGAAGAGGTAGTTGAGTCCCGGAAAGTGACGCGGTACTCTCTCCCGAAAATCCGGCGCGATTGTTCCATTGTGGTATCTCCCTCAAAGTCGGCAGCCGTTTTTCCATTTAGTTCTTCCAGTCTCATATTTACAATAGAGACACTTTGATTAACAGGCACATTCTGCGCTTTGGCAATCGCCAGCACACCTTCTTTCTGGTGACCCTGAATATCAAAAAGGACAATATTGGGCTGGTTGCCACTGGTGGATAGCTTAACACGTTCCAGCAAAATGCTTTGTACAAAAAACAGGGTGCAAATGAGCGTGGTACCCAGACCAATGGAGACGATCAGGATCGTGGTTTGATTGTTGGGGCGGTAAAGGTTTGCCAGTCCCTGCCGCCACAAGTAGCTCCATGAAACCGGAAAAAACCGACGCACAAGCCAGGTGAGCAGCAGCGCCATTCCATACAACACCAAAAACGATCCGAGGATACTTGCCGTAAATGCCAGCGCTTCGACCCAGGTACGCATTTGTAAAAACGAAAACCCGAAAATGAACAGCACGATCAACACATACAGCAGCCATGTAACCGGGTCTCTTTCAAGCTTCACGGGATCAAGTGAAACGCGCAGCACATTCAACGGAGAGACGCTGCGGATTGACAGGAGAGGCGGCAATGCAAAAAGTACGGAGATCAAAACGCCGATCGCCAGCCCCTGCGCGATCGCTGTCCAGGAAATTGCCGTGGTAAGTTCAAATGGTAGTAAGTCTTTGATCACGAGAGGTAAAAACTGCTGGATCGCAGTGCCGAGTGCGGCTCCTATGACGGAACCTATGATGCCGATCCCGAGGATCTGGATCAGGTAAATGAGGAAAGCCTGGGAGGCTTTTACACCCAAACACCTCAGAATAGCAATGGATTTCAGTTTTTCACGAATGTAAATATGGATCGCGCTAGCGACTCCGATGCAGCCGAGCAGCAATGCAACAAAGCCAACCAATGCAAGAAAGCGCGTTAAATCCCGGAAGGAGCGGCCTGTGTCTTCTTTTTGCTGCTGAACAGTATTATGGTCCAGATCAAATTTCTCAAAACGCGGTTCCAGATTTTTAACCAGTTTGTCAACGTCGGTACCTGGCGCAAAACGGAAATAATAGCGATAAGCCACGCGGCTTCCTTTTTGCATTAAGCCTGTTTCGCCAAGGTACTGCATTGGAATGTAAACTGTGGGCGCAACGGAACTTGTGATACCGGTTGCTCCTGGCGCTTTTTCGAGTATTCCGGCGATCGCGAATGTCACTTCACCAATCCTGACAGAGTCGCCCACTTTGGCATTGTATGGCAGCATCAGTGTCTGGTCCACCAGCGCCTCGCGTTTGTTCCTGAACGTTTTTTCAGCCGTAACCGGAACCGTCTCGAATTTTCCATAATAAGGAAATGCCCCGGACAATGCTTTAACCTGCGCCAGCCTGTTACCGCCGCTTTTGGTAAAATAAACCATGGAAGCGAAGCTGCGCTCCTCCGAACGGATTTTACCCAGTGAATCCACCAGCTCTTTGGCTTTTCCTTCCACCGCGCGGTTTCCATAAAGCGCAAGATCAGCACCAATTAAAGTAGCGGCCTGATTGTCGATGTTTTCTTTCAGGTTGTCGCCCAGCGCGTAAATGGCTACTAATGCGGCAATGCCTAGAATGATTGATGAAATGAAAAGTACCAGGCGGGAGCGGTTTTTCCGGCTGTCGCGCCACGCCATTTGCAGCAGCCAGGATATGTTCAGGTTGTTGGAGTCCATCAGGAAATCGGGGTTATGCTACCAGTTTTCCGCCTTTGATGCGGACGATCCTTTGCGTTTTTGCGGCCAGTTCGAGGTCGTGGGTTACCACCACGAGCGTAGTCCCGGCTTCTTTATTGAGGTCAAAAAGCAGATTAACTACCTTCTCGCTGGTTTCAGCGTCGAGGTTTCCGGTAGGTTCATCGGCAAAAAGGATCTGTGGCTGATTTGAAAAAGCACGGGCAAGAGAAACGCGCTGCTGCTCGCCGCCGCTGAGCTGGGTAGGGTAGTGGTGGCTCCGCTCTGCAAGTCCGACCTTGTCGAGCAGGTCAAGTGCGCGCGATTTGATATTTCTTTCACCCCGAAGTTCGAGTGGTACCATTACGTTTTCCAGTGCGGTGAGGGTGGGAAGTAGCTGGAAATTTTGGAAAATGAATCCTACATATTTGTTTCTTACAGCCGCGAGCTGGTCTTCATTCAATCCATTGAGGCGGGTTCCGTGCAGCTCCACGTTTCCTGAAGAAGCCCGGTCCAGACCCGCGCACAGGCCGAGCAGCGTCGTTTTTCCGCTTCCCGACGGACCTACGATGGACATGGTCGAACCTGCTGCTACTGAAAAATGAATGTTGTCTAAAACCGTCAGCGACCGATCACCGCTTTTATATATTTTACTTACCTGCTGCAGATCGAGTATGGTATCCATCTAATGTTCCTATTTTTATGATTTCGTGGTGCTAAGCTTGGGCAACCTGTTTCACCCTAATTTGGTTCTTTTGGTTTTATGTCGATTATAAATATAGGTTAAACGGCATTCAAAACTAAATGAGCGGTTTGAGGGCAATTTTCACGCGAGTTTGTCCTTTTAATTTCAGTCAAAATCAAACTTTATTATGAAGCGCATTTCATTTTTTATCTACACACTTTTTATTCCGTTACTACTGTTTTCCTGTGATAGCGGGAAAAAGGAGGGAGCTGAGTCCGGCGAAAAATCAGCCAACGCGCCTGCCCGGCAGGATGCTGAGAAGAAAAAGACCATCGTATTTTTCGGGAACAGCCTTACCGCAGCCTACGGACTCGATGATCCTACGCAGGGTTTTGTCGGATTGATCCAAAAGAAAATCGATTCACTCGGACTTAACTATAAGGTAATTAATGCAGGCGTAAGCGGCGAAACAACCTCCGGCGGGAACAGTCGCATTGAATGGCTCCTCAAACAGCCGCTTGATGTATTTGTATTGGAACTCGGCGGGAATGACGGTTTGCGGGGTATTCCGGTGCCTGAAACGAAAAAGAACCTGCAGGCGATGATAGATAAGGTACATTCCAAGTATCCAGAGGCAAAAATTGTATTGGCAGGAATGCAGATACCGCCCAATATCGGCCAGAAGTACGCTTCTGATTTCCGTGCCGTTTATGCTGATCTTGCCAAAAAGAACAACATCACGCTGATCCCGTTTTTACTGGAAGGTGTGGGTGGCGAAGCCAAGCTTAACTTGCCCGACGGCATTCACCCCACTGCGGAAGGCCATAAGATCCTGGCCCAGAACGTGTGGGTAATTATCGAAGACCTGCTTTGAAAATATTGGCTTACAAACAGAAAGGCCCGGAGCTGTCTAAAACAGTACTCCGGGCCTTTTTTATTTCAATGTCTTCTTACTCTACACAACCCTGTCGCCACGAATCAAACGAAGAATAATCGCCACTACGGCAATCACTAAAAGAATGTGGATAATGTTACCAAGTCCAAAGCTTGCGAAGCCGAAATAGCCTATCAACCAAAGGATTACGAGGATGACAGCTATTGTATAAAGAAGATTTCCCATTGTTTTGTATTTTGAGTTAGAGATGTTTGAGATATGACTGAATGATATCAATTTAAATGCCAGCAAGAAATACCTGGATTTCGCGCCATAACTTTCCCCGGATTCTACAATATTTGCGCTTCATTGAAATTACATAGCCATAAGTTGTAGAAATTTATCTCAAAGCTCTTCTATGAAGCGAACATTACTAAGCCTGCTCATTCTTTTAACAATTTGTTTTTCTACAAAAGCTGCCCTCGTCGATACTGTGGACACTTATAGTGCCGCCATGAAGAAGAACATCAAGGCAGTTGTGATCCGGCCCGACAACTACGCGACTGCCGGCGAAATGCCCGTCGTTTACCTCCTGCACGGTTATAGCGGCAATTATGCCGACTGGATTAAGAAAGCAGCGGGTTTTCAGAAAGCGGCGGATTTATATCAAATGATGATCGTTTGTCCCGATGGCGGCTTTGGAAGCTGGTACTGGGACAGTCCGGATCCGGCATTTAAATATGAAACCTACGTGGCCAAAGAGCTCGTGGCGTTTGTGGATAGTAAGTACAAGACGATCAAAGACCGCAAAGGCCGGGCGATTACCGGGCTGAGTATGGGCGGTCACGGCGGGTTATACCTCGCTTTCCGGCACCAGGATGTATTCGGCGCGGCGGGCAGCATGAGTGGGGGAGTGGATATCCGTCCATTTCCCAATAACTGGGATATGGCAAAACGTTTGGGCAAATACGCCGAGAAGCCGAAGGAGTGGGAAGAAAATACGGTGATCAATATGCTGCATTTACTAACCCCGAACACATTGTCTTTGATTATAGACTGCGGCCGCGAAGACTTCTTTTTTGAGGTAAATGAAAAACTGCACCGCGAGCTGGCCTACCGCAACATTCCCCACGATTACATAGTGCGGCCCGGCGCGCACAACTGGGCCTACTGGACCAATGCGGTGCAATATCAGCTGCTTTTCATGAGCAATTTTTTTAATAGGAAAGAAGCAGCAGCCAAATAGGTTGTATTTTCGATTGTATACAAATTTCTAATTTCTCTCATTTACATTTGTACAAATAGAATTAACCTACCTTTTAATTTTACTATTCAGCTATAATGAGCAATTATTCCTCTCCTGCACCGGCTGGCGCTCCCAAGTTTACTGAAAACAGATACCTGATTACCCTCATTTTTGTTACCTCGCTTTTCATGTTCTGGGGCATCGCCATTACCATGGGAGATGTTTTGAATAAGCACTTTCAGCACGTATTGAGCCTGACCAAGACGCAGTCTGCTTTTGTGCAGTTTGCAATTTTCGGTGCTTATGGTGTAATGGGGATACCCGCGGGGCTTTTTATGAAGCGTTTCGGTTATAAGAACGGCGTACTTTTCGGTCTGGCGCTTTTTGCGGCCGGATCGTTTTTGTTTGTGCCCGCAGCGGCGGCAGCTTCATTTCCGTTTTTTGGGGGTGCATTGTTTATTCTGGGCTGTGGTATTTCTACGCTTGAAACCGTAGCGCACCCGTTTGTCGCATCTCTCGGCGACCAGCGTACCAGCGATATGCGGATCAACTTCGCACAGGCTTTTAATGCACTGGGTACCATTATCGGACCGGCGGTAGGTTCTTATTTTTTGTTGAGAAACAATGTAGAAGGCAGCACGGATCTTACTTCGGTTAAAACGCTATATATCGTGATCGGAAGTGTTATCGCGACGATCGCGGTGCTTTTTTCTTTCGTTAAAGTACCTGCATTGACTGATCCGCACGTGGCAGCAGATCCGGCAGCGGCGAATGTAGATACACATCCTGAGAAAGGTCTTTTCGAACATACGCATTTTAAGTGGGCGGTATTCGCGCAGTTTTTCAATGTAGCCGCACAAGCTGGTACCTGGGCGTTTTTTATTAATTACGGGCACGAGAAAATGGGTTTCACGGACGCGGTTGCGGGTAACTGGATGATCCTCTTTTTCGTACTGATGCTCGCCGGTCGTTTTATCGGTACGTTCCTGATGCGTTTCATTGCACCGCCTTCGCTACTTGCCATTTTCGCAGCATGTAACATTGTTATGTGCCTCATTATCGCGCAAAGTCTGGGCTGGCCGTCATTCATCGCATTGCTGATGCTCAACTTCTTTTTCAGCATCATGTTCCCGACTATTTTCAGTTT
>NZ_JBHYGF010000104.1:0-10739 GCF_051859145.1 Dyadobacter sp.
CCCTGACGAGACAATAACGACACATCCTAAACCGCCTTGGCCGGTGGTAGTAGCTAAGTTAATTGCGTCATCAATCAAACCGGATACCTCAGAATTCCAGGAAAGATTGATGATCCAGGCACTACCTTCCTTGGCTGCCCATTTGATCCCTTGTTTTCGTCTTGAAAGATAACCAGGGGTTGTGCTATTGAGAGGAAAGCTTACCGGCATGATCTTACACTGTGGTGCTACGCCGGATATGCCTGTAGTATTATGAGCAGCGCCGATTATGCCTGCCATATGTGTTCCGTGAATTCCTTTGATTTGCGCAGGAGATCCGCCACTTTCTGCATCATAACCCGGCAGGAGATTTAATATATCTGGATGGCCGGGATCTACTCCCTCGTCGGCTACTGCTACTATCACATTAGCGCAACCTTTGGTAATCGTCCATGCATCACATGCTTTGATGTCGCTACCTGCACTTCCGCCATTTTGACCCGTGTTTTTCAAATACCACTGACTGCCAAAACTGGGATCATTTGTGCAGCTCGCCTGGTTGCCGGTCAATAATTCGGGTTCGCTTGCTGCAAATGCCCCGGACTCGAAAAACTTGTTGGCCATTTCTAGTGAACTACCGTCGGATTTGTTAGTGCAGGACAGCATATACCAGAGAGAAGTAGGAGAATCGCTTCCGATAATCTCTATATCTGCCTTAGTGGCCATCTTGTCCAATATTGCTAGGTCATCTGCTCGCCTGAGCTTCACATAAAAAACATTAGACAAAGTGACTACCTCTCCATAGCTGTTGAAAAAGGAAGGGGCTTTGTAGATTACATCTTCTGTTTTGATATTGAGTATCTCACTACTCTTTATTCTGGCCCATATCAGATTTCTCTTTGCAGGCTTTGTCTTATAAGGTTCCAGACCTTCTCCTAAGACCGTGCGCTGAATGGCCGAGTCAACAACTGGATCTAATTTTGCAGATTCACTAAACAGAATGAAAGTTTCGGCCGGATTTAATTGAAGGCGAATTTTGGTATTGTTATACCAGTAATAAGGGTCATCAATGGGTATAATAATTTGTGTTGGATTTGTGAATGCACATAAGTTCAATACTATTACGAATGTGAGTAGAAATCTTTTCATAGCTAATGTTCAGTTTAGTTGATTTTATCTTAAATAAGAATATATAATTGGCTTGTGAAAATTTGATGTTTACTCAGTTTTAGTTTTTGTGAGGTATTAAGCCAGTCTTTTTGATTCTCTATTTCATTCATTTGTAAAAATTGTGGGCTTACAGTTATTCTTGAATCCGCTGTATATACACCTACAACTTAATTTATAATCGGATTTCATAGTAGATGACTTTAGGTAGGCTTGTTTTGTAAAAAGTACTTAGCAAAATTATTTATCAGATCGTGAATTAATTGCAATCTATTCGCAATTAAACAGATGCTTTGTAGTAGAATTCGGTTGATTATCCTGCGGCGGGGTGCGGCTATTTTATCGGTCGGATTGTCAGGATTATCGGCAATGGAGAAATTGAAAAACCACGCGGTTTATGCACACAAAAAAAAGCAACCCTTACAGGTTGCTTTTTCTTACTCAATAAAGAATTTAATCCGAATTATCCCAGCTGATTAATGCAGTTCAAATCTTCAAATGCAGCTTTCAAACGGGCGATCATGCTTTCTTCGCCTTTACGCATCCACACGCGTGGATCGTAGTATTTTTTGTTTGGCGAATCAGGACCATTTGGGTTACCCAACTGCGTCTGAAGGAAGCCTTCATTTTCCTTGTAATATTTCAAAATCCCTTCCCAGGTTGACCATTGCATGTCGGTGTCAATGTTCATTTTGATCGCACCGTACTCAATTGCTTCACGGATTTCTTCGCGTGAAGAGCCTGATCCTCCGTGGAATACGAAGTTAACCGGCAGCTCGGCAGTGCCGAATTTCTCCTGAATGTAGTTTTGTGAATTGCGAAGGATTTTTGGCTCCAATTTCACATTACCTGGCTTGTAAACGCCATGAACGTTTCCGAATGCAGCTGCGATTGTGAAGTTTGGTGAGATTTTAGATAGCTCTTCGTAAGCGTATGCTACTTCCTCAGGCTGTGTATACAATTTCGAGCTGTCCACATCGCTGTTGTCAACGCCGTCTTCCTCGCCACCAGTTACACCTAGTTCAATTTCAAGCGTCATGCCGATTTTCGCCATTCTCTCGAAATATTTAGCCGAGATCTCAATGTTTTCCTCCAAAGGCTCTTCCGAAAGGTCGAGCATGTGAGAGCTGTACAATGGAATACCGTGCTGGTCAAAATGACGCTCGCCCGCTTCAAGAAGCCCGTCGATCCAGGGAAGCAGTTTTTTCGCGCAGTGGTCTGTATGCAAAATCACCGGAACGCCGTAAAGTGCTGCCATCTGATGTACGTGCATTGCACCCGAGATACCGCCTGCGATTGCTGCCCGCTGATCAGTATTTGACAAGCTTTTTCCTGCGTAAAATATAGCGCCTCCGTTGGAGAATTGAATAATGACCGGGCTGTTTACAGCTTTTGCAGTTTCCAGAACAGCATTTACTGAATTGGTACCTACAACATTGACTGCCGGAAGTGCATAATTGTTTTCATTGGCATGACGGAAGATCTCGCTAACTCCGTCTCCGGTTACAACACCGGCTGCAAAGCGTTTTGTGGTTTCGCTCATAGTAGCTTTTTATATTTTTTCAAGAAATGATTAGGCTATCCAGATATTAAAAATGAACTGGGTGGCAAGACCCGCAAGTTAGCCTTTTTAGAGAAAATGGAGGAGAAAGAGGAGGTTTATTCTGCGTTAAAACGAACATTTATCAACTTACAGCCGTTTTGGCACAATCTGTGTATCTTTGAATCTGGCGATCCCAAGCGTCGCCTGATTCTCCATTTCTTCTTTTGTAAATGAATTCGAAACTTTCCAGAACCATACTTTTAGCACTCGCACTCGGCTTTCTGGTCGTGTGGGTATTGGAATTCCGCCGAGCAGGATTGTTTGAAAGTTACTGGCTGCTGCTGCTGAGCATTGTTTGTTTCCTTGTTTTTCAATTCAGCAGGTTAAAAGCTGCAGCAGGTAAGCCTCAAAAAACAGAGATATCAGCCCCACAAGCTAAAACGCGTTCAACCGCAAAAAAATGAACACACTTTCACTGGCTACTACCATCGTCTTTTTCATTCTCGCCGGCTATTTCGGCGCGGTGAGGTCGGTGCTGCTCGATATTTCCATTGACCGCTATTCTTTCCGGCACGAAAAAACGGAGCAGGTAATACAGACGCTCTACTGGCGGCGGATTTTGCGGATGATCCGGCTGCTGACCGTCGCGCTGGGTTGTTTTGCTGCGGTTATTACCATTTATCCCTACCTGACTTTACACGCGGGCTGGCAGGAGGTTTTGCTTATTACCGGTCTGTTTGCTGCATTGGTTTCCGTTTGGATGCTTTGCTATACTACCTGGGTGAAAGTGGGCAGGAGTTTTCCTAAAATTCTTGATCTGTCTGCATTTCCTGTACGTTTTGGCGAGTGGATCATGACGCCGCTTTACTGGGTTGTGGAGCCATTTGTAAAAGAAAATATCCTGAATCCGTCGCTTCGTGATGATATTGTTTCCGCCGACGATCCCGATTTTGACGACCACAGTATTGAAGAGCGGATGTTTATCAATGCACTCGATTTCAAAGATCTGCGGATCAGGGATTGTATGATTCCGCGAACTGAAATTTCGGCTGTGAATGTAAATGCGACCATTGAAGATCTCCGCACAGCGTTTCTGACCAGCGGGCATTCCAAGATCATTGTACATAAAGAATCCGTTGACGAAGTACTTGGCTACTGCCACGCATTGGCGCTTTTTAAAAAACCAAAAGAGATCAGCAACATTATCACGCCCATCATGATCGTGCCCGAAGCAATGCCCGCGCGCGACCTGATGCTGCGTTTTCTGGAAGAGAGAAGGAGCCTCGCGCTGGTTGTCGACGAGTTTGGCGGTACCTCCGGGTTGATCAGTGTGGAGGATGTGGTGGAGCAGATTTTCGGTGAAATCCAGGATGAATATGATACTACGGAAGACTGGACGGAAAGGCAGCTTGACGATGACAGCTACATCCTGAGTGCGCGTCACGAGCTCGATTATCTCAACGAAAAATACGGCTGGGAGCTGCCGGAGGGCGATTATGATACCCTGGCAGGAATGGTAATCCATTACTATGGCGATTTGCCTGATGTAAATGAAACCGTAAGTATTCCACCTTATTCCTTCCAGGTTGTATCCATGCAGGATACCCGCATTGAACTTGTGAAACTGACGATTGAAGAAAAAGCCAAAAAAGGCGAGAAAGCGTAACCTGAAAGTATTGTGCGGATATCTGTTGAAAATCTGGGTAAAAAGTTTGTAAAAGAATGGATTTTCCGAAAGGCGACTTTTGAACTTTCGGCAGGAAAGATGTACACATTTGTGGGCCCGAATGGAAGTGGTAAATCGACGCTTTTGCAACTGCTCACTGGCATGGTACCTGCTTCGGAAGGCAGCGTAACATACACCGACAATGCAGGAAAACCGGTAGAAACCGACCTTTGGTACAAACACCTGGTACTCGCCGCGCCATACCTTGAACTGATCGAGGAATTTACATTACGCGAGCTTGTGCAGTTTCACATCAAATTCAAACCGTTGAAAAACGGACTGACCGTTCAGGATTTTGAAGAGATCATCCAGCTGTCACACGCAAGCGGAAAAGTAATCCGTCATTTTTCTTCGGGTATGAAACAGCGCGTGAAGCTCGGACTGGCTTTCATGTCCGATGTACCCATTATTTTCCTGGACGAACCCACCACGAATCTCGACGTGACGGGCATTCAATGGTACCTCGATCATATTACCAAATACACTCAGAACCAGCTTGTTTTGCTGGGTTCCAATGTGAAACAGGAATATGAATTTTGCGAAAATATCATTTCGGTTTCTGCGTTCAAGTAGAACACGGACACATCTTCTATGCACAAAACTTTACGGCTGATCCTGGTATTGTTGTTATTCCTTGCCTTTGGGGCAGGAAAATCGCTGGCCGGCGGGATGTACTTCATTGAAAATCGCGGTCAATGGGCTGCTGATGTCCTCTTTCGCGCGGAGATTCCGGGCGGTTTCTTTTTTCTGAAAAGTCAGTCGATGGTTTATGTGCTGTACGATGCCTCAAAAGTGGCAAACCTGCATGGTAAAGCGCCTGTAAATTCGCCAGTTGCCAAAGGAAATGCACTTGAACCTTCCATGATCCCCGCTCACGGAGTGGAACTTATGTTTGAAAATGCAAACAATCAGGTAAAGCACACACCCAAAAGTTCGGTCAAAACGCAGTTCAGTTATTTTCTGGGGAAAGATGAAAGTAAATGGGCTGGTGGTGTCCCTGGCTTTGAAGAGGTTTTATATGAAAACATTTACCCCGGCATTGACCTGCGTGTATATCTAGACCGTTTGAAACTGAAATATGAATTTGTTGTAAAACCTGGTGCAGATCCGGCGCAGATCAAACTCAGGTACAATGGCGCGCAGCAGATTTCACTCAACGATCAACAGCAGATTCTGGTAAAAACTTCTGTTGGCCAGTTTAAAGAAGCAGAACCTTATTCTTTTCAAACTGTCAGTAACAAAGCTGTTGAAGTACCTTCTGCATTCCGGCTCACAGGAAATACCGCAGGCTTTGTTCTTCCGAAAGGCTACAATAACAAGATGTCGCTCACGATAGATCCCGAGCTTATTTTTTCAACGTTTTCGGGTTCTGTCTCCGACAACTGGGGCCACACTGCCACTTATGATGCGGCTGGTAACCTGTATTCGGGAGGTACGGTGTTCGGCGCCAACTTCCCGGCCACAGTAGGCGCATTCCAGGTGAAATTTGAAGGTTTGGTTGATGTTTCGATCCTGAAATTCACACCTGACGGAAGCAGTCTGGTTTTTGCGACATTCCTGGGCGGGGAAGATACCGACGTGCCGAATAGCCTGATCGTCAATTCCAAAAATGAGCTGTTGATCCTCGGTACAACATCTTCCAAAAACTTCCCGACGCGGACCAATGCATTTCAAAGGACTTTCGGCGGCGGCACGCCCAGTATACCCATTTCCGGCCTTGACCTGCCCAACGGTGCAGATATTTTCATATCAAAACTGAGTGCAGACGGAAAACAGCTCGCCGCTTCCACTTACCTGGGTGGGAATGGCAACGATGGGGTAAGTAACAGTCCCGCATTCACGATCCGGAATTATGGAGATACTTTTCGTGGTGAAATCGTAGTTGATCAGAGCGATAATGTGCTGGTAGTTTCGTCAACCAGCTCCGGTAATTTTCCACTAAAAAATCCGGTACAAAACAAGCTTAACGGATCGCAGGACGGAATTGTGTCCAAGCTTGACGCTGGTTTGAGCACACTTCTGTGGAGTACTTACCTGGGCGGGGAAAAAGCCGATGCGGCGCATTCATTGAAGTCGCTGCCAAATGGAGATATCTACGTAACCGGATCTACCAAAAGCGCACAGCTGACTACCAGCTCTACCTCTTATCAGAAAACATTGAAAGGTACCGAGGACGGATTTGTGGCCAGGTTCAATGCAGACAAGCTTTTAAATATTACATACCTGGGTACCGACAAAGAAGACGGGGCATATTTGCTAGACACTGATGCCGGCGGAAACGTTTTTGTTTACGGACTTACAACCGGCGATTATCCTGTCAGCGCAGGTGTTTATAACAATGCAAAAAGCGGCCAGTTTGTCCATTCACTCGATGCATCTCTTTCCAAAAGCAACTTTTCGACGGTAATCGGCTCCGGTCGGGGCGCGCCTGATATTTCACCGACTGCGTTCCTGGTGAGCGAATGCGGCAATATTTACATTGCAGGCTGGGGCGGGAATGTAAATAACAGCACCAACAATAATCCGCTCAGCAGTACCTTAGGGCTTCCGGTGACAGAAGACGCGATCCAGCCTAAAACGAATGGACATAATTTTTACATCGCTATTCTCGAACAAGGTGCCAAGTCGCTTTTGTATGCAACCTATTTCGGCAGCCAGAGCAACACGCCGGGTATCCAGGGCGACCATGTGGACGGCGGTACAAGCCGTTTTGATAAAAACGGAACAATTTACCATGCAACCTGCGCTTGCGGCGGCAGCCATTTTCCCGTAACCCCACAGGCGTGGTCGGAGACAAACAATAGTGACAACTGCAATAATGCCGCATTTAAAATAGATATCGATCGTTTGAAGGCCGATTTTGATGTGTATTCAGGCAGTTCCAAGAATGTACTCCGTGGCTGTGCGCCACTCTCTTTGTCTTTCGTCAACACCAGCGAAGGCGGGATTGATTACATCTGGGAAGTGAGCGGCAGTACCATTTCGCGGGAAGATGATCAGGCTGAGTATGTTTTTACAAAAGCAGGGGAGTACAAAGTGACGCTGAAAGCTTACAACAGGCTCAGCTGCAAAAGAATGGACATTGCTGAAAAAACAATTATTGTAGAAACACTCGATGCGAAGGTAACTGCCGATATAGCTGTTTGTGAAAATTCATCGGTGCAGCTGCTCGCGCAGGGTGGTACCCAATACAAATGGTCGCCAGCAGCCGGACTTAGCAACGCCACCATCGCCAATCCTACCGCTATTGTGAAGGAAACGACGGAATACAATGTCGAAATCAGCAATGCAAGTGGCTGCAAAGTCAGTAAAAAGGTGAAAGTTTTGGTAGAAAAGAAGAGCGATTTCATTGAAATGGCTGACGTGGAAGCTTGCCAGGGAGCCAGTGTGGTACTTACCGTGTCCGGCGAAGCAACGCAATACCGCTGGCTGCCGGCGAAAGGATTGCCGGAAACGATTGGGAAAACGGTAACTGTAAAACCAGAGGAAACCACAACATACATTGTGGAAGGAACTTACGCCGACGGTTGCCGGCCAGTGCGTGAGATTACGGTGAAGGTGGATAAAGCACATGCGCCCGATTTTGAAATTATCACTTCTGGCGGAGCCTGCAATGAACCTTTCAGCTACGCACTATCCAACAAAACGCGCAATGCAGCGCGCTACGAATGGAATCTCGGGTTTGGAAATACAATAAAGGACGAAAACGTGGGCGAATACCAGTATGAGACGCCGGGCGAATACACCGTTGTTTTAACTTCGTACAATGCAGCCGGCTGCCCGCTTTCAATTGCCAAGAAAGTGAAGGCCTTGCCGCCTTTTACGTTAAACAATGTAATTACGCCAAACGGGGATGGGAAAAATGACACCTTCATCGTGCCCGTTTCGCCGGCTTCGCTGGAAGTGTTCAATCGCTGGGGCAAGTCCGTATTCAAAACTGCCGACTACAAAAATGACTGGGGAAAGGGAATAGCAAACGGAACTTACTTTTACGTGGTCGATACGCCGCAGGGGAATCACTGCAAGGGCTGGGTGGAGGTCCTAGAATAAACGGATTTGTACATTCGTGTCAAGTTGTAGTACATTTGAAATCAGGTAATTATTTGATCATTTAATATTTAATTAAAATGAAAAAACTATTCATACTACTATGCATGACAGTAAGCAGCTATGCGGCCAGCGCGCAAACTGCCAACACTTTTGGAAAAGAAATCAATGATAAAAAGGCAATAGAAGCAAGTGCATTGCCTGCCAAAATGGGTGATAAAACGGAGATGGAAGCCAAGGTAAGCGGGACAGTGGAATCGGTATGTCAGGTAAAAGGCTGCTGGATGAAAGTGAAGCTGGACAATGGCGAGACAATGCGCGTGATGTTTAAGGATTATGCATTCTTTGTTCCGAAAGATATTACCGGAAAAACCGTGGTGTTTGAAGGAGAAGCTCAAAAGAAGATGGTACCTGTTGAGCATTTGCAGCATTATGCCAAGGATGCCGGGCAAAGCAAAGAGGAAATCGCCAAAATCACTGAACCGAAGCAGGAGCTTACATTTATCGCCGATGGTGTTTTGGTGAAATAGTTATTGATGATAGAAAAGAAAACCGGCAGTGGGTACTTTGTAGCAATACAAGTACCCATTTTTTATTTTTATGAAAGTCAAACTCCTTATCCCTGCTTTTGTTTGCTATTGTTTTGTCCTGCAAGCTCAAAATACAAAGACCAGCTGGTGGGACCCGCAAAGTGCGTCTTTTCCCGTTATTGAAGGTCAGGCGTGGCCGGCGAAGGAGTTGAAAAATCCTTACGACAGGTTACCGGCAAAAGCGGAAAAGCAGGTGAGGGAAGCGGTTTGGAATTTGTCAAACCAGTCGGCGGGACTGATGATCCGGTTCCGGTCCAATTCTCCTGAGATCAGGGTAAGGTATACTGTGGGCGGGAAGCACGCATTGCCGCACATGCCGGCGACTGGGGTTAGCGGCATCGATTTATATGCAGTGAGCAGCGACGGTGCGCCGCGCTGGTGTGCGGGGAAGTATGCATTCGGTGATACAATTACCTACAATTTCAAACTTGCCGCAAATGATAATTACCATAAAAAAGGACGCGAGTACAGGTTGTTTTTGCCGCTGTACAATAGTGTGAAATGGCTGGAAGTAGGAGTGCCGGAAGGTGTTGTGTTTACTCCGCTGCCGGTGCGGCCTGACAAACCAATTGTTGTATACGGTACTTCCATTGCGCAGGGTGCCTGCGCATCGCGGCCGGGAATGGCGTGGACTTCCATTGTAGGCAGGAAAATGGACCGGCCGCTGATCAATCTGGCTTTTTCAGGAAATGGGCGGCTTGAAAAGGAGGTAGTGGATTTGGTAAATGAGATTGACGCGCATATTTTCATTTTAGATTGCTTACCCAACCTCACAATCCGCCCGGATTCTAAAATGCCGATTACGGCGGAGGAAGTTCGGGACAGGATATTGGCTACCGTCAAATCGCTGCGTCAAAAACATCCGCAAACTCCCATTGCACTTGCCGAGCATGCGGGCTACACTGATGAAGATATTAGTCCCGAAAGCAGGCATTTTTATGAAGAGGTGAATATAATTCTTAAAGCAGCATTCGCCAGGTTGAAATCGGAAGGGATTACGAATCTTTACCTAATTCCCAAGAAGGAGTTTGGCCAGGATATTGAAACAACTGTTGACGGAACACACCAGACAGATTTAGGTATGATGCGGTATGCAGAAGGTTACGAAAAGCATCTCCGCAACATTTTACATGAATATACCGGCGAAGCTTCCACAACAAAGCCAATTACCCAACTTCGTGAGCTCAATAATTACGACTGGGAAGTAAGGCACCGGGAAATACTTGATTTAAACAGGAAATCGGCACCTGAAACAATTGTGATCGGTAACTCGATCACACATTTCTGGGGAGGTTTGCCAAAAGGGCCGCGTGCGGTGGGCGATGCTTCATGGAATGATACTTTCGGGAAGAATTCACGTAACCTGGGCTACGGTTGGGACCGCATTGAAAACGTACTCTGGCGTATCTATCACGGCGAGCTGGACGGGTTCAGTGCAAAGCAGATTCTTGCGAACATTGGTACCAATAACCTTCACCTGAATACAGACGCGGAGATCGTCGAAGGCTGGAAGCTGCTGATCAGGGCACTGAAACATCGTCAGCCCGATGCAAAAATCACGATGCTGGGTATTTACCCGCGGAGAGACCAGGAAGCACGTGTTGCCGCATTGAACGGACAGCTTGCGCAGTTGACTGGTGAGGAAAGTGTGGGCTATATGGACCCTGGAAAGGTGTTGCTGACAACT
>NZ_JBHYGF010000105.1:0-4172 GCF_051859145.1 Dyadobacter sp.
CAGATTTATGAAACCATTCTTGCTTGGGCAGGTCTGAAACTAGGTCGTCGCTATGCAACGCCTATTTTCGATGGAGCTACCGAAGCAGAAGTTGCAGCCGAATTGAAAGAGGCTGGTCTGCCAGATTGGGGACGTACTTATCTGTACAATGGTCTTACTGGCGATAAATTCGATCAGCCGGTTACAGTTGGTCTGATGTACATGATGAAACTAGGTCACTTGGTTGATGATAAAATGCACGCCCGTTCGATCGGACCGTACTCACTTATCACGCAGCAACCATTGGGTGGTAAAGCACAATTCGGAGGTCAGCGTTTTGGAGAGATGGAAGTGTGGGCTTTGGAAGCATTCGGTGCATCACACATTCTTCAGGAGATCCTAACCGTGAAATCTGATGACGTGGTTGGCCGTGCAAAAGCTTACGAAGCGATCGTGAAAGGTGAAAACCTTCCAAAACCAAATATTCCGGAGTCATTCAACGTACTTGTTCACGAGCTTCGCGGACTAGCATTGGAGATTACACTGGACTAATTTCTAGTCGTGGCGCCGAAAGGCGCCATTAATGAAAACAGATTAGTTTTTGACTAACAGACAAACGACTTTTTATTATGTCTTTCAAAAAGAACAAAAAATTAAATAGTGACTTTTCCAGAATGACCATCAGTCTGGCGTCACCGGAGTCTATCCTTGAAAGCTCCTTCGGTGAAGTAACCCAGCCTGAAACCATCAATTACCGGACTTATAAGCCGGAAATGGGTGGGTTGTTCTGTGAGCGTATTTTCGGGCCTGTGAAGGACTGGGAATGTCACTGCGGAAAATATAAGCGCATTCGGTACAAAGGAATCATCTGCGACCGTTGCGGTGTGGAAGTTACGGAGAAGAAAGTACGCCGCGAGCGTATGGGACACATCGAACTCGTTGTTCCTGTCGCTCACATCTGGTACTTCCGCTCTTTGCCAAATAAAATCGGTTACCTGCTTGGACTTTCTACCAAGAAGCTTGACCAGATCATTTATTACGAGCGATATGCAGTAGTTCAGCCAGGTGTTAAAGAAGAAGATGGCGTAGGTTACCTTGACTTCCTTACAGAAGACGAGTACCTCGATATCATCGACAAACTGCCTCGCGAAAACCAATTGCTTCCTGACACAGATCCCAACAAATTCATTGCGAAAATGGGAGCTGATGCATTGGAAATGCTTTTGAGCCGCATTAAGCTGGACGAACTTTCATACGAACTTCGTCACCAGGCTGCAACAGACACTTCTCAGCAACGTAAAGCAGAAGCTTTGAAACGTCTGAAAGTGGTTGAAGCTTTTCGTGATGCAAACACCCGTATTGAAAACCGCCCTGAATGGATGGTGATCAAAATGGTACCTGTGATTCCACCGGAATTGCGTCCATTGGTACCTCTTGATGGAGGTCGCTTTGCGACTTCGGATTTGAATGACCTTTACCGTCGTGTGATTATCCGTAACAACCGTCTGAAACGTCTGATCGAAATCAAGGCACCTGAGGTGATCTTGCGTAACGAAAAACGGATGTTGCAGGAAGCGGTTGACTCCCTTTTCGACAACAGCCGTAAAGTAAATGCAGTACGTTCAGAAGGTAACCGTGCTTTGAAATCACTTTCAGACATGCTGAAAGGTAAGCAAGGCCGTTTCCGTCAAAACTTGCTTGGTAAGCGTGTCGACTACTCTGGTCGTTCGGTTATCGTAGTAGGTCCTGAGTTGAAACTGCACGAATGCGGTTTGCCAAAAGACATGGCGGCTGAGCTTTTCAAACCGTTCATTATCCGCAAGCTGATCGAGCGTGGTATTGTTAAAACTGTAAAATCAGCGAAGAAGATCGTAGACCGCAAGGATCCTGTGATCTGGGATATCTTGGAAAACGTTTTGAAAGGACACCCTGTTCTTCTAAACCGTGCTCCAACACTTCACCGTTTGGGTATCCAGGCATTCCAGCCTAAGCTGATCGAAGGTAAAGCGATCCAGCTGCACCCATTGGTTTGTACTGCATTCAACGCTGACTTTGACGGTGACCAAATGGCGGTACACGTACCACTAGGTCAGGAAGCCGTATTGGAAGCTTCCATGCTGATGCTTTCGTCGCATAACATCTTGAACCCTGCCAACGGAGCGCCGATCACGGTACCATCTCAGGACATGGTTTTGGGTCTGTATTATGTAACAAAAGGCCGCGTAAGTACGCCCGAATACCCGATTATCGGAGAAGGCAAGATTTTCTATGGTCCTGATGAAGTTATTATCGCGATTAACGAAGGCAAGCTTTCAAAACATGCCAATATCAAATGCCGCGTTAGTGTTCGTAATGATGACGGCACTTTCGAGGTCAAATTGATCGATACAGTAGCTGGTCGTTTGCTGTTCAACCAGGCAGTTCCTGCGGAAGTAGGTTATATCAATGAATTGTTGACCAAGAAGAAATTGCAGCAAATCATTGGTCTGGTATTCAAACAAGCTGGTGTTGCACGTACCGCTCAATTCCTAGATGAAATCAAAGAACTTGGTTTCCAAATGGCCTTCAAAGGCGGTTTATCAATGGGATTGGACGATGTAATGGTTCCGGAAGAAAAAGAGAAGCTCATCGAGCAAGCCAAAGGGGACGTTGAAAACGTTTGGAACAACTACCTGATGGGTCTTATCACTGAGAACGAACGTTACAACCAGGTTATTGACATCTGGACCCGCGTGAACTCACGGATTACAGAGACTTTGATGAAGCAACTGGAAACAGACAAAGGCGGATTCAACTCTATTTATATGATGATGCACTCAGGTGCACGCGGTTCGCGCGAGCAGATCCGTCAGCTAGGTGGAATGAGGGGTTTGATGGCGAAACCACAGAAGAATATTGCTGGTGGAGCCGGTGAAATCATCGAAAACCCAATCCTTTCTAACTTTAAAGAAGGTTTGGATGTACTTGAATACTTTATCTCAACCCACGGTGCGCGTAAAGGTTTGGCCGATACGGCATTGAAAACTGCTGATGCTGGTTACCTGACTCGTCGTCTCCACGACGTAGCGCAGGATGTGGTTGTGGTTGAGGAAGACTGCGGATCGCTTCGTGGTATTGCAATCTCGGCTTTGAAAGACAACGAAGATATCGTTGAACCACTTTCTGAGCGTATTCTTGGTCGTGTAAGTGTTCACGATGTATTTGACCCATTGTCAAATGAAATGATCCTTGCTTCTGGTCAGGAAATTACAGAGGAAATCGCCGCTTATATTGATGAAACAAGCATTGAAACAGTAGAAATTCGTTCAGTACTGACTTGCGAAACCCGCAATGGAGTATGTGCGAAATGCTACGGACGTTCGCTGGCTTCGGCGCACATGGTGAATATTGGTGAAGCTGTGGGTGTAATTGCATCTCAGTCAATCGGTGAGCCAGGTACGCAGCTGACACTTCGTACATTCCACGTCGGTGGTACTGCTTCCAACATTTCTGTTGAGGCAAATATCAAGGCGAAGTTTGACGGAGTGATTGGTTTCGAAGATCTACGTCTTGTACAGTCTGTTAATTCAGAAGGTGATGAAGTTACAGTAGTAATGGGCCGCTCAGGTGAAGTTAAAATTACTAACCCTGAAACCGGACAATTGCTGATCTCGAACAACGTACCTTACGGTGCGCACCTTTTGGTAAAAGATGGCGAGAAGGTTTCCAAAGGACAAGAACTTTGTACCTGGGATCCATATCACGCAGTAATTCTTTCTGAATTCACCGGAGCAGTTTCCTTCGATGCAATTGAAGAAGGTATTACATACCGTGAAGAATTTGATGAGCAAACAGGCTTCCAGGAGTCAGTGATCATTGAAACACGTGATAAAACCAAAAACCCGGCTATCGTGGTAAAAGGTAAGTCTACGTTGTTGAAAGATCAGACTGAAAAAGGCTATAACCTTCCTGTTGGAGCACGTTTGGTTGTAAAATCCGGTACTAACATTAAAGCTGGTCAGCCACTTGCGAAAATTCCTCGCGTTGTTGGTAAAACCCGCGACATTACCGGCGGTCTTCCACGTGTAACCGAGCTTTTCGAAGCACGTAACCCATCTAACCCTGCAACGGTTTCTGAAATCGACGGTGTGGTATCTTATGGTGGTGTGAAACGTGGTAACCGCGAAATCCATATTGAATCAAAAGACGGAACG
>NZ_JBHYGF010000105.1:4182-10715 GCF_051859145.1 Dyadobacter sp.
CAGCGTCGCTACATGGTAGCGCTTTCGAAACACATTCTTGTTCAGGATGGTGACTTCGTAAGAGCTGGTGACCCGCTTTCTGATGGAGCAATTACGCCTGCGGATATCCTTTCTATCAAAGGACCAACCGCGGTTCAGGAATACCTGGTAAATGAAATTCAGGAAGTATATCGTCTGCAAGGTGTGAAGATCAACGATAAACATATCGAATGTATCGTACGCCAGATGATGCAGAAAGTGGAGATCCTAGATGCAGGGGATACCAACTTCCTTGAAATGCAACCAGTTGACCGCGTTCTGTTCCGCGAAGAAAACGATAAGATCCTGGATCTGAAAGTAGTTGAAGACGCTGGTAGCTCCGAGACACTGAAACCCGGTATGATCGTTTCTGTTCGCCGCCTGCGTGACGAGAATTCAAGCTTGAAACGCCGTGACCTTAAACTGGTGACTGCGCGTGACGCACAGGCTGCGGTTGCAAAACCAACCTTAATGGGTATTACGCAAGCATCTTTGGGTACTGAAAGCTTTGTTTCTGCGGCTTCATTCCAGGAAACAACCAAGGTACTGAGCGAAGCTGCGGTTCGTGGAAAACGTGATGAGCTGAAAGGCTTGAAGGAAAACGTGATCGTAGGTCACCTGATTCCGGCCGGTACAGGTATGCGTCAATACGAAAACCTGATCGTTGGATCCAAAGAAGAGTTCGACGCATTGACCGATTCTCGTGACAGACAGTCGCGTAAGAAAAAAGAATTGGCATAGTGTAGTGAAATAAATAAAAGGCCGGCCGCAGCAATGTGAGCCGGCCTTTTTGCTTTTGGTAGCTGCAATTTTTTAGTAATTTCCGTCATCATTCTAGCTCCGGCTGTATCAAAACCAACCAATGAAAGAAGAAAAGGAAAGCGAACAACAAATCAATGTAGAATTGTCTGAGGAAATGGCTGAGGGTGTTTACTCCAATCTGGCCATGATAGCACATTCCAACAGCGAATTTATCCTGGACTTCATCCGGCTGATGCCAGGTGTGCCAAGAGCCAAGGTAAAAGCGAGGATCATCGTTACACCCGAGCACGCCAAGCGTTTAGTAGCCGCATTAAAAGATAATATACAGAAATACGAGGATCAATATGGCCCTATCCCAAGCTCGCAGGACAATGATCCGACCTTTAACTTCCCGATCAGCTTCGGAGGTCCGGGCGGCGAAGCCTAAGTATCTCCGCCAGATAAAATGTTAACAGCCAGTATCTTTTTGAGATTTTTTGTAATTTCGGAAAGTTCGCTTCTCAGTGAGCTTTGTAAGACTCAACCTATTCACCATGGCTTTATTCAAACTTTCAATTAACAACCGCGCGGTCGAGGCGGATGTGGAGCAGGACACTCCGCTCCTCTGGGTGTTGCGGGACAACCTCGGATTAGTTGGTACAAAATATGGCTGCGGGATCGCGCAATGTGGCGCGTGTACCGTACACCTGGACGGCAAGGCTGTAAGATCCTGCGTTCTTCCCGTATCGGCAGTTGGGAAGTCCAAAGTAACAACTATCGAGGGACTTTCTGAAAAAGGCGATCATCCTGTTCAAAAAGCCTGGGACGAAGTGGATGTGGCGCAATGCGGCTATTGCCAGGCTGGACAGATTATGACGGCAGCAGCTCTTTTGAAGGCAAAGCCGAAACCAACCGACGAAGAAATCGTAGCAACCATGAGCGGAAATCTGTGCCGTTGCGGTACCTACCACCGCATTAAGGAAGCAGTGAAAGTAGCAGCCTCTAAATCCAATTAATCATGAAGACACTAGATCAGACTTCCCGCCGAGATTTTATGAAACTCGCGGCAGCAGCAGGTGGCGGATTGTTCCTGGGATTCAGCTGGTCCAACTCCAATGCGCTTCCCGTAGTTGTTGATGCAAAATCCATTGCAGCCGGCTCGATCAATTTCAATGCATATCTCTCAATTGGGACTGACAATATCATTACCATTGTTTCGCCAAATCCGGAGATAGGACAGGGTATCAAAACTGCATTTCCCATGGTTGTAGCCGAAGAGCTCGATGCCGATTGGAAACAGGTGAAAACGGTACAGGGGAATTTAGATACAAATATTTTTGAAAGACAGCTCACCGGAGGAAGTGGCGCGGTACCTCACTCGTGGGAGCGGTTGCGTAAAGCCGGTGCTACTGCCAGGTATATGCTTGTGGAAGCAGCAGCTTCAAACTGGAAAGTGCCTGCTGCGGAATGTACAACCGAGAATGGAAAAGTTTTGCATAAAGCTTCCGGCAAATCATTGACTTACGGTCAGCTTGCGGAAGCCGCATCCAAGCTTGAAGCACCTAAAGAGGTCAAATTAAAAGACGAAAAGAACTTTAAACTGATCGGCCAGTCCGTCAGGAATGTTGATAACAACAATATTGCAACAGGTAAGCCACTTTTCGGCCTTGATTTTTATCGGGAAGGAATGTTGTTTGCCTTGATTCAGCGGCCCAAGGCTTTCGGGTTAAAACTAAAATCGGTCAATGCGGATGCGGCGAAGAAGATGCCGGGAATTGTCGACGTAGTTACTTTTGAAAACAGCGTTGCGGTTGTTGGCAAGTCAACCTGGCAGGTTAAAAAAGCACGGGAAGCTTTAAAGATCGAGTATGAAAAAGCAGCGGATCTGGAAAGCTCGGCAGACCACAACCGGATCTTCTCACAATTAATGGACAACGGAGAAGCGACTGTCCGCAGAAAGAATGGGGATGTAGAAGCTGCATTCAAAGGCGCTGCGAAGGTAATTAAGGCCGAGTATCAATGCCCCTTCCTGCCGCACAGCCCACTTGAACCTATGAATTTCTTTGCGCACGTGCGTGAAGACGGTGTGGAGCTGGTCGGCCCAACCCAAACTCCTGATCGAGCACGTGCAGAAGTAGCAAAACTTACAGGTATCGCGCCTGAAAAGATATCAGTTGAAATCACGCGCCAGGGTGGCGGTTTTGGAAGAAGGCTGGCAGCTGATTTCGTGGTTGAAGCTGCTCATGTTTCCAAGCTGGTAAAAGCGCCGGTGAAAGTGATCTGGACGCGGGAAGATGATATGACAGGAGGCATTTATCGCCCGGCAGTTCGATACCGTTTTGAAGCTGCATTGGACAAGAATGGCGAAATGATCGGATATAAGCTGCGCGGAGTTGGTATGAACTCCGGTAATCCTACCCGGGAAGATAATTTTCCTTCCGGTTCCGTGGATAACTTATTGATCGATTCGGTTGAACACAAATCGCCGATCACAACAGGCCCGTGGAGAGCTCCGATTACCAACTTCCTGGCTTATGCAGAGCAATCGTTTATAGACGAAGTAGCCGAAGCTGCGGGCAAAGATCCTGTTGCATTCAGACTGGCGCTTCTTGAAAAAGCCAAAAAATCGCCTGCCGGTGAAGTGAAATATGATGTCGACAGAATGATTGGCGTGATCAAGCTGGCAGCAGAAAAAAGTAACTGGGGCAAAAAGAAAGGAGTTCACCAGGGTTTCAGCGTCTATTTCTCGCACCGGTCTTATGTGGCACAGGTAGGCGAAGTAGTAGTGGAAAAAGGTAAGCCAGTACTGAAAAACGTGATTGCTGCAGTGGATTGCGGCATTGTGATCAATAAAAGCGGCTCGTTGCAGCAAGTGCGCGGTGGTGTTGTCGATGGTCTCGGTCACGCGATGTACGGGAATATGACCTTCAAGGACGGAACACCGGATCAGAGCAATTTCAATGGATTCAGACTGATCCGCATGAATGAGATTCCAGAAGTGGAAGTTCATTTTGTGGAGAATGGGATATCTCCGACTGGTCTCGGCGAACCTGCATTACCACCAACCGGAGGCGCGGCAGCCAATGCATTTTATAAAGCAACCAAGCAGCGCCTGAGAAACCAGCCGTTTATCAACGAAGAAGCTTTTAAGGGAATATCGTAAGATTGTTAATGATAATTTGAAAAGACAGTAAGAAGAAATGTAACATTGCATTTCTATCTTACTGTCTTTTTTTACAACTCAATTTTTCTGCTGCTACGCACAAACCCAGTACCGTCCAAACTCAATGAAAAACCTAATCATATGCTCGGTCGCATTCATTTGCATGTGCGTGAGCGCGTTCAAAGTAGCGGATTATCCGGGTACCGAAATATCGAATGGAATTGTCCAAGCTAAATTGTACCTGCCCGATAGCAAAACGGGATACTACCGTGGAAAACGTTTTGACTGGGCTGGCGTGATCCCCAGTCTGGAATATAAAGGGCACTCCTACTTCGGCAAATGGAACCAGGCACCTTATGACCCTGAGTTGCACGACGCGATTATGGGCCCGGTCGAAGAGTTTGTTGCCCTGGATTTCGATGAGGTCAAGCCGGGAGATACTTTCGTGAAACTAGGGGTGGGCACATTGGTAAAGCCCGACGACAAAAAGTATGCTTTTGCAACAAATTATAAGCTTGAAAACGGAGGTAAATGGACAGTGAATAAGGGCAAAGATCAGGTTGCATTTACCCACGAGCTGAAAGATAAATCCGGGTATGGCTATGTTTATACGAAAACAGTGCGACTCGTGCCCGGCAAGCCAGAACTGGTGCTGGAGCACACCCTCAAAAACACCGGTACAAAGGCAATCGCTACCAGCACTTATAATCATAACTTTTTCATGATCGACAATGAACGTTCCAATGAAAATATCAGGATCGTTTTTCCGTTTGAAGTATCCGGTGAAGGCAGTGGATTTGGCAGTATCATCAATGCGAAAGGGAAACAACTTACATATGCAAGAGAAGTGAAGCCAGGTGACCAGGTTTTTAGCAGCGGCCTGACAGGTTTCGGAAAATCGGCAAAAGATTATGATATCCGCATTGAAAATACCAAAAGCCGCGCAGGTGTAAGAATAACCTGTGATAAACCCCTCGAAAAGCTTGTTTATTGGGCTTGTCCTACCACTTCCTGTCCGGAGCCCTACATCCGCATTGCCGCAGAGCCGGGCAAAGAAGTTAGCTGGAAAGTCAATTATGAATTTTATACACTTTAAAATGTTTGAGGATTGTTACGATCCTCATTTTTTGTAAACAACCAATGGGTTCTCATAAGCATCTTGACAAAGCCTCGGCTGCGGGGTTACTGGTCGCATTAGGAATTATTTTCGGGGATATAGGCACATCGCCATTGTACGTAATGCAGGCGATTATCGGTACAAGCGCGATCTCTGATGAAGTGGTGTATGGAGCAGTATCCTGTATTTTCTGGACACTCACTTTACAAACGACGGTCAAGTACGTAATCCTGATCCTCCGCGCTGATAATAAAGGAGAAGGTGGGATTCTGGCGTTGTTTGCATTGGTAAGGAAAAATGCCTCCTGGCTGGCTGTCCCGGCAATTATCGGTGCCAGTACCTTGCTTGCCGACGGGATTATAACGCCACCCATTTCAGTTTCTTCTGCGGTAGAGGGTTTGCGGATACTTTATCCGGATATCCAGACAATTCCCATTGTGATCGGGATACTTACCCTGCTCTTTATCATTCAGATATTCGGTACTACCATTGTGGGCCGCGCATTTGGGCCGGTGATGCTGATCTGGTTCCTGATGCTGGCGGTGCTGGGCCTCTCGCAGGTAATCGACCACATGGAGATTCTCAAATCGCTTAATCCTTATTACGGTTACCAGCTGCTCGCCAATCATCCCGGTGGTTTCTGGATGTTGGGAGCAGTATTTCTTTGTACAACGGGCGCCGAGGCGCTGTATAGTGACCTGGGGCACTGCGGAAGGGGTAATATCCGGATCAGTTGGATTTTTGTTAAAACCTGTTTAATCCTCAACTACTTCGGCCAGGGGGCCTGGCTGATTGTGCATTCCGGTGATTACTTGAACGGGCGCAAACCATTTTTCGCGATGATGCCTGAATGGTGGCTGCTGCCGGGCATTGCAATTGCCACAATGGCGACGATTATTGCGAGCCAGGCATTAATCAGCGGATCGTTTACATTGATTTCCGAAGCAATCCGGCTTAACTTCTGGCCTAAGGTGCGGTTGATTTATCCGAGCGATCAAAAAGGTCAGTTGTACGTACCGAGTGTAAACTGGCTTTTATGGGCAGGCTGTGTAGGGATTGTGCTTTATTTCAAAGAGTCGTCGCACATGGAAGCGGCGTATGGTCTGGCTATTACGCTGACGATGATTATGACGACCATTCTGATGTCGGTTTACCTCTATGTGCATAAGGTACAAAAATGGCTACTCGCCGTATTCCTGATCGTGTACCTAGCTATTGAAGGCTCCTTCCTGGCTGCCAACCTTTTAAAATTCATGCACGGAGGCTGGGTATCGCTATTACTTGCCAGCGTGATCGCATTTGTAATTACAGTCTGGTTAAAAGCATATTACATCAAACTGAGGTTGACTGAATTTGAAAGTCTTGAAAAATACATCGGGCCTTTGCGCGAGCTCAGTAATGATATCAGTATTCCAAAGTACTCGACGCACCTTATTTTCATGTCCAATGCATCGCACGAATCGGAGATTGAGACCAAGATCATTTACTCGATTT
>NZ_JBHYGF010000106.1:0-10695 GCF_051859145.1 Dyadobacter sp.
ATTTAATTTCAAATGGCTCGCTGCGAGTATGATCAGGACAGCGCGACGGGGTACGTTTTCCAAAAGTGATATAGCTGCTTACAAACGCGCGTGGCGACAACCGAATGCACTTACTTCCATGATCAACTGGTACCGCGCTTTTGCCCAGTCGCCGCCTGCTACAATCAATGAAGCCATTGAAGTACCTGCATTGATTCTCTGGGGAACAAAGGATCTGTTTTTATCCAAAAAAATGGCTGAACAAAGTGTCGCCAGATGTACGCAGGGCCAATTAATACTTATTGAAAATGCTTCTCACTGGCTACACCACGAAGAGCCTGATCTTGTGAATGGATACATTTTTGCTTTTCTTAACAAATAACCTTTCACGATGTACGTTACCCTGCTGCCTGGTACAGGTACTCCCAGTTGAGGTAATGACAAAGACCAGCAAGCTCCGGAAAAAGGGTTTGCGCATTGAAACCGAGCATATCCAGGTGGTCCATCAGCTCACGTTTCAAAGTGGGTGCGATGGTAAATTCCGTTACGTTCACTTTTACATCCTCATCAAACTGCATCGGTACAAAACCGCATTTCTCCTCGGAATAAGGATGTACCGTAAACCAGCCCGATTGTGCAATGATACGTTCATTGTTGAGCGACGGCCGGAGCACTTTCAATTCCTGTATTTCAAAAGGTGAATCAAGCGGGGTACCTCCCGTGAGCTCGTCCTTGTCGATTACCTGATCGTTATATCCCCGGAAAAGGTATACAAACGAATGAGTTTCAGAATCGTCAATATCCCGGATAGCGAAATACAAAGCTACAAGCGGGTTGCTCGACCAGTCCAGCAGGCGGGTTTTGAGTCCGTAATGCTGCGCGAGGATGAGCAATTCCCATTCTTCCGCAACCGAATCGGGAAGCAGCAGCTTACCCCGGCGTTTGAGATCCAGCAGCATCCTCTTTTCAATTGATTTGATATCCTGACCGTGGTGATAGCGGGCAATGGAAGGAACCAGCGGCGCATTGATCCGCTGGCCCCTGAAAATGAAAAAGTCAAATTCGTCATTTTTCAACCCCACAATATCCCTGATAAACTGGTCAATGGATTTGATTTCGATAGACTGCATAGCTGTTTGTTACTTCTCGACAATGAATTTCCGCTCGCTGAGGGAATACCCCGCGCCACGGGCCAGTACATGCACGCCCAATCCTTCTACATACACCGGCTGCATTCTTTTGGCTTCCTTAAAGTTGGTATTTCTGATATGGTCCGCTTCCAAAATCAGCGCGACGCCCGAGCCGATCGTGCGCAGGTGGTTCCCTCCGGAAATTACAAGCCCGGTATCTTCACAGATTCCGATCGCCATAAAACCCGGGTTCAGGAGTAACGCTTCGGTGAGGCGCGAAAAGCGGCCGCGGCTCATGAAATGGGTATCAATAATGGTTTTGGGCAACAATGTAAATCCCCTGCTCACCTCCACGATCCCTTTCAGCAGCGACTCGGTACTGGAACCCTCGCGGATCGTCACCGCCGACATCGCCATGGCGCCCGCACTTGTCCCAGCCACCACGAAATCTTCATTGCGGTAACGGTCTTTAAGCAAATCCATGAACTTTGTATCGCAAATTCTATCAATCAGGCGCACCTGATCGCCGCCGGTGAAGAATACCCCGTCTACCTCTTCCAGAATGCTGAGTGTATTTTTACTATCCACATTCCGACCGTCGAGGTGAAGTACTTCCACATTTTTACAACCCAATGCGTCAAATGCTTTGAGGTACATATCGCGCATTTCTTCCGGCAGTTCTGATGCGGTAGTAATCACCGCCAGCCGCGACTCCGGGCCTTTCATTTCCATTAATACTTCCTGCAAAATGCCCTCGTGCTGGAATGTAACCTGGCGTGATCCGCCTCCATTGTTATCCTGCGGGCTACGGGCTTCTTTCCCGCCAATCGGTATCAGCTTTCCTTTTGGTAAATCCATCATATTTTAAAATGCTAATGCAGCGCCAGCTGGCCCTGGTAGTGGCCAGCCTGTTCGTCCAGTTCTTTAAAACCTTTTATGAGTGAAATGGCAACTTTGATTTTCTCGGTTGTCAGCACGATCAGCTGGCCGGGCCGCGAGTGCCTGATCGCGTAATTGATCGCCTGCAACTCGTCCTGGATCACCTTGATCTTGCAGAGCGGGTTGGCAGCGCGGATACCGAGCTTCACGAGCTCGATAATCTCCTGGTGTTTGCGCCCGCGCAGGTCTTCGTCCAGGCGGATAATTACTTCATCAAATATGCCGGCAACCACTTTGCCAAGCTCCCGGATATCCTCGTCCCTCCTGTCTCCTACTCCCGTGATGATCCCGAGCTTGCTGGTTGCCGGCAAATTCCCAAGGTAGTTTCCCAGCGCGTTCATGCCGTGCGGATTATGCGCATAATCGACCAAAAGATCGAAGTTGCGGAAATGAAAATGGTTCAGTCTCCCGGGAGTTGATTCATCGGAAACCTGAAAAGAATACAGCCCCTGCGCCAGGGTAAGCACGTCGACGCCCTGCGAGTAAGCCGCGAGTACCGCGCCAAGGATGTTTTCAATCATGAAATGACACTTGCCCCCGAAAGTCGCCGGGATCGCCTGTGCGTCGGCAATGCTCACCTTGATGCTTCCATTCACGAGCCGGATTTCACCATTTTCGTAAATGCAGGCCAGGCCACCTTCGCGGGTATGGGCAAGTACGCGTTCGTTGTCGGGGTTCATACTGAAAAGCCCAATCCGGCATTTGAGCCGCTCGCTGATCCCGTAACTTTCATCGTTATCTGCATTCAGGATTGCGAAACCATCCGGACGTACCGACTCGGCAACAGTTGCTTTCACGCGCACCATATCTTCCAGGGTATTAATCCCTTTCAACCCCAGGTGGTCGGCCGCCACATTGGTGATAATACCCACGTCGCATTGGTCAAATGCCAGTCCCGACCGCAGCAAACCGCCGCGTGCAGTTTCCAGTACCGCTACATCCACAGTTGGATCTTTCAGGATTGTCCGCGCACTTTCCGGGCCGGTACAGTCGCCTTCTTCGATCATATAATCATTGACATAAATCCCGTCGGTAGTCGTGAACCCCACCGTTGCGCCGGTTTGCTTCATCAAGTGCGCAGTAATGCGGGTGGTAGTTGTTTTTCCATTGGTACCGGTGATGGCGATAATGGGAATGCGGCCCGTCGCCCCATCTGGAAAAAGCATCCTGGCCACATCGTTCCCCACATGGCGCGGCTTGCCGGATGAGGGATACAGGTGCATCCTGAAACCCGGGCTCGCATTTACCTCAATCACCGAAGTACCCGAGGCTTGCAGCGGCTGGGTAATATCCTGCGCGATGATATCGATCCCGCAAATATCCAGGCCGATCAGCTGCGCAACACGCTCGGCCATCATCACGATTTCGGGATGGAGGCGGTCAGTAACGTCCTCGGAAGTGCCTCCCCTGCTCAGGTTGGCAGCATCGGAAACTGTTACGCTTACATCAGATGGAAGTACGGTATCAATGGAAAGTCCCTGTGATTCAAGGTGACCGAGCAGCATTTCATCCACCACAATGCGGGTGAGCTTGTTCTCGTGCCCGTCACCTCTTCGTGGGTCCAGGTTGGTTTGGTTGATCAATTCCCCGATCGTAGAGATACCGTCGCCGAAAACCATCGCCGGTGTACGTTTGGCCGCGGCGCTGAATTTGTTTCCGATTACCAAGAGCCGGTAGTCGCTGCCGACTACAAATTTTTCAACAATCACCTCGTCTGAAAAGCAGCAGGCCCAGTTGTATGCTTCAACAGCAGCGCGCATATCCTGCACATTGGTGGTCACGCCCTTTCCCTGATTGGAATCTAGCGGCTTGATCACGACAGAGAAGCCGATTTTTGCTACTGCTTCTTCCAATTCTCCCTCGGTAGTAATGGATACTCCGGCTGGAACAGGCACTCCTGCCCTGCCGAGTGTTTCCTTGGTTGCATTCTTGTCACCGGCCAGCGAGACTGCAATACTGCTGGTGTAGCTGGTGGTAGTTGCTTCAATGCGCCGCTGCTGACTTCCATAGCCCAGCTGCACGTAACCGTCCCTGTTCAGCCGGATATGCGGAATGTTCCGCTGCGTACAAGCGTCTACGATCGACTGGGTACTTGGACCGAGCCGCTCGGTTTGATACGTTTTTTTGAGCTGCTGCAATGCACCTGCCAGATCGAATGCGGTACCGGCAACCAGCGCGGCGGCCATTTGCACGGCGTATTCGGCGGCCAGCTTGCCAGCATTTTCTTCATAATATTCAAACACCACATTGTACACACCATATTCTCCGGTGCCCCGGGTGCGGCCGAAGCCGGTGTCCATGTCAGCGAGCGACTGCATTTCCAATGCGATATGCTCAATGACGTGGCCCATCCAGGTACCATCTTTGACGCGCTCGAAAAAACCGCCGGGGTGGCCTTCCGAACAATAGTGGCTTTGCAGGCTCGGCATTGCCTTTCTCAATCTTTCGTAAAAGCCTTCAATTTTATTGGTGGGCAGCTCTTCCAGCTCTTCAAGATCTAACCTCATCACAACCAACCTGGTCTTGCGTACCGACCACACATTCGGGCCGCGCATGCAGCGGATATCAATGATTTTCATACTTTTTCCGGATACTTTTTGCTTACTGTGGATGTATTTGACTGGCCTCTGAAAGCGCCAGATCGGCGGCGATACTAAATATTGTGCCAGGAGGCTTTGTACCTGCTTGCTTGCCGGAAATTTCTCCCACCTCTATTTATTTATCTTTTTCGTAGAATTTTTTGCGCATTTAGAAGTGAGATGTCGGGATTTGCCTTTTACTGGCAGAGTTTTTGTGCGGGGAGGCGGTTTTCAATTTTGAGACCTTACCCCAACCTACTTAGCATGTTTACGATTGCCATTCACGGCGGCGCTGGTTCGCTGACCCGGAAAACCACTACTCCCGAACAGGAGGTAGATTACCAAAAAGGCCTTGATAAAGCCTTGGAGGCAGGATATAATGTTTTAGTAAATGGCGGCAGTGCGCTGGATGCAGTGGCAACGGCCGTCAGGGAACTGGAAGATAATCCCCTCTTCAATGCAGGTAAAGGCTCGGTATTTACAGCCGAAGGCACCCACGAGGCCGACGCCGCTACGATGTGCGGAAGAACTCTGAAAGCCGGGGCGGTGGCAGGTATTTCCAATATAAAAAATCCGATCAGCCTGGCGCGGGCTGTGATGGATAAGTCGGAGAATGTGCTGCTTGCCGCGAAAGGTGCGATGGATTTTGGCCGCGTCCACGGGCTTGCATTTGAAGAAAATTCCTATTTCGATACTGAGCACCGGCGCAAACAGCTCGCCAAGGAACAGGAAAAAGAAGAGCGCAGCAATACCGGAAAAGGAACAGTGGGCGCAGTGGCGCTGGACGAGGCGGGGAATCTGGCGGTGGCTACTTCTACGGGCGGTATCAGCAATAAAAAGTTTGGGCGCGTGGGCGACACTCCTGTGATCGGGGGCGGCACTTATGCCAGTAATCAGTCGTGTGCAGTATCCTGCACAGGCGACGGGGAGTTTTTTATCCGGCTCGTGAGCGCCTATGATGTTGCCGCACAAATGGAATATAAAGGTGCAAGCCTGAAAGAAGCCTGCCGCAACCAGATCGCCAAACTCACCCGGCTGGGGGGCGAGGGCGGCCTGATTGCTGTGGATTCCCGTGGGAATGTGGAGCTGGCTTTCAATTGTGAAAGCATGCTCCGCGCCTGGAAAAATAGCCGCGGCGAAGGCAGTACCCGCATCTGGGCCGACCCGCAGGAATAATCCCGCTTACTACAAGTACAACTTACCATTTTAACCACAACAAAAAATGATGAAGCAAAATACATTGCTGCTCCTCCTGGTAATTGCTGCCGGGTGCGGCGGAAAAAACTCTGGCTCCCAGGTTACCTCTCCCGGAGATTCCATCAATGCAAAAGATCGCGTACTGAACACCGGCGCCGACCTATTGCAAGACAAAACCCCCCTCCGGCATTTCGATGCGTACCTGGACGGTTTTCATTTTTATAACGGGAATATCAATGCGCAAATGGAAGCGCACCACTATGTAAGTCAGCTCAACGATGACCTTTACCAGGCTATTATTTTCGACGGGAATGGAAAGGATGCCAAACTGATGGGTGTGGAGTACATTATTACAGCCAGTGCATTCAAAACGCTGAGTGAAGAAGAAAAAAAGCTTTGGCACAGTCACCATCACGAAGTAAAATCGGGCTCGCTCATTGCGCCGGGCATTCCGAAGATTGCCGAGCACGAGTTGATGGAAAAGCTCGTATCCACTTACGGGAAAACGATCCATACCTGGCACACCGACCAGCAAAGAGGCTTACCTGTAGGCTCGCCCATGATCATGATGGGATTTACCAAAGACGGGCAGCTTGACAAAAAACTGCTAAGCGATCGCGACAAGCGATTCAAAGTATCGACGGAAGAAGCCAAGAAGAACAGAGCCGATATCCCTATGCCTGAGCTGGTACCTGGTGCGAATGCCTGGGAAAAGGGAGAAATCCGGCAGTTCGTGATTACGAACAAGGCTGACTCAGCAGTTCACAAACATTAATTCTGAAAATGCCTGTGGTCTTTGTGCATTGGCACAGTTATTATTAATACAAGCCAGCCTGCATCTGCAACTGCATGAAGTACAGGCCGGATCAACAATTTTATTCATCAACCAAATTAAAGATTATGAAAAAGCTGACATTTAGCGTAGCCGCATTGCTCCTGTTAGCAGGAGGATCGTTATTCGCACAATCGACGACGGGACAAAGTACGCCCAGAACGGGCAGTACACAGGGAACAAGCACACAGAGCAATTCTCAGATGCAAAAAAGCGGAACTACCGGAACCCAGGGATCCGGCACAACACAGAATAACACAGGTACCACCACCCAGTCACAGGGCAGCAGCGCACAAGGCACATCGGCCTGGCCGCAAGCAACAGGTACTAACGGCGCAGAAACTACTGAGCCACAAAGCACAGGACAGGGAACCACAAGCTCACAAGGTACAGGTACAAGCGGCACAACCGGCAGCGGATCAACTGGTACCAGTGGCACGAGTGGCACAAGCGGTACTACCGGCGGCTCAAATACGAGCAGCCAGACTACCACAGGTACACCACCTACGCACATTCAGAGCAGCGGCTCGGGTGCTACATCTAACCCGCAGAATAGCGGAACTTCCGGCTCGACCAATTCGGGAACAACCGGATCAAGTTCAGGCACATCGAGTGTAGGCAGCGATAACACAACGTCGGGAACTTCCGGAACAACAAGCCAGTCTGACCAGGATGGCAAGAAAAAAAGGAAGAACAAAAGCAAAGGCGGTTCAGGCGCAGACAATAACTAGACTGAGTACCTTTCAATACAAAGCAAAGCCTCCGCAGAAATCTGCGGGGGCTTTGCTTTGTAACTTATTCCCAACAGTATTAGTCTTTTTTGGTCGACGGTCTTGGCTGGGTTTTCTGGTTATGCTTGATTTCTTCATTCCTGTAATTACCGGTAACTCCGGTATGGTCCTTTGTGTTTCTGCGGGCAGATCCGCTGCCTCTTTTTGTAGCGGTATCAGCTTCGGTCATGTTTTTCCTGCGTTTCTCACGCGCTTCTTTGGAGTTGAGCATTGACTTAGAATCTGCCTCTCCGTCTCTGTTCGATCCTACGTAGTTTGCATTCTCATTCGATTCTCCGCCAGGCCTTGTGCTGGAACCTACTTCATTCGCTTTCACACCTTGCTGCTCACTTGCATTCAGTTTTCTGTCGCCGCCGTCCTGATTGCCGCGTGTTGACTGAGAAGCAGATTGCCCACTCTGGGTTTGTTTAGGACTGGCAGATGTACTGTTCTTTGCAGCTCCATTCCCTGCTCCGCCGGAACCGGAAGTGCTTTGAGAATAGGATATGGTTGCGGTACACAGCAACACTGCTAATGTAATGTTCATTGACTTTTTCATGATACTTGTTTTTAGATTGATGAATAAATGCTTTTTCAGGAAAGCTGACCGCGTTTGCTGGCTACGACTGCGAGCGAAATGCCCAGCAGCGCTACACCAATAACTACCGCAGCAGCAATGGAAACTGTTTTCTTTTTGGGCAGGTACACAACTCCTTCCCGGTTTGCCACGGCGGGATCATTTACATACCGTCCCGACTTCGGTACAGCTGTCTCTTCAAAATGATAGGCCAGCTCGCGCAGTGCCTGCTGCATTTCAGCGCCTGACATGGGTTTTCCATGTCCGGATGCTACAATCTCCGGATTGAGTTCGGCCAGCAGGTTTACCGATTCTTTGGATTGTTCCCAATCATATGTAAAGTACTTGGGTGGGCCGGATAATACCTTTCGCTGCGTGGCAACACTAAGTGCCGATTCCTGCCGGGTTGTTACAAATGCGTCGCCAGACAAAAGCACCTTGTCTTTTTCCCTCCACAAACTAATATGTCCGGGTGCGTGGCCGGGCGTGTGGTAATATTTCCATTCAGGTAAAACGGGTACCGAACTGGTGACAGGCAGTGTTTGTAAAGCGTCGGAAACGTTGATCGGATCGTTGGGATACAGGTCGGCCATGTACGCCATTAATCCGCCTCCTACACTCGGGTCGGTTGGCGGGTAGGCAGATTTACCCGATAAATAAGGGACTTCCAAGAAATGCGCGACTACCGGCACATGCCAGTCTTCCAGCAATTTTTTGAGCGAACCCACGTGGTCAAAATGCCCGTGTGTCAATACAATCGCTTCCGGCGGCATATTCTCCCCGAAGATTTCCGCTGCTGCCTGCTTTATCTTAGGATATGCAGTTTTGAGGCCGGCATCTACAAGTACCCAGCTTTTATCGGGATTGGCGATGAAAAACACATTAACAAAAATGTCCCTCAGCCCCCACACTCCCTCCGCTACTTTGAAATGCGACGCATTCATTATTGTGGCTTTTTCCATTTTAGTTTTGTTGAAAGTTTCGAGTTCGTTCTAAAAATTGTGCCATTGAATGGTTTCCATTCCGGATTTTATATAGTTTTAGTCAAAGGGGACAACAGGCTTTTACAATGCAAATCATGCAGCTTTTATGAAACAGCATTTATACAAAACCACCATTGAATGGACTGGCAACACGGGAAATGGCACTACCGATTACCGGTCTTATGAGCGAAGTCACATCGTGAAAGTGAATGGAAAGGCGGACATCGCAACTTCCTCAGATCCTGCTTTCCGCGGAGATCCCGCCCGCCACAATCCGGAAGAGCTTTTTGTAGCATCCATTGCCTCCTGCCACATGCTCTGGTATCTGCACCTGTGCACGGAAGCGGGGGTCGTTGTAACGAGCTACACCGATCAGGCAGTGGGAACAATGGAAGAGACGGACAATGGAAGCGGTCGGTTTACAGAAGTGGTGCTCTATCCCGTGGTTCAGGTACTTGCAGCGCATATGCAGGAAAAAGCGGATGCATTGCACGACAAGGCGCATCAGTTTTGCTTTATCGCCAACTCCTGCAATTTCCCGATCCGGCACGAGCCGGTTTCTTACACTTCATCACATACCTGATTATCCCATCTTTTGTTGGAACGGCTTTTGTATACAGAGCGCACAGACTTTTAACCGCTTACTGTTATGAAAACCGAAACAGGCTCAGAGCCAAAGTTCAAAACAAAAACTTCCGTTAAGGCCGAACCGGCTCTTACCGAATTATTCCTGGACAGCCTTAGAGATATTTACTGGGCTGAAAATCACCTTGTTAAAGTACTTCCTAAAATGATCCAATCGGCCAGCTCGCCGAAGCTTTCGAGCACTATACAGGAGCATTTGGCCCAAACAGTGGAGCATGTAAGCCGACTGGAAGTGATTTTCGATCTTTTGGGTGAAAAAGCCATTGCCAAGAAGTGTGACGCGATGGAAGGACTTGCCAAAGAAGGCGAAGGAATTATTGAAAGTACCGACGAAGGCACCGCAACCCGCGATGTAGGTATTATCCTCGCTTCCCAGAAAGTAGAGCATTATGAAATCGCTACTTACGGCGGACTTACCCACCTTGCCAAAACACTCGGTCTGGACGATGTAGCCGAGATCCTTGCCACCACCCTGGCCGAGGAAAAGCAGGCAGATGAGCTGCTTACAGAAGTGGCAGAAAACGAAGTGAATTATAAGGCGGCCGAGGAAGCCTGAATCTAACCAGATAATTATTACTATGGCGACTAACCAGGATCAGGAAAAACCGGCACAGCCCGATAACGATAAAATTGAAAACCTTGCCCCGCATACCACGGAGGATGAGGGCACATTGCTTACAACCAACCACGGCGTCAGAATCAATGACGACCAGAACTCCCTGAAAGCCGGAGAACGCGGGGCTACTTTGCTGGAAGACTTCATTTTCCGCGAAAAAATGACCCATTTTGACCACGAACGCATTCCCGAGCGCATTGTGCACGCCAGAGGCTCTGCCGCGCACGGTGTGTTCAAGGTATACGAATCCATGTCGAATGTAACGCGGGCGCACTTCCTGAGCGACCCAAGTCTGGAAACACCTGTTTTCGTCAGGTTTTCGACTGTTGCAGGATCGCGTGGCTCGACAGACCTGGCGCGGGATGTGCGGGGATTTGCTGTTAAATTCTATACACAGGAAGGTAATTTCGACCTTGTCGGCAATAACATGCCGGTGTTTTTTATTCAG
>NZ_JBHYGF010000107.1:0-10676 GCF_051859145.1 Dyadobacter sp.
TCGCTGATCAGTTTATACAAATTTTCAGCATAACGATCGTAGGCAATGAAGATGTCGGGCTTAACCATAAAGTCCCTGGCACCCAAGCCAACGCATTTCTCCCTGGTCGACGATACTGAGGAAGTAGAGGTAATAATTACGGGGATTTGGGGAAAATTGGCTTTTATGCCTGTGATCACGTCATACCCGTTTTTGCCCGGCATGTTAAGGTCTGAAAGAATCAATTCGGGTAGGGTGTCGGGCCGGCCGTTAAGCCACTCAAAAAGTTGGTCGCCGTTGCTAAACTCGCCTATAATGTCAAAACCATTGAAAGCGTTGAATGCATCTGCCATAAAGAAGCGTTCATCCTCATCGTTTTCAACGATAGCCAGTTTGTACTTCTTCATAAATGTTTACAATTAAGGATTGTGGGGTCTGTAATAGTTAGTGATTGTGGGGTAAAACAACGAAAAAGGTCGTGCCATTTCCTTCGACCGACTCAGCCCAGATTTTACCATTGTGCCGCTCAACTACTTTTTTGCAGATTGCGAGACCAACACCTGTGCCCGGGTATTCACTGGCAAAATGCAGCCTTCTGAAAATCTCGAAGACCGCTTCCAGTTTCTCCGGCGGGATGCCAATTCCATTATCTGTAATCATAAACCTGACGCGGTTGTTTTCCTCAGAACACTGGACAGAAATGATTGGCGCGCGGTTTTTGGTAAATTTCAATGCATTTCCGAGCAGGTTTTGAAACAGCTGCACCAGCTGCACACGGTCTCCGCGCACGCTTTCAACATCTGATTGAAAAGTTACCTTTGCGCCGGAGGCTTCAACGGAATCGTTCAGGTTTTGAACTGCGGCGTGGAACAGGTCCGCTACCTTTACCTCTTCCTTGATCAGGTCAGACTTGCTGATATGGGAGTAATCCAAAAGGTTGTTGATCAGCTCCTCCATGCGTTCTGCAGCGGCAATACCTTTTCCGATGTAGGTTTTGATATTCTGAAACTGATCCTGCTCCACATTGCGCGCCATTAAGTGCAGAAAGCTTTTTACAGTCCGCACAGGTTCTTTCAAATCGTGCGATACAATGGCCGAAAACTGTTCCAGCTCTTTGTTTGCAGCCGATAGTTCGTCATTGGCAAGCGATAATTCACTTGCGAGCTGCCGGTACCTGTTACTGCTCTCCTGCAAAGCCTGCTCACCAAGCTTGCGCTCCGTCAGGTCGCGGGTAACTTTTGAAAAGCCTGTTAGCCTGTTTTCCTGGTCGTACACTGCGGTTATAACAATATTTGCCCAAAACCGGGTACCATCTTTACGGAGTCGCCAGCCTTCTTCCTCGTATTTACCTACCGCCCGGGCTATCCGCAGCTCGCGTTTTGGCTTATCGTTGATAATGTCTTCTTCGGGATAAAATATGGAGAAGTACTTGCCGATCACCTCGTCTGCGGCATATCCTTTGATGCGTTTTGCACCCTCATTCCAGCTTACAATCCGCCCTTTTTCGTCGAGCATAAAAATACCGTAATCGGCAACCTGCTCTACCAGCGAGCGGTACCTGGCCTCACTGTCCCGCAGTACCTCTTCTTCTCTCAGGCGGCTCGTGAGATCGCGCGTTACCTTCGAAAAACCGATTAGTTTATTTTGATCATTAAACAAGGCAGTCAGCACCACGCTTGCCCAGAATACCGAGCCTCCTTTCTTCACGCGCCAGCCTTCCTCCCTGTAAATACCCTGCTGACGGGCGATGCGCAGCTCGTTCTCTGCCTTGTCGGCGATCAGGTCGGCGGAAGTATAAAAGATTGAGAAATGTTTGCCAATCAGCTCGCTGGCCGAATAACCGTGGATTAGCTGCACGCCTTCATTCCAGGTTAATATATACCCTTCCGGATCGAGCATGAAAATCGAATAGTCCTTCACAGCCTCCACCATCAACCGGAAACGCTCTTCGCTAGCCTTGGTTTCAAGCCACCGGTTTTTCCGCTCGGTGGTGTCACGCAACAGTACTGTGAACCCGGAAAGCCTATTGTCATCGCCGAACACAGGAGAGATCGTGGCCTCAGCCCAATACCTTGTTTTATCTTTCCTGCGCCTCCATCCCTCTGATACCCACTTTCCATCCTGAACAGCCATATTCAGCTCATACTGAAATTTGATGGTGTCTTCCTGATCGTCGTCTAAAATAAAAAACGGCTTGTTCTCGATCTCCGCCGGAGCATAACCTGTAATCCTGCAAGCAGCCTGGTTGTACGAAAGGATATGACCGGCTGCATCGAGCAGAAAGACGCCTTCCGGAAGATTGTCAAACAAAATACTGCTGTTTGGTGTCATGCGTATTGTACTGAATGCAAGTATTTAAATGAACAAATTGATTACCAATCCTGCCTTACTCCATATCCGGGCTGGTTTCAGCTACGAGACTTTCCTGCAATGTGAGCCTGACCCTCGTTCTACGCTGGTCCGATTCCATATAAAGCCCAATATCCAGAAGTGACGCAATTTCCCGGATCAGAATCAACCCGATACCCGCTATTTCCACAGTCTCGGGCAGTTCACTTTCACCGTTCGTGTGCGCGTTTGCATTAAACCATTGTACCAGAAGTGCCGGTACGCTGTTACCGCTATTTTCCAGCTCGATAAGTACCGTCTCATTTTCAGCCGCCGCCCGGATCCGGATGTTCCCGTTACGGGTGTATTTGTTTGCATTGTCGATCAGGTTGTGCAGCACGATTCCGAGTAAGTTGGAGTTGCTCATCACAGTTATTTCCGGATCAATATCAATGTGCAGCCTGTTGTTTTTTGTCCTGATAATGCCTTCAAAAAGCTCAGCTTTCTCCGCAACCAGTTCCGATAAATTCACTTCATCCGAAATCGCCAGCTTCTGCTGAACAGGGATTTTAGTGAATTCAAGCAGGTCTTTTACATAGCCGAACATTTTTTCAAGCGACTGATGAAGCTCCTTGCTATACTGCTCCACAGTTCCATAATCCTTGTTTTCGATCATCCGGCGAATCTCCTCGGAAACGATAACCAGGAAATTGAATGGGCCACGGATATCGTGTGTAATGGACGCAACAATCCGCGACTGGACATAGATCTGATGTTCGAGTTCTTTCTGTGATTTTTCAAGAGAGACGAGTGCCTGCTGCAATGCCCGCGTGCGTTCCATGACGGCTTGTTCGAGCAGCTTGTTTTCAATCCTGACCCGCTCCATGGCGAGGCGCTCGTTTTCCTTTCGCTGGCGCCGCGCTTCGCTGTCCCGTTTCAGGTAGTAGGCTGCCGGAATGAGGATAATGCTCATTAGTATCCCGCGGCTCGATAGCATCAATATCTTGATACCAAGCGGATTTGGTGCAGTCCGGAACGGGAAGTCCTTGAAAAAGGGATTGAATGTAAAATAGAAGACGTTGGACAGCAGGCAGCAGCAGAGCAGCGACAGGATAAGTCCCTGCCAGCGGGCGAATCTTTGCTGGATATAATGGATGCTGTACCAGCACGCCAGGCTCATTAAAAAGATAACAATCTCAGAGCCGATCAGATTGACCGGGTCCGCCCATTGACCCTCCGAGATACGTGCGGGCAGCACGAAAAGTGGAATCGAGAGGGCAACGATAATACCTGCCCTATGAAGATGCTTGTTCATGAAATACCTGGGATTACTTACTCTACTTCTCCTGCATTTACCTTCACAAACAATTCCATGACGCTTGTAACCTGTGTTTTCTCAAAAATCCGCGCCTTGAAAGTACTGACAGTACTTCCGCTGATATTCAGCATGTGCGCAATTTCTTTTGTCCATTTCCCTTCTATAAGAAGGTGCATAATTTCCCTTTCACGGGCTGATAAACGCACCACTGCCTTCCTGGCTTGCTGCTCTTGTTCAAGCAGCTTGCTTTGTACTTGCTCGCTCACGTATTTATGCCCGTTCATAACCGCAGAGATAGCCGCCATGGTCTCTTCTTTTGAAGCTGTTTTGGACAGATAACCAGCTGCGCCGGATTGCAGATAGCGTTTTGCATGCTGCTCTTCATCCAGGGAAGAGCAGACCAGAATGGCAGTTGCAGGATGTTTTTCCCGGATCAGCGAAGGCATTTGCGTACCCATTCCGCCGGGAATGTTGATGTCCAGCAGAACGAGGTCGAATTGATGCTCGCCCATTGTTCGCAGCGCTTCATCAAAGCCTTCCACTTCATGGATGCTAACATTCTTGTCGAGCTCCTGCAGCATGAGCCTTAAACTCATGCGAATCAAAACATGATCTTCAACAATCAGCACTTTATTCATGGATCATCCCGGCAATGTCTGGTTGCACCTTATGCACAATTGGAAAAGTCATAACGTAACCAGAGAGAAAGTGAGTTTCCTGCACCAAAGTAGTACTAAAATGCAATTTCGCCAACTGGTATATTCACCTCGATCAAATCAATGTGATCCGATCCTGGCTTAACCCTTACAACCTGGCGGAATAGTAGGAAGGCACAATTTAAAACCGTTTACTAATTATCCAATAGAATTCCTGAGGTAGCTTCTGTTTCCCAGCTATTTACATTTAGCTGACAAACGTTTGCGATTGACTTACCCGGCGATACTCACTTTTCGAAACCTGGCGTGGTAAGCTCCGGTTGCAGATTCCGCATTGCCTGGCGCAGGTGCCGCCGCGTGTGTACTATCATGAATTGTAAAATGTCTCCTGTCGGTAAACGTACCCAGCTGGCAATGGAGAGGGGAATGCGCGTATGGTTTACATTCGCTGTACGCGCCATTCTTAGCAATTGTAGTAAAGTTTCCTGTTGTTCCAGGAATTCGGCAACTGCCTCGTGTGCGTCTATATTCTCGGCAGGCAGGTGCTTTTTGACGGCTTTCATTTTCGTCGGGCTCTTGTCGGGATCCGTGAGCTTGATGAGGTACCTGCCCAGCCAGGAGCTTTTGTAGGTATTTTCCGCATTTCCGGTTGCTGCCTTTTCCAGTTCTTTTCGCAAAAGAGGCAAGTAGTACGCTCCATAGGTGTTAAGGTGCGCCAGACACTGCGCTATACTCCATCCGCCCGTAGCCGAGGGCCGCAGCAATGTTGTTGCTTCAAGGTTTTGGAAATGCATTAAGGTATAACTGATAAACAGTTCGGTTTCTTCTTCAAGCCCGTTGAGCCAGGGCGCTTTTTCAATGGTTTTTGCTGACATTTTCCTGCTGTTTTGTACAATGCAAAGTTGATCAGCCGGTGGTTATCCGTTGTTGGTATTTGCCAAGATTTCAGGACCTGATGCTATTGATGAACTTGCTGAAATTGGTCGGGTCCACACCAATGTAATTCGCCAGGTACTTGTGTGCGACCAGCTGTAATATGTGCGGACTGCGGTTCAGGAGCTTTCTGAATTTCTCCTCCGATGAATAGCATTGCAGTTCTACCAGCCGCTCCATTATACCAGACATAGCCTGTGTAATCCCCAGCCTGATCATGGTTTCGATCGCAGGTACCTGTTGCATCAAAGCGTGTAGCTCAGCGGAAGGCGCTCTGAGGAATTCGGAGGGTGTTAATGTTTCAAAATAATAATGCGAGGGTTTTTGTAAAAACAATGCGTCCACCACGCCGCCGAAAGATGGAGAATACGAAAATACAAGCGTCGATTCGCGCCCCTTTTCATCGAGGTAGTACACCCGCTGCACCCCGCTAAGCACGAAGTAGAGGAAGTTTTCATTTTCGCCCGCGGCCGTCAGCACCGTTTTGCGCTTCGCAGAAAAAGGCTGCCAGATTGCCGCGAACGCAGTCCAGTCGGCTTCGCTTAACGGGTGAATGGCGTCAACAACTTGCCGCAGCTGCATACAAGATCAGGATGAGGTTAACTATCTGTAAATATAGCGCATTTCGAAACTCAGCTATGGGTTCAAGCGGGTCAGATGATAGAAAACCGCCAATGCTCAGCTTGCAGCTAGGTATTCAAAGGTGCGTTATATAGCTTTACAAAACACCATTTACCTCAAACAAGCTGAAAATTGCCCGTTTATGAAGACAGAAAAAGAGAAAATGCTTGACGGTGAGCTCTATGTAGCGCTTGATCCGGAACTGACAAGGGAGCGCACAGAGGCGCGTCTGCTGATGCTGGAACTGAACAACAGCCGCGAAGATGAACCGGAGAAGCGTACCGAAACATTAAAAAAGCTGATCCCCAATGCAGGTAAAGATCTGTGGCTGCAACCGCCGTTCTATTGCGACTATGGAAGTAACATGATCGTGGGCGACCAGGTGTTTTTCAACTTCAACTGCGTTGTGCTGGATGTTACGTATGTGCGCATTGGCAGTCGCACGTTGTTTGGGCCCAATGTGCAGATTTACACGGCTACACACCCGACCGACCATGTAACCCGCGCCTCGGGAGTGGAGTCAGCGAAGCCTATCACAATTGGTGAAGATGTTTGGGTAGGCGGCAGCGCCGTGATTTGTCCGGGGGTAAGCATTGGTAACCGAACGATCATCGGCGCCGGGAGCGTGGTTACCAAAGACATTCCCGACGATGTTTTTGCAGCCGGGAACCCCTGTCGCGTGATCCGCTCGCTGATCCAGGAATAAACGCCGCTATTGCAACGTAAACCCTCCACCTTTTGCAACCAGCGATTTGTCAAGCATATAAAATTGCTTTTCACCTGATACTTCCACATCCAGGATAGCGAGCTGATATACGCCCGGCGCAAGATCATCCTTTCTCAAAAAGGTGTTGAAGCCGGGTTTATAGTAATTTCCGGTTGTCAGGATCTGCTTTCTGGCTTCTACTTTTGCATTCGCATTCATCAGATGCACCGCGCCTGTCTGAACATTTTTCAAGACCAGGAAACGGTCACTCAATAAAGATTTTCGGGAAGGTTTGTCGTTGCTGGCTACAAAATAGTGCGTCAGCAGCTCGGGACCGTCTGTCAGCATGCGGGTAACCTTCCAGTCTTCCACGTACATATTGTCGGCGGTTTTTTCACCTGTTCCCTTTTCAAACATATCATTGAGTTCGGCTTCGCTGATCACAGGTTCGGGAAGCCGGAAAAATCCTTTTTCGTAGCCTGGTGTCAAATAGAAATCGGCATTGCGCGTGATGCTTTTTTCAACCGAAAACATATCGTGGTTGTTTTTCCAATTGTAAACATCGGCCAGGTAAGTTGTTTTCTTCGAGGCTACTGTCGCAGTAAATACATAATGGGCATATACCCAATAAAAAACGCTCAGTACAGATACGGTAATGAGAACCTGTTTTTTTCTGAAAAATGAGGTGTAATCCAGGAGTATGATGTAGCATATCACCGTCGACAATGCGGCGTAAAGCTGAAAGCGGCTCGCGATCGTCGTGCCGGTCCACGATCTGAACAATGCGATCACCGCGCTCGTAATGAAAATGAATGCGAAAAGGGATAGCAGCTCAATGGTGCCGGGTTTAAGGGTACTGGGCTTGTCGAAGTAAATCGCCGCGGCTTTCAGCGTGATCACCAGCATTGCACCTACGATGAAAATACCCCATAACGCAGACCAGAATTCTTTTCCCGCCCAAAGCGACATACTCGAACCAATGAAGCCGAAAAGCGACGAAAACATGCTGAGCAGATCTGTCGGCAAATGTCCAGCCTGACCGCGCTCGTAACCTATCAGGTAAATAGCGAGGCACACGATCATAGAGATTGTAGCCAGCGTTGCCTTTTTGAAATCTTTAAAACACAAAAAATAAAACACGACTGCGGGAAAAGAGAGTACCCCGTTACCATGCGTAAATGTGGCCAAAAAGCAAAAAGCCATTGCCAGCCAAAAAGTAACGGTGGTCCTGCGTGACGCGAGCAAAATAGCAGTTACCGTAAATGCGGTCAGGAACGTATGTTGCATTCCATTGAGCGCCCAACCCGAAACTTCATGGAACAGCGGAGTGAAGAACAGGAATGGAGCAGGAATGAAATAGTAGAGCGGAAGCTTGGTTTTCCTGAATTGGATATAAAGAAAAGAAAAGATGTAAATGACGTTCAGTGAGACCAATACAATGTAAAACCGGAAGTTCTGGTGGCCTGTGAGCGCATATTCAATCAGCGCGATCAACCGGATTGTAGTCGCTTTGTGATCATTGAAAGTCAGAAACATCTGATGCAATACAACATCAAAAGAAAACCCGCCTTCGGAAGCAGCTTGTATAAACTGAATAATCAGGAAATCGTCCTGGAAGGGGAAATTAACTGAAAAGAAGAGGTTGTAGAGTAAATATAAAATAATAACCAGGCCGATAATCAAGCCTGAAACTAAACGCGGCATACATAATTGTTAAAGTGACTAGCATTGCCATGCAATATTCATACCGAGCGGGTCGAGGCTTTCTCTCCACGCGACGGACGGCCAGTTGCCGAAGGTAATAAATGCCGGGACAACTTGATGCGCCGGAAACAAAAAAGTGGGTCAATTATGATAATTACCCACTTTTTCTAAAACTCGATGCTTGTATATCCCAATCTCTCTGCTCACATCCTCCGACTGTGGTACCGACCGGATTCTGAGAGGTAGGAAGTGGGCGAGACTCTACTGGCGGATCAAGAGAGCCGGTACTACCTGGCTTCTTTAACCGCATTCATGATTTCAGCAAGGGTACCCCGCACATTCATGACCATATTACTGTTGTCGAGCATTTTGCTTTCCGACTTCACTTTGCCTGTGAACTTGTATAAGAAATCAGTATCTTTTTTATCAGTCAAAATTTTCCAGCCACTTTTAAGAATGCTGCCGTCGGTCACCTTCGCGTGCATGGAAACAGTCTGAGATCCTTTTGCGGGAATGTTAATTGTTTTTTCCAAAACCCCATTCATTTGTAAAGCATTCTCAATGCTGAATACAAACGCGCCGTCACTCAATTTCAATGGAAACAGGTTTGGGTTAAAAACCTCCACTTCCACATCCATTCCTTTGCTTTTCATGGAAAGTGCATTCAGGTCTACATGCTTCACCTTGATTTTAGGGATTCTCAAAGCTGGTAATTTTCTGGACACATCCATGGTAAACTTCCGTTCACCGGCAACAGGTACATCCACTTCAAAGCTTGTTGTCATTGCATAATCCGCGCTGTCGATCTTATTATCGTCAAAATGTTTCAGCACGCGCGCCATTGGTTTGGCCAGCAACTCCATTGGAAGCGTAATCGTCGAGCTGTCGGATGAACGGATGCTGATTGGTTTTTCATAGCTGTCCTCAATCACTTTAATGGAGTCTATATAGATCACATAGTTGAGGCGCTTTGTATTAATGTCCACCGGGAGCGGATTATGGATCGTGACCTTGCTTTCCATTTTGATCCGCTCTGCGTCAATATCCCGGATGTTCACAGAGGCCACTCCGACTGTCGGAGCCAGTTTGTCTGCGGCTTTCTGCTTGGTCTTATCAGAAGAAGGCGACTTCCACCACCAAATGCCAGCTCCAACCAGAATGATCAGTACCAGCAAGACGATTAACCCTTTGCTAATGCGCATATCTCAACAGTTTATGTGTAACAGTGAATTTTAAATCAATTCCGTGGCCTTAGTAATATTCGTGCCATGAAATCCGGCGCACATCGGAATTGCCTGTTGCTGCTTCCAATTATTCAAAATAGAGGCAGAAATCCAGAAAATCGTACATCAACAAACTGCAATACACCGGTGCCAACTACAAAGGGATATAAATGCTGAAAGTAGCTCCTTGTCCTGGTTCACTGACAACAGAAATGCCGCCGCCGTGATTAGCTGCAACCCTTTCACAGATTGCAAGACCGATCCCGGTGCCTGAGTACTGGCTTCTTCCGTGCAGGCGCTGGAACAGCTGGAATATGCGATTGGCGTACTGCTGTTCGAAACCGATTCCATTATCTGTTATATCTATCCGGTAGTACAAGGCCGAAGTCCGCGTGACGACGAGGTTTGAAGGCAGTAGACTGGCGGGTATCAGGTCACTTGAAATGCTGATCACGGGAAGTGCATCCGGTTTTCTGAACTTGATTGCATTGCTGATCAGGTTCAGGAACAGTTGGTTTAGCTGCATCTGGTCGCCGGGAATTTTGGGCAGATCGCCCACCCGCACCACTGCCGACGTTTCGTTGATAGCCACTTCCAGGTCGCTTAATACCTCATTGACAACCTTGGTGAGCGACACTGTGGTGTTCATTTCGTTGTGTGCAGTAATGCGCGAAAAAGCGAGCAGGTCTTCAATCAGCTGTGACATGCGTGAAGCCGCCGTTTGCATTCGTTGCAGATAGGTAATACCGTCGCCAAGCTTGTCGGAGTAGCGGTTGATCAGCAGGTCGGAAAATGACCTGATCTTGCGCAGGGGCTCCTGTAAATCGTGCGAAGCTACGTAGGCAAATTGCTGCAGGTTCACATTGGACTGCTGCAGCATGTTGTTGGACATCGAGAGTTCCTCGTTGGTAGATATGTATTCCTCGTTAATGGCCGCAAGCTCTTCATTGATCGCTTCCAGTTGCTCGGTACGCTGCTGCACCAGCTGTTCCAGCGCCAGTTTGATCTTGCGCTGTGCTGTCACGTCCTGAGCTGTGCCGATCATGTGACGGGGCTTGCCTGATTCATCATAAAGTACCCGTCCCTGTACGTGCAGGATGCGGGCAGAGCCTGTTTGTTTTTCGTCTAGGGTATATTCCCGGTCATAAGTCCCGCTGGCGCCGGGCTGGAGTGTCCGCTCTACTGCGTCTATCACATCCTGCCTGTGG
>NZ_JBHYGF010000108.1:0-10670 GCF_051859145.1 Dyadobacter sp.
ACATCATCTTTGCCCTAATAAAAAACCAAGCAACCTATAACGATCACTTGGTTTTATCATAGAAATCAGGGTGACAAGGTGGGGCAGCAAACCTAAAAGGCGCAGCCGTTGTCATGCTGAGCACAGTCGAAGCACAGGCACTACGCTACTGCCGAAGCAACGTGCACTATGCTATTTCCAAAGGCTACGCAAAAAAGCTCGCCCTCCCCAGCACCCCAGGCTGCCAGCTCCCATCCCGTCTTCTCAACGACCTCGCCACCGTCAACACCTCATGCAACCGTTCTTGCTGTGCCGCGGCGGAGTCTTGTGCGTGGAAGTATTGGCCGATGATTTCCCACTCGAAAGTGTCGGTTTGGGAATCGTAAATGCCGATGGGGATGCGGTGGCCGTCGGTCTGGAGCGTGCCCAGGACGTGCTGCGCCTCTTCCTGCGACGAGCAGCCCACGTGCTGGTACTGCCCTTTCAGCGTATATAGTACCGAGTAACGGTTTTTCGAAAGTTCGTTTCCTTGCGCTTTCTGCTTGTTCTGTCTGAGGGAATTTTGCAATATTTTCATGATCTCTGTGTTTGTGTCTCCGGTCACAAGTTCGCTTAATCTGCTTATTGTAAAAATGATAAAATGAACGGAGATGTTTAAAGTTTCAAGCCAGCATTTCGTGCCGCTCAAAACCATAAACGCATCTTGTATTTCAATAGTTTAACAAAATTACCACACAGGCGAAAGTTCTTCTGATCTTGAAGGTGTTTGGTGGAATAGTGCAATTTTGGAACGGCGGTTGCGACCGATGCTCGATTTAACTAGAAATTAGTCTTAGATCTATATTAATCAACTTTAACAATCGGTTTCCTTTGTAGAATTAAAGAATCGGGCTCCTTATACTGCATGCAATCGGGCCAAGAAAATTAAATCCAATCTCAGCACTAATACGTCTATCTCTTTCTATCAAATGCAAACTTTCCTGATTATTTTCTAAATCAAAGTAAATAGTGTCACCATTATAATTTATCTCAACAAATCCATACGTGTCTTCTAATCTTCTTATAATTCCGTTACACCTATACCTTTGACCATTTGACATCAAATAACCAGTTGTTCTATTTTTAACTTCATATGGAACTTTCGCGACTTTGAGTTGCTTAAAAATTAACTTTGCTTCGCCAATTTCTTTATTCAAATATAGGGCGCGAGCGTACCAAAATTGAGCTGTATATCTGGCATCGCCTTTGGTAAATGCTTTTCGCAGATAATGGATAATTTCATTATAATTGTCAGGATTTTTTTCGGATATATAAATTCCTAACCTAAAATTTACTTCTTGTATATTTGGGTTAAGTTTAGCCGTCTCAGATAAAATTTCAATTGCACCGTCTAAGTCGGAATTATTATGTAACAGTGTTGAGTATCTCAACGAAATAAAGGGACTCGCTTTATTAATATTATAAGCATGTTTTAGTACTTCAATAGTGCCGGGTTTATCTTCAAAGAATTCGTTAAAAGAAGCTTCTACTCCCAGTATCATTTCTTCCAATGGATGCATTTGTTTTGCTTTACTTAAATGCTTCTCAAATTCTTTTATTATGCTTTCAATAACAGGGTATTCATTATCATTCACTTCAATTTTCAAACGCAGCAAATATGATTTTAGAATTGTAGTGTAAGCATAACTAGAATCGTTATTCCTTGATATCAGACGCTGACATATGTCGATTGCTTTTTGTATACTTGCAATCCTATCAATTTTATAGTCAGATTGCTCAGCTTTCTTCAACTCGAACTCCGCAAAGCTGTGTAAGATTACCGGATCTTTCGGTGCGAGATTTGAGGCAACTCGAAGGTATCTTTCAGCAGTATGCATACTTCCGTTTGGAGCATTCATTTCATAGATTGCTCGTTGCTGATATATCTTAGGATTCTCTGGATTACCCTTTTCAGCAATATCATATAGATTACGCACCATGATAGGGTCATTAAACATTATCATGAGTTTTCTTGCATTTACCATAGACAAACATGCTGTATAGTCGCTTTCAAAGTCTGTATTGAGATAGGTTAATACTCTAACATACTCATCATATCGATCCTGCTGAGTAGTCAAAACCGTTTCAAAAACCATCTCGGCAATTTGTTTATGTCTTGCTAGATACACGTAATCATTTATTGTATAATCTCGTTTATCAAAGACAATAAATTCTAGCGGCTCAAATAGTCGTTCTTTGAATTCCGTAAATGTTATGTTATGTACTCTTGCAATCAATCCTGCTCTTGCGGAAGCTCCTAATCGATGAAGTATGCATATGGTTAGGTACATTGACTTTGCAGCCTCATTATTAATTTTGTCGTACTCATCCTTAATAATTTCTTCAAATCTCTTGCCGTGAGTTGCTTCATAAAGAGCAATGAGTAGTTCACGAGTACCTCTTTCCGACAAAGCGGCGATACGTTCCTGCTGAGATTTATTTGCTAGCATGCCAAGACAGTTATGCCGTTCTAGTAACAATAAGAGTTGTTCAATCTCCTTATTGTTCAAATATTGAAGAGTATATGATTTTGTAAGGTTAGGATATAAGATCTGACAATCTGTATTCCAGACATTTGATCTTTCCGTACATATAACGGTTATCTCTATATTATCAGCTGCACATTTTTTTAGAAAGGTATGAAGGTCATCCTCACGTCCAGAGACTCCATCGATAAACAGGAAGATTCGTTCCTTACAGTAATTGTATAGTTCGGCAATATTCGAATAACTAATTTTGAATGTAGGCTTTAAATATATGCATAGCTTTTCTAATAGTATGGATGCATCCCAGATTATCCGTTTTAACAAAACGCTTTTTCCAGACCCCGCATGTCCTTTTATTAATATCAAACTTTGCTGTAAATTATAATCATCGTTAATAAAGACTTCTGACAAGATGGAATCACTAATATGTCTTTTGACATCTAAGTTTTGACTTATTGGATCCCAACCTTCAAAGACTCCCTTGAAGAATGATGAAGGCCTTGTAAGTTCCGTCGCAAAGTTTTTATGAATAAAGTCAACCTCCTCATTTATAAAATGTAAAAATGTTTCTGTTGGTCGAACTGAGGTAATGGGAGTTGCAAATTTCGCGAATATTGGATGTTCTAACTTAGGCCTGAACGATGCGAGTATTCGATTTACTGAGGGTATTTTTTGGTCTAGCTCAGTTATAAATTCTTGAAATGTAGCCTTTATTGGAGTTATTTTTTTTCCTTCCCAAAACCTTATTTCTTCGTCCATTATGTCTGGCGATACCATATAGGACCTGATTCGTTTGCTTAATGATTCACCAAGCTCGTTCAAAATTGCTCTGATATTCGGATCAGCAAGTTTGTATCCCACAAAAAGTATTGGTTTGTCATAAGCCAATTCTTGCAACGTCTGAAATAGCCTTTTTCTATTTGTCCTGTGAGTTATATATTGATCGATGGTTAATATTAACGGAATTTCTTCTTCGTTTACATGATTAATACATCCATGTAATTTATAATACGGTAAACTCTTATTATTATGAAAGATGTCCTGCTGCCTTGTATCTCTTACAATTTTTGATAGTTCTTGTAGGCTATTGGGATTGTTGTGATAGCATTGTTCAACAAGAGTATCGTAATTTGTAGTGAAAATTGCTCTCCAAAAAAAAGACGGGATCAATTTATGAAAATCTGATGGAGAAAATGGGGAAAATATGTTAGCTATAAAGCCTTGCACACTTGATAGGTTAGATTCAGAAATAGCAATTTCCGACACATAGTCAAGTGGGCGATCCATGTAAGAGGGTCCCAGAAACTTTTCAGCTAATAGATTCGAGAGTTGTTGCGCTTGCGGAATTTTTCCGGCGTTTTTGCTTTCCGCTCCATAACTTGCTCCGGCACCAAGAAACAGGACACAGTTTCCCTCTTGAATTTGACTTATAAGTTGATTAGGTATGTTTATGGCCATTGGGAGGATTTTACGTTCGAAAGGTATAAGCATTTCAGCCTAATCTTTTAACCGCTTTAAGAACTATTTTTTACTGATATTCTTGGTTCGCCAAACACGGAGTATCCTTTTTAGCAAGTATATTTAAACTGTCAATATGAACTTGGTTTTTCAGGAAGTTTGAAAGCAATATGCCTTTTTAAGTTTAATGTGAATGGGTAGAATGTGCTATGCTATTCATCCCAACCTAAAAAACCGCAGCCCCTCCCCAGCATTCAATTCCTCACATTGAATCTTCACCGCAGAAATTTGAGCATTATACTGCCGACAATAAAATTCCAAAACCGTGTTCAAATGCCGCAATGCGCGGGCCTGGTGTTTGGAATGTGTCAGTTCGGCTTTGCCGGTGTCGACTACGCGGTTGTTGGTTACCATTACTAAATAGCGCGAGCGGCGGGAGAGGTTGTAGAGCATTTTGTATGCTTTATAAGTTTCCTCGCTGACTTTGCAGGGTGAAAGGCGATGCTCGGGATTGATGGCGTCGTCGACGTCGTGGTGCGTTTTGTATTGCATCCCGAAACTGGCCAGATGCGCATTAATGAGGTGCAAGGCCGTGTAGAAACATGTGGTAACCTGCCAATCCAATGAATCGGTGACGAGCTGATTGATGTTTTCGAGAAATTTTAGATTTCGTGTAGCCTGACGGAGGTGATCTTCAAGAAGTGCCAAAAGTGTGTGATGTTATTTGCCGAACAAAAAGTTATAATGGCTGGGAACCGGAAGCGCGTCGCATTGCTCAACAATGGTCGTCGTCATGTCGAAACCATGTTTGTGATACTTTGCGTTGATTTTGGCTTCTGCCATAACTAGCTCTCCTTCAACCTCTTCGGCGTCATCCTGGATTTCTGCCCAAACTAAAAGTTCGGAATTGTGGAAGCTCACGGCAAGTTTCAAAAACGGAGCGTCTTCGAATTTCTTCAAGAGGTGAATGTAGTCGACGAGCATATTTTGGATATAATATTGCTGGGCCGTTTTCATGCCCGTGTCCATCATATCCTGAATGCTTCCATTGATAAGCGTTTCGTAGAAATGCTTTTGCTCTTCGCTGGCGACGCCGGTTTCCAATGCAAGTTGGTCCACGCGAATCGAAGACACAAACTCGTCGAACCAAAGGTCGGTTTTGTTCTTTTCTTCTGTTAGATTCTGCATGTGTAGTAGTGTTTTTGTTTATGATTTTTGAGAGAAAGGTTTGCGAATATAAGAAGATTACTTTGCAGATTTTACATTGACTAGACATTATAGGAACAACAGAGATATGCCTCTATCAAAAGTTTTTTCAATTTTTTTTAACCCATTAAAATGTACATGAAATTATAATTGTTTAGCATTTTGTGTAAAACAATTAGCATATTACATCATACTTTTCATTTTCAACTATTTGTAAAACAGCTTCTGACGAAACGTCTCATTTTCATTTCCATTTTTTTCTGTGTTAATATTGCCTAGCAAAACCTACAAACTATGACACACGAAAAAAATTCTTCTTGGCCTTCGGAAAGGCAGTTGACAGTTTATAGCAAATATGTGCCGCGGGCTTGGTATCGGTATGTGGTGATGCCGGAGATCAGGCTTTGCGGGAAGTGGCTGCTGGATGCCGGTTTTGAATGTGGGGATGAGGTGACGGTGCGGTGTTTTGGGAATAAATTGGAGATTACGCTCAATCCGGCGCCAGAGCCGGAACCTGCGCCAGTTCGGAAACGACGGTCGCGGCGCAGTGAGGTGCTTTCTTAGGCTTCGCTATTTCAGCTTTTTGCGGAGCCAGGCCCTGGTGGGTTCGTCGTAAAATTTCAAACTGATGTACGCCAGCACGATCGCGCCGAAGAAGGTGAGCAGGGCGGCGGGGAAGGCTTCGGATAATGTGATGCCTTTGTGGCGGCTTACCCAGGCGACGTAGAAATAGACGAGCACGTAATGTGTCATGTATAAGGGATAGGAAAGGTCACCGAGGAATTTGCAGATTTTGGCTTCGGCCGGGCTGCGCGCCACGCCGCCGGCACCGAGGTAGACGATGGCCGGGAAGACGATGATAATGCAAAATGCTTCGTACAAACCATTGAGCCAGAGGCGGTCTGCGCCGCCGATGCGGGGCATGAGCAAAACGGCCGCCACGAGGAGGCTGCACCAGAGAAAGGCATTCGGGATACGGCCGGGCCGGGCGACGCGGGAGAGGAGCAGGCCGGCGAAAAACGGAAATATCGTCCGCGTGATGCCGACGCGCATGTGTTCGGCATTCAATGTCCAGCCGCCGGTGACGTCTCCGTTCGGGTTGGTGACGGCGAAATGCAAAAGCACCGCGCCGGCCAGGGCGACGAAAACGGCCAGTGCTTTGTTGGATAACTTCCTCAGGCCGAGGGCGTAGAGGATGTTGGCAATGTATTCGAAAAAGAGCGACCAGCCGACGCTGTTGAGCGGGTGCATTTCGAACCAGCCGCGGATATCCATCGAAAGCGGGACGGGCAGGAGCGTCCACCCAATGAGCATCACGACGAGCAGCTTCCAGAGGGGCACGGTGTGAATGAGGGGCCAGATGGGGGAGTCGGTGTAATAAAAGCCGATGGCGCCGAGCGTCATGCCGAGCACGACGAGTGGTTGCAGCCGCTCGAACCGCCGCCGAAGGAAAGCCCCGACGGTGAGTTTGTCCCACCTGTCGTCGTATGCGTAGCCGATGACGTAGCCGGAGAGGAGGAAGAAGAAGTCTACGGCTAGGTAGCCGTGGTTTATGACGTTTTCTAGCCGGGTTGTGGCTAGGGGTTCGGTGAGGTGGAAGCAGAGGACTATTATTGCGGCGATGCCGCGGAGGCCGTCTAGGGTTTGGTAGTGGGGTTTTGGGGGGAGGGTGGTGTTGTTCATAGTTGGTGAGCTAGCTCGTGCTTCGACTGCGCTCAGCATGACAAAGGTGGCTTTGCTTCCAAAGGTAGTGGGTAAGAAGGCGGTTTTGTCTTTTAACTTGGACCTATCCTCATTTGTCACCCTGAGCGCAGTCGAAGGGCTGATGCGGCAAACAAAAAGCACTTTGAGAAAAAAGCAATGCTTTTAACAGATAAAAACAAAGTTGGTGAGCTAGCTCGTGCTTCGACTGCGCTCAGCATGACAAAAGCTAAAACGCATATCTAATCTGGCAGTAAGGCAACTCCTTCTTCACGGCTTCAACAAGCTCAGAAACAATCTCCCTCTTAATATTATTCTTATACCGCACATTCCTTTGCCCCGACTGGCTATATTTCACCTGCTGAATATCCGGCCGCCAGAGGACTTCTTCGGCTTTGGGGTGCCAGCCTAGGTTTACTTCGTGGAGGCGGTCGTTGTGGGTGAGGAAGATGATTTCGGTGGCGAGCTGGGCTTTGGTTTGTTCGTCGAGGACCTGGTTCATTTCTTCGAAAAGCGCGTACCAGTCGTCGAGCCAGCCTTCGTAGTAAATCACGGGCGCGAAACTTACATTGACCTCATAACCAGCCTCGCGGAATTCGTTCATGACGGCGATGCGCTCGCTGATGGGCGTGGTGCGGACGTCGACGAGCTTGGACATTTGATGCGGCATGAGACTGAACCGGATGCGTGTTTTACGCTGCGGATCGTAGCTGAGCATTTCGCGGTTAACGAACTTGGTGGCGAAAGTGAGCTTGGCATTGGGCAGCGTTTTGTAGAGGTCGATCATGTCTTTCACATTATCACAAATGGCTGCATCGGCCGAGCAATCGCCATTTTCGCCGATTTCGTACACCCAATATTCCGGGTCGATGGCATCGGGCTCGGCTTTGACGCCCTGCTTGGCGGCGTGGCGGCTGAGGTAACCCATGATCTGCTCGATGTTTACAAAAATGGAAATGGGATTGGCATAACCTTTCCGCCGCGGCACGTAGCAATACGAGCACGACATGGTACAACCATTGGACTGCGAAGGCGCCACCCAATGCGAGCTGCGGGTATTGGGCCGACAAGTGAGGCCTTTCTTGGCCCCGAGAATGAGGACATTCTTTTTGTTCCAAAGCCAATCATCGACGGAACCTTCGAAGCCGAAAAGCTCGGGGATTTTCCAGTGGGATTCCACTTCAATGTGCTCGGCATCGGGGTATTTGGCCAGGATCTCGCGCCCACGCTCGTAAGTGGGGACGGAGGGTTCCATGTAGATCTGGTGGATGGTAAGGAGGTCGGTGATGGTTTTTTGATGAAGCATGAGTTTGGTGTTTGCGCGTGTTGTAATAAAAGTTTGCCAGTTCCACGTTTGTCATCCTGAGCGCAGTCGAAGGGCAGGTACCGAGCTATTAACATGAAAGAAGCATCGTGCTCGTGCTTCGACTGCGCTCAGCATGACAAGGGTAGGTCGTTTGCTTGCTCTCACCTTTGTCACCCTGAGCGGAGCGGCCGCCGATGCGGTCGAAGGGCGGGCAGCAAGCTACTAACATGTAAGAAGCATTGTGCACGTTGCTTCGACTGCGCTCAGCATGACAAATGAGGGTATTAACAAAATCATAGAGTATTTCAACCGAAAATATTCTTATATAAGAAACTGATATACTGACGCCCCATGAAGTATTTTCTATCTGCCTTCCTTCTGCTTATTTCAGCAGTCGCCCAAGCCCAAACCCCTATCCAAATCGGCCATATCGACACCATCCAATCCAAAATACTCAATCAAACCCGCGAGGTAATGTTGCATGTGCCGGATGGTGGCGACAGCCCGTATTCCAAAAAGCGGTACCCTGTAATCTATCTGCTCGACGGCGAGTCGCATTTTAATTCTGTGGTGGGGATGGTGCAGCAGTTGAGCTCGGTGAATGGGAATATGATTGTGCCGCAAATGATCGTGGTGGGGATACGGAACAGAAACCGGAGGTTGGATATGACGCCGAATCAGTCCACGGTAGATCCGCCGTTTATGGATAGTGCGGCTGTGCGGCAGACGGGTGGCGGTAATGTGTTTCTGGCTTTTATTGAGAAAGAGCTGATGCCGCAAATTGACTCGATGTACCCGACGGCGCCTTATAAAATGCTGATCGGGCATTCGCTGGGTGGGCTGGTGGTGATAAATGCGCTAATCACGCGGCCGCAGCTTTTTAATTCCTACATCTGCATTGAGCCGAGCTTGTGGTTTGATCATACGAGTTTTTTGGAAACGGCGAAAAAGGCACTTAATGCGAACAAATACAATGGAGTTTCGCTTTACTTGGGCATTGCCAATACATTGAGCGAAGGCATTACCTTGGCGGATGTGGCAAAGGATCCAAGCCCGTTTTCGCGGCATATCCGCTCTATTGTTGACCTCGACAAATTCATTAAAGCCAACCCGAAAATCGGGCTGCGGTACAAGAGTAAGTTCTACGCGGATGACACGCATAGCTCCGCGCCGCTGATTACCGAGTACGATGGTCTGCGGTTCATTTTTGACTTTTACCAGCTGAAATTTACCGATTCTGATTTGGACAAAAACACTACTGCATTTCCTGAAAGGATCGTAAAGCATTACAACAATGTTTCTAAGCAAATGGGCTACCCGGTGCTTCCGCCCGAGGAAATGGTCAACTCGCTCGGCTACCAGGCGATGGAAGCCAAGAAGGATGTAATGGCCGAAGCTTTTTTCCAGCTGAATACAGTCAACTATCCCGGTAGCTGGAATGCGTTTGATTCTTATGGTGATTTTTTTGCTTCAAGAAAGGATAAAGCTGCTGCGATTGCGCAGTATGAAAAGTCTTTGGCAATAGAGGACCACAAGGAAACATGGGAGAAGTTGGAGGCTTTGAAGAAATAGATCAAAATGTCCCAATCTCCTAGCAAGAATGTCCGTTTTCCCTCCACCTGACCTGATCTCAAAACACTATATTTGCTTGTGACAAAACCCCAAAGCTAAAATTCAAAAACAATGACAACACAGGAAGTAGCCGACCGTTATCACGAGCTTGCACAACAGGAAAAATGGTTTCAGATCCAGGATGAATTCTTTTCGGACAATGTGAAAAGCATTGATCCGCCGTATTCGCCTTACCTGGGATATGCCGAAGGATTTGAGAATGTCCGGAGGAAAGGGGAGGAGTTTATTAGCAAGATTACGGCAGGGCATCGTGCTTATACTTCCGCGCCGATTGTGACGGGCAATCATTTTGCGGTCGCGCGGGAGACCGATATTACTTTGCAGGATTTTGGAAGGATACAGATGAACCAGATCATGCTGTATGAAGTGCGGGATGGGAAAATTATTTCCGAGCAGTTCTTTTATTGAGCTATTTACAAGGAAATGTTTTGAGAAAGATACAGGTGGTTTGCTGCCCGTATCTTTTCTTTTATCAGCTTATGAGTTTCAAGCTAAATGGATATACATTCTGATCGCCTCTGGCAATTTTTCTGTGCGTCAGAATGATAAAGATGGTATTGCCTAAGAACAGCGTAAGCATCAAGGGCAAAAAAGTCATTGGATGGAACAGGAAGTTGCCGGTAAATGTCGGTACCAGGCTAAGGTAAGCAAGACCGTAGGTGACCAGTGTCCACGTAATCTGAAAGTTGATAATGCGCCTTCCAAGCTCATTTACACCCTCAATTTTATTTTTCCGGTAAATCCAGAATGCAAGTGGGATGAAGATGTTTCCAAGTGGGATAAACCACAACGTTAAAGTAGACAAGTTCATCAATTTTAAATATCCCGGATCTTCTTCCATGGACAAAGACACAGAATTTTGT
>NZ_JBHYGF010000109.1:0-6547 GCF_051859145.1 Dyadobacter sp.
TGTATGTGTTCCTTATGGTTGAGATAACCGGAAGTGAAATGTACTACCTTGTGTATCAGATAGGGAATTACTGTAAAATCCAGCTCAGGGTGTGCTTGCAACAATTGAATTTCTTCATACCAACTAATGTGCGAGTAGTCGGCATGAAATGCTTCCGGACGTATATTATTAGCCCTGTTCTCATTAATCGCCTCGTAAAATATGACCAGGTCGAATGTCTGATCTTTCAATAGCTGGTATTTGTACCAGTTATCCAGTGACGTGTGAGCGGGCATTGCGGCATTATATATGCAGAATTCCTTTTTACCAGAGTAGCTAGCCGTTAAAATGCTGTCAAGCCGTTCTTCCAGACGAGACCAACCCGGACTTACTACCGAGCCACCTAAGATCAAAATATCTTTTTTTTCATCCTGATTAGTAATGTGCTTTTTAGCGATAGGCTTTAAGGTCGTGTAATAGCCATCATATATATACTCCGAAGGTGAAAAGAAGCTGTATCCGCAGAAACTCAAAACTGAACGTAGTAATACCTCTGTTAATATCAGAAGTATAAATAGGTATGTGACGACAAGGGATCGTTTCCTCCGAACTGATTGCATTCGCAATTGGCAATTATTTTAAAAGGTGCCAATCTAGTACGCATCAAATAGCTTATTCGGATCAAGTTATCCCGCGGCCGAGCCTGCTGATTGAACGGGTTTAGGAACTTAGTTGAGCGATGTGTCTGTCCTTGGAGCATCCACCCTGCTCAGCTGAAAGTATTTTTTCAGCTTAATAAAAGGAGCTTCAAAGATGTACCAGGAAGCAGTTGCGAGCAAAATCAATACGATAAGGCTGACCAGCTTCAAGGAATAGTTGGAGAAATCGAGGGTGATGTGCAGAAAACGGTTGCATATCTTCACAATAAGCGGCACTACCAGCGTCGGAACGAGCATGTGGTATACGTACAACCCGTAACTGATCCGCCCGATATGCCGCATAAATGCATTGTCGAGAATGCTGCCGATAATAGAAGGAAAACCGCTGCCATAGCTTGCTTTTGCAACCAGGTAAAGACAAAATAGCGACATGGAAGTCCTGAAAAGCAGGGTTTTCGGCAAGGCATCTACATTGTTAAAGCATATAAACAGAAAAACTGCTAAACCTGCTAATGCAAGAACATTGAGGACTTTAAGGAATTTTACCACAGATTTATCATAATAGCTCACGTAGGCCCAAATAGCGCCGAGTCCGAATGAATCCAGACAAGTTGGCATCAAAACGCCTTCATTATACCCGAAATACCCCAAAACCCATCTGGAAGCACTCCCCAGAATGACGGTTGCGATCAGCGTTCTTTTCATGTACCGCAGCGGCACCGTGAGTACAACAAACGGCCAAAAAATATAAAACTGCTCTTCCACGGCAAGCGACCAGAATGGAGAAAGTACATCAAACCAGTTGTGCGATTTTTCAATCAGAAAGTTGGAAATGTAGAGCAGGTAATATCCAGGATCAGAGTAAAGCTGAGTGGAAACTTCAGGAACGAAGTCAATATACTGAATGCTCCAGATGATCAGCAGGGTGAGATAATAGAGCGGAAAAATGCGCAGCATGCGGCGCAGCATGAAGTTCTTGTAAGTAGCGCCCAAACCGTGCGTGGCAAGATAACCGCGACTGGCCAACAGGATACGTGTAATCAGAAAACCGCTTAAAACGAAGAATAATGTAACCCCTAATGGACCGTTTGCAATGACATTTATCCCCTCTCCCTCCGGAAACCAGTGAAACACGACAACCAAGGCCACTGCGAAAGCCCTCAGCCCGTCAAGTTGAGCGATATACTCCTGCTGTTTCTGCATGTGTGTCAATATATTACACACCAAAGAACGTGATTAATCGGTAAAAATTTCAGCCTAAAATTTTCACCGGCTTGTGATCTTCATCCAGCGCTACGAATGTAAAAATACCGGTAACTGCCTTCTCACGGCCTTCCTCATACATCTTTTCAACGAAAATATCGACCCGGACCTTCATACTGGTGTTGCCCACCGTCTCCACCCTGCCGACCAGCTCGATAATCGTTCCGGCAGGTATCGGATGTGTAAAATCAATACGGTCGGAGGAGACGGTTACACAGCGCAGCCTGGAAAACCGGGTAGCTGCGATGAATGCAACTTCATCCATCATCGACAATGCAGTGCCGCCAAAAAGGGTGTCGTAGTGATTGGTATTATTTGGAAAAACAGTTTTAAAAACGCGCGTTTCGGAGGCTGTAATTTTTTCTTGAATGTTCAAAACGTTGGGTGGTTTGTTAAATCGTTATTGTTGGTTGTCATTATTTTCATTTGTGCTCAGTGATTGTCACTGCTGGTCATTGGTAGTCATTCATTGTGATAAGTGTTGAAAACAGCCTCAAAACAACAAATGACCACAAATGACAAGCAATGACGGCATTCAACTACCTGTATCTTTCGCGCAGCAAGTTACCCGCCAGGATCATATTTCGCAAAGCAGCTTCGGTTTTGGGCCATTTTCTGGTTTTTAGTCCGCAGTCCGGGTTTACCCAGAGGTTTCTCGCCGGGATTACCTTCAATGCCTTTTCAAGTAAAAGTATCATTTCATCCACTGTTGGTACTCTTGGCGAGTGAATATCGTACACGCCGGGGCCGATTTCGTTGGGATAGTTGAAGTTTGCAAATGCATCCAGCAACTCCATTTGCGAGCGTGAAGTTTCAATTGTAATCACATCTGCGTCCATTGCCGCAATGGAATCGATAATATCATTGAACTCCGAATAACACATATGCGTGTGGATTTGAGTTTGGTCGGCCACACCAGCCGCACTGAGCCTGAATGCGTCTACTGCCCATTTCAGGTAAGCCGACCAGTCTGCTTTTCGTAACGGGAGCCCCTCGCGAATTGCTGGTTCGTCGATCTGTATGACTTTAAGTCCCGCTTTTTCCAGGTCCACTACCTCGTCGCGAATAGCCAGGCCGATCTGAAATGCAGTGTCTTTCCTCGGCTGATCGTCCCGGACAAAAGACCATTGCAAGATCGTAACAGGACCTGTGAGCATTCCTTTGACCAGCTTTTCCGAGTTAGCCTGCGCAAATGCAGACCATTTCACTGTCATAGGTTTGGGCCTTTCGACATCGCCATATATCACAGGAGGCTTCACACAGCGACTTCCGTAGCTTTGTACCCAGCCATTTTGCGTAAAAACAAACCCGGACAGACTTTCTCCGAAGTACTCCACCATATCATTCCGCTCAAATTCCCCGTGTACCAGCACGTCTATCCCAAGTTCTTCCTGCCAGCGCAGCGAACTCACGATTTCCTCCCGAATGCGATTTTCATACTCATCCTGCGTCAGTACATTCTTTTTCAGATTGGCGCGTAGCAGACGTACTTCATCAGTTTGCGGGAATGAGCCGATTGTGGTGGACGGGAACAATGGAAGTTTTAGTTTTTCCAATTGAATTTTCTGTCTTACCGGAAAACTGCTTTGTCTGCTAAAATCCGCGTCACTTACTTTGGCAAGCCGATTTTTCACTTCCGGTTTATGGATCAAAGTAGAGTCACGGCGACTTTGTATCGCTTCCTGGTTTGCTAGAAATGCCGGATCTGAAATCCAGTTAGTGTCAGCTAGCCGGGCTAATTCAGCAACTTCCGACAGTTTTTGTTTGGCAAAAGACATCCAGTTTTTGATTTCAGGTGTCAAAACCGTTTGGTCTGTTTCCAGTTCAAGGTCACACGGGCTGTGCAGCAGCGAAGAAGAAGGCGCGATGAGCAGGCGTTCTTTGCCCAATACATTTGCAGCCTGCTCAATGAACGCGAGTGATTTGGAATAATCATTTTTCCAGATATTTCTTCCATCAACAACTCCCAGGGAAAGCTTGCGACCGGAACTAATAAACGCCTCATGCCCAAGCAAATGAGGAAGCGACTCAGCGCCACGGGTCAGGTCAATGTGCAATGCATCAACTGGCAAATTGGCTGCCGTGTTTACATTATCCCCCAGTGCCCCGAAATAAGTAGCTATCAGCAATTTCAATCTTGGAACTGCATTCCTGATCTCTTCGTAAGCTGTTTCAAATGCATGCTTTTGCTTTTCCGACAGATCGAGTACCAATGCAGGCTCGTCTATCTGCACCCACTCCGCGCCTCTTGCGGAGAGTTCTTGCAGTACAGATATATAAACAGGCAGCAGGTTTTGCATCAAATCAATTTTATCAAAGCCCGCCTCTTTTTCTTTTCCCGACAAAAGATAGGTAACCGGCCCCAGCAGCACAGGTTTTGTCAGAATTCCTTTTTGCAATGCATCTTCAAATTCGAGCAATACTTTATCGGAATACCTTCTGAACTGTTGGTTTCGGGTAAACTCGGGCACGAGGTAATGGTAGTTTGTATCAAACCATTTTGTCATTTCCATTGCCTTGATATCGTGACCGTCGCGCTGGTAGCCGCGCGCCATTGCATAATATAGTTCAAGCTCTTTATTAGACTTTCCGTCGACGAGCTGGTGGTAACGTTCGGGCACCGCACCCACCATGAGCGAAGTGTCGAGTACCTGGTCGTACAATGAAAAATCGTTGGACGGAATCAGGTCGATACCGGCTGCTTTCTGCGTGTTCCAGTTTTCGTGGCGGATCTTGCGTGCGACCTTCTGCAATTCGTCGCGGTCGATTTTACCTGCCCAGAATTTTTCGCTTGCTCTTTTCAGTTCGCGGTGGCTGCCAATGCGCGGGTAGCCGAGATTGTGAGATAACATAGCTTTTGTGTTTAAGAGTTAATAAAAACCCTTTGAAAACACCCCCGTCCTGACCGAAGCCAGTACGTAACACAGCGAGATTGCTCCGGCGAGATCGGCACGAAAGCCGCTCACGGATTTGTCTTCCAATATGTTTGGTAAATCAATGCCTGACCAGCCTCCAACCGTGAGAGAATGGACATTGAGAGTAGCGGCAAGTCTCCTGGCTTGTATCAGTTTTCACCGCCCTTCTCGTCGTAATTGTCTGCTAGCCAACAGTTACAACAATGGGACACGCGGGTAAAAACCTGTTCCGATTACTTCGGAACGGATACTTACAGTAGCACGACTGCCCGTGATTCGCACACGGTTCCTTTTTAGTTTGCTATCATTTGGATGAGGGTTCCAAAAAGCAAAACCACTACCCCGATTGACGGGCGTTCACAAAGAACTGGCCAAATTTAAATTGAAAAAGAAAGCGCCGGAAGAAGCGCGCTGATTTAAGTGAAAGGTGCAAAAATTCAGTTTTGGCGAAGGATATTTTATCTTTTTGACCCCAAAAAAAAGGCTCCAAAAGTGATTTTTGAAGCCATGGTTTAGGGGAAATATTTGTATATCCGAGATTGGCACTTTCCAAACTAGCCTTGAAATAGGTAAGATTCAAATTCTTGTCTTTCTTCCGGACTAGCAATTCCTTCGAGTATTCCTTCTTCCATTGCAATTCCGAGTGCCAGATCTTCTTCATCGTCAGAAAGTGTTCGCTCATCAATTTCCATTATTCAACATTTTCAAAATGAATAAAATTTACACTCTCAATCCGCTTCCCGCCTCTGCATCCAAGATAAACTCTGCATTGAAATGATTCTGCAAAACAGTGGCGGGAAATTCAGCAGTAACCGGAAAGGCAAGCGCCCGTGCGATTACAGGTGCCTTCGCTGCGCCTGCTCCGATGAGAATGGCCGTTTTTGATTCCAGAATATGGCGGATACCGACTGTAATTCCCCTGGTGAGCTGGGTAGGTTTGTTGAAATATTTCTGCCCGACTTCTGCTGTCAGCGGGTCGAGTTCTGAAATGTGGGCGTAGGTGTCCCAGGGTGTTCCCGGCTCATTTAAAGCCAAATGCCCGTTCATTCCAATTCCCAGAGCGATCAGGTCCAGCCCGCCCAGGCTCTCTACTATTTTGTTGATCCGCACGCATTCTGCCTCCGGGTCCATTGCTTTTCCGTCGAAGAACACGATCTGATTTTCGCGGAAGCCGATTGGTTTGAGAAAATCCTTGTCCAGCAGGTCGCGGCAGCTGCCTTCGTCGCCGGCACCGAGGCCGATCCATTCGTCAAGACCAATGTAAATGCATTTGGAAAAATCAACTTCCCCTTTCTGATTGGCGGCAGCCAGCGCACGGAACATACCCAGCGGCGTACTTCCCGAAGGCAGACAAATCACGGATTCAGGCTTTTTTGTCAAAAGCGCGATCACGCGGTCGGCGGCTGCCTGGCTCATTGCATTGTAGTCGGGATAGATGCTGATCTTGGGTACCATAGCGGGTTTTATTGATTTTTGAAGGCTGCCAATCTAAACATTCTTTTCAAAGCGGTTAACATTTATCCTTCAAAAAACAACAAAAACTAAAAGCCCAAACCTAACTTTACCTTTCAATCCAATTCATTTTTATACTTCTAAAAAAATAAAATGGAATACCGCATAGAAAAAGATACCATGGGCGAAGTGCAGGTACCTGCTCATGTATATTGGGGCGCTCAAACGCAACGCTCAATCCAGAACTTCCCAATCGCGCAGGATATCAACAAAATGCCC
>NZ_JBHYGF010000109.1:6557-10657 GCF_051859145.1 Dyadobacter sp.
GCCCAAAGAGATTATCAAGGCATTTGCATACCTGAAAAAGGCCGCTGCGATCACCAATTACGAAGCCGGCGTTTTGCCGAAAGAGAAAAGTGATCTGATCGGACAGGTTTGCGACGAGATCCTGACCGAGCAGCTCGACGACCAGTTTCCGCTCGTAGTTTGGCAAACCGGCTCAGGTACCCAGTCTAATATGAACTGCAATGAGGTAATCGCTTACCGCGGGCACGTCTTGCAGGGCGGCGAGCTGGGAGATAAAACCAAATTTCTGCATCCGAATGACGACGTGAATAAATCGCAGTCTTCGAACGATACCTACCCGACTGCAATGCACATTGCAGCCTACAAAATACTCGTGGACGTAACCATTCCGGGCATTACCAAGCTGCGGGATACATTGAAAGCAAAAGCAGAAGCTTTCAGGAATGTGGTTAAAATCGGCCGCACGCACTTTATGGATGCAACGCCGCTGACACTCGGCCAGGAATTTTCAGGATACGCTTCCCAGCTCGATCACGGACTGCGTGCTATCTATAACTCGCTCGCGCACCTTTCTGAACTTGCATTGGGCGGAACTGCTGTGGGTACCGGGATTAACACACCGGAAGGATACTCTGAGAATGTAGCGCGCCACATTGCCGCATTAACCGGTCTCCCATTTATAACTGCTGAAAACAAATTTGAGGCACTCGCCGCACACGACGCAATCGTGGAAGCGCATGGTGCATTGAAAACGGTGGCGGTAAGTCTGATGAAAATCGGAAATGATATCCGCATGCTCTCTTCGGGCCCACGCTCGGGAATCGGAGAAATACACATTCCTGACAATGAGCCGGGTAGCTCGATCATGCCGGGCAAAGTAAACCCGACACAATGCGAGGCGATTACCATGGTGGCTGCGCAGGTAATGGGAAATGACGTGGCGATTGGTATCGGCGGGTCAAACGGACATTTTGAACTGAATGTTTTTAAACCTTTGATGGCGTACAATTTCCTGCATTCAGCCAGACTGATCGGCGATGCCTGTGTTTCTTTCAATGACAATTGCGCAGTAGGTATAGAGCCGCTGCACGAAAATATCAAAAAGCACGTGAACAACTCTTTGATGCTGGTAACTGCATTGAATACCAAAATTGGTTATTACAAGGCAGCGGAAATCGCACAAACTGCACATAAAAACGGCTCAACATTGAAAGAAACAGCTGTTGCATTGGGTTATCTAACCCCTGAGGAGTTTGATGCCTGGGTAAAACCTGAGGATATGGTGGGCGACAACAAATAGAAATCCACTTTCTTTTTCTTTTTCGAATGCTCTGCTGTCAGGCGGAGCATTCTTTCTTTTCAGATAGGATGGAAATTAAAGCTGAATTACTGGCAGGCGAGCGGTTAAGTAAACAGAAAGCAGTTGCTATTGCTGAATATGCTGCGTCTTCGCCGGAGACTTTTCGCGAACTGTTTGCATGTTTTTTATCGAAAGATCCGCTGTTGGTACAACGGGCTGCACATAGTTTGAGCATTGCAGCGCGTAAAAACGCTGAACTGGTACAACCTTTTACAGGAACGCTCGTGCAACAGCTTGGACGTACTGATGTACATAATGCAGTGCTGCGAAACAGTGCGCGCATTCTGGAATGTGTGCCTGTTCAGGAAGAATTTCATGCAGAGCTGATAGAATCGGTATTCAGGATTATTCAGGACAGGCAGTCGGCGATTGCAGTGCGGACTTTTTCGCTCACAATCGCGCACCGCCTTTCCCACACTTATCCAGAGCTGAGACAGGAGCTGAAATTCGCAATTGAGGAGCGGCTTCCATTTGAAAGTGCTGCATTCAGGTCGAGAGCTGCCAAGATTTTAGCCGAGCTGAACCGTAAAGGAACTGGGTAGTTTGCCCGGCCGGACCAGATTTAAGAGAAATCATTTTACCTTGCTTTTCAAACCACAACATAAAATGACGATTTACTGCCACGCCACGCTGGATACTTCGCTGAGAAGTAAGCTGACCGAAACTTTGCCGCAGCACGAGATCCGGTACCGAACAGAAAATACAACCCAGGAAGAAGCATTGAGCTATTTCCTTGAAGCCGATTATATTCTGGGCAACCCGCCAGGAGAATGGTTCAGCCAAAAACCGAAAAAGCTTAAATTCTGGCAGCTGGATTCAGCCGGGTTTGATCAATACAGTACTATTCCGCTTCCCGAAGGCGTGAAAGTGGCGAATATGGGCGACTGGTTTGCACGCCCTTGCGCCGAAACTATTGTGGGCGGGGTACTGGCATTGTACAGAGGACTGGATACACTTACGCTGCTCAAACAAAAATCGGAATGGGTGGGATCAAAATTGCGTACGGACTTAAAATTGCTTTATAATCAAAACACCATCATACTTGGCGCCGGCACGATCGGGCAGGCGGTGAATGCGATATTGAAAGGATTGGGCTGTAATACCCACATGATGGCGCGCACTTCGCCCGACGCCGACCTGCACAGCCGCGAAGAACTGCTGGAAGAACTTCCGAACGCGGATTTAGTAGTGAATACATTGCCGGGCACTGCTACCCATTTCGCAGATGCTGAATTTTTCTCAAAAATGAAAAAAACGAGCGTTTACGCGAGTGTGGGAAGAGGCAGTACTACGGACGAAAAAGCATTAATGGAAGTATTGAATTCCGGTCAGCTGGACGGGGCAGTGCTGGATGTAACCGAGCTCGAACCGCTTCCGGCAGACAGTCCGCTCTGGAAAATGCCGAATGTAATTTTGACACAACATACCGGCGGCGGCCACAGGAATGAACATATGGGCAAAGTAGATTTATTCCTCAACAACATTTTTGCAATGGAAAACGGAGGAAGCCCGGCCAATGAAGTTGACCTTTTCAGAGGTTATTGATTTTTAATAAAACCAACAATGACAGATTCGGAATTAAATATATTAGAAGCCGTTAAGGATAAATATTTCCAAAAATTCGGTAACGGGGATGAGGTGAGGGTTTTCAGGTCACCGGGACGGATTAACCTGATCGGGGAACATACAGATTATAATAATGGGTTTGTACTGCCCGCGAGTGTGGATAAGGCTGTGTATTTTGTGATCAGTCCGCGCGCCGATCAGCAGGTTGTCCTCTACGCGACTGACCTGGACGAAACCTACACCTTTTCGCTTGACGACCTTTCCAAGCCAGCAGCTTCCTGGCCACATTATCAGATCGGCATTATTGATCAGATTCATAAAAAGGGTTTGAAAGTAGGCGGTTTTAATGCTGCTTTTGGCGGCGATGTGCCGGTCGGCGCCGGGTTATCTTCCTCGGCTGCATTGGAATGTTGTCTTCTTTTTGGATTGAATGAAATTTTCGGGCTTGGGCTGGACCGGTTTAGTGTTGTAAAAATGTCGCAAAAAGCTGAAAACGAGTATGTAGGCGTACAATGCGGCATTATGGATCAGTTTGCCTCCGCATTCGGGAAGCAGGAGCAGGTAATCCGCCTGGACTGCCGCTCGCTCGAATACGAATACTTTCCATTCCCAATGGACGATTACCTCCTGGTACTTTGTGATACAAGTGTGAAACATTCACTCGCAAGCTCTGAATACAACACCCGCCGCCTGGAATGCGAAAAGGGCGTTTCCATTTTACAAAAATATGATCCGGCAATCCAGAGCCTGCGTGACGTAGCGCCTTCGCTGGTAGAAGCGCATCGTGACGAGCTGGGGGATGTGGTTTACCGCCGCTGCAAATTTATCACCGAGGAAATCCAGCGCGTACAGGATGCCTGCGACCTGCTTGTACAAGGTAACCTGCCTGATTTTGGCAAGAAAATGTACGCAACCCACGACGGGCTGCAACACGAATACGAGGTAAGCTGCCCGGAACTTGACTTTCTTGTTTTGCAAACGCGGAACAATGACAATGTACTCGGCGCCCGGATGATGGGCGGCGGATTTGGCGGTTGTACCATTAACCTGGTAAAGAAAAACGCCGTGGAAGCCTTTGAAGAACAAATGAAGCAGGCTTATAAACAAGAATATAACATTGATCTGCCGTGTTACCGAGTAAAAATTACCGACGGTACGGAGGAAATTATCAGCTGACCAAAACACCTTACTGACG
>NZ_JBHYGF010000110.1:0-10652 GCF_051859145.1 Dyadobacter sp.
GATCGCCTGACGTTTGGCCGGTGCTCCGATTTTGCGTTCACCATTATCCATGAATGCAACGACAGACGGAGTTGTACGTGCACCTTCGCTGTTTGCAATGACAACCGGCTCGTTACCCTCCATGACAGCCACGCAGGAGTTCGTTGTTCCTAAGTCTATGCCAATAATTTTTCCCATTGTTCTATATTAAAGTTAAGTATAATTTGATTCGTTCTGTTGAGCTTGTTGACCTGAGATGCGGTCGCTCTGAGGTTTTCTAAAAACCCCGTACCAGAATACAGAAGGGAAAATGGAAGTGACAAAGTGTCAGGCTGGGGTTGCACTCGGGGTCAACCAGGTTCCAGCCTGACGTGAAGAATGACTAACTCAGCGCCTGTCCCATATATGGGTCGCTTTCGCTTAGGGTGCCCGTTTCAATGTGACCTGCGTAGCGTTGAAAAAAATCGGGATCGCTTGAAAGTGTAATAGAGAAGTCGTACCAGTTGGAATTACCGCTCACATCAAGCGGAACGAGCAGCTCATTGCCCACGGATAAGTGCCGGATACCAATTGTCTTGGTATCAGCGCCATACGCATTATCTGTGACGGTGATGAAAGTATCTTTTTCATTATCTGTAATGCCAAAGCTGAATGCAAGAGACGCATTGGACTTGTTCTTTCCGTCCTGCTGATAGCGTGTGCCCACTTTTACAGAGCCCGAAGCTTTTGTACCTATATATTCCCTGAAAAAACCATTTGGCCCGTATACCCACAAATGGTATTTGCCGCCTTCAAAATCGCCGATCTTCCACGAGCCTTTCAGTGAATCGCCAGCCTTTACTGCGTAGTTCCAGACTTTATAGTCTTCGTTTTTATATTTACCCGGCGCATAAACAATGAACGGAGCACCTGCTGACTTGTCTTTGAACATGTCATTTTTGGCTTCCAGTTTTATTTCAAATGCAGTTTTGTCAGAGTTGATCGCGCCATCTGCATGGATCTCGTAAGGAAGAGGGCAGGCGGGACGAGTTCCTTTTTCCTGGTTTGGTAAAATAGAAGAGGCGAGCGGGTCTTGATTAATCTTGTCAATTTCTTCCTGCGACAAAGCTTTGTACCCATTTGGCAACTTCCTGAACTTCGCATTAAAGATACCTTCCATAAATTCGTCGCGTTCCAGGAAAGCAGGCAGCTTGATCTGCTCACCGTTATAAGGCAGGAATGTCGAAGTAAGGTCACCGCAAATTGTTCTTCGCCATTCACTGATATTCGTTTCCTTAATCGGCTTACCGGTTTTAGTAGCAACAAATTTTTCCAGGAACTGCAGAATGGAGGTATGGTCAAAAACTTCGGAGCATACATTACCGCCCCTGCTCCAAGGTGAGGCTATCACCAGCGGCACGCGGTATCCAAGTCCGATCGGACTTTCGCGGCTTTCCTTTGCTGGCTTTTTCGTCATATCCTGTTCCAGGGTTACGTATTCCGTTTTGCAGTCAATGCCTGCGGAAACTGCGCCTGTATCTTCCTTATAGGGATTTGGGACAGAAAAAGGTGGCACGTGGTCGAAGTAGCCATCGTTTTCGTCATAGCAAAGAATGAAGATTGTTTTTTTCCAAACCTCCGGATTGGCTGTAAGAATATCCATTACTTCCGAAACGTACCACGCACCATACCAGGGAGAAGTTGGATGATCTGAGAAATTCTCCGGGGCTACAAGCCAGGATACCGCCGGCAGTTGTCCGGTATTTACATCGCTTCTGAACTGGTGCAGCACATCGCCAAGCGGTGCTTTCGCCTCATGCTCCATATCGCCGTCCATATACTTCACAGTTGTAATCCTGCGATAGTCCGGATCGTTTATATTAATCGTAAATGCCTTTTGGTGAATGTTCTTTCTGCGCTGCGAAAGCTTCTCAAAGTTTTCAGGGCTCCATTTAACAAGTTCCTCCTTCGCCAGGGCCAGGCTCGACTGTTTGGCTGCAATCGCCTTTTCCAGTTTATCTTTCTCCTTGCCTGGCGTCGCAGTTTTCAGCTTTGCCTTTGCCTCCTGGATTTCTCCCGGTAAAGTTTCCAGCTGTGATTTCAGGTATTTCTGGTAGCCTGAGTGAAAGCGGATATTATATTGTGTAAACCATTCGATCGGGTTGTCGGTAAAGTTGGCCAACCACGATTCCTCCTCGCCGGTCAGGCCGGTTGGAATGCTGAGCTCATTCTGATAAATTTTCCAGGATACACCGTGGTCTTCCAGCCTTTCAGGGAAAGTTGTCCAGCTAGCTTCCGCATCGTCACTTACATTTTCGTTTCTGACATTTGCGTAATGTTTCGGGTCCGGATTTTCACGCACTGTTCCGGTCCACAGGTAAAGACGGTTAGGCGTGGTACCGGTCAGTGACGAGCAAAAATTCTGGTCGCAGACAGTGAATGCATCTGCCAGCGCATAATAGAACGGAATATCTTCCCGGTTATAGTAGCCCTGTGTCAGCGGCATCTTAGCGTAATCCTTGTGCCCCGGCTGCTTCGCGATGAGCCACTGATCATACTTCCCATTGTTCCTCGCATCCACCTGATTGGTCCACGAATGCGGCAGCGAGCCCATCCACGTCGCATTGGTTTCACGCATATTCAGCCGAAAAGGTACGTGGGTTTCGCCGAATGCATTGGTTTGCATCCAAACTAGGTTTTTATTTGGTAAGCGAATTGCGCGCGGATCGTTGAAGCCTCTTACACCGCGCAGGGCGCCATAGGAATGATCAAATGAGCGGTTTTCCTGCATCAGGATCACTACATGCTCTGCGTCGAGGTAAGTGCTTCCTTTTTGAGGATTTATAGCAAGTGCTTTCTGGATTGAGGCCGGCAACACGCTGAACATCCCGGCGGCACCGGTCAGCATAGTTGCCTTTTTAAGAAATTCTCTTCTGGACTCCATGAATAGGGTAGGTGAGTTAGTACTTTCCTGTAATACCGGACAGGACTACTAAAGTACCAAGCTTTCGCTATTATGGAGATTATTTAATTGTGAAGATGCCGGAATGGGCTGAAAGGAGCAAAAAAAATCCCGCCGGAAGGCGGGATTTGCTGTTTTATTTTACCTGATCAACGATCGCTTTGAAAGCTTCCGGATGGTTCATCGCCAAGTCAGCGAGAACTTTTCTGTTTAGCTCGATGCCTGCAGCACTCAGTTTGCCGATAAAAGCAGAATAAGAAAGTCCGTGCTCGCGGGTACCTGCATTGATACGCTGGATCCAAAGCGCGCGGAAATTGCGTTTTTTCTGTTTACGACCTTTGTATGCGTAAGCCAAACCGCGTTCTACCGCATTTTTAGCTACTGTCCATACATTCTTACGACGGCCGAAATAGCCTTTCGCAAGCTTCATTACTTTTTTACGTCTTGCACGTGACGCAACGTGATTTACTGAACGTGGCATGTTTTAACTGTTTTTGATAATCGGCGCTCTGCTGAGTCTTAAAAGCCTTTTACCGGGTTGAACAAAGAAACCTGAATGGTATTTAATTTTTATTGGCTTCGGATATTATCCAAGCATTGCCAATACCTGCTTGTGGTTAGACACATCGATCAGACCAGTTTTAACCAAACCACGCTTGCGCTTGTTCGATTTTTTAGTCAGGATGTGGCTGTGAAACGCGTGTTTGCGTTTGATCTTTCCAGTACCGGTCAGCTTGAAACGCTTTTTGGCACCTGAAACACTTTTCATTTTAGGCATGATTCAAAAAATAATAGTTGATAAAATATAAAACAGCGCGCAAAATTAGCCAAAATGTTTATAAAATAAAATCGTGTCCGCGACATACTGCCACGAACACGATTGATATAGCTTATATAAATGTAGAAATCTGCTATTTGCTTGCTTTTGCAGGAGCGGGAGCGAGAATAATTGTCATTCTTTTTCCTTCCAGCTTTGGCTCCATTTCAAGTTTGCCAAATTCCGAAAGCGCCTCCGAAAATTTGTTCAAAAGATTTACCCCTCTTTCCTTAAACACAATCGTACGTCCCACAAAGTGCACGTAAGCTTTTACCTTTGAACCTTCTTTCAGGAAGTTTTGAGCGTGTTTCAGCTTAAACTCGAAATCGTGATCATCTGTATTCGGTCCGAAACGGATCTCTTTAATAACCACTTTCTGAGCTTTTGCCTTAATCTCTTTCTGCTTCTTCTTTTGCTCGTATTTAAACTTGGAGTAGTCGACAATCTTGCAAACCGGTGGCACTGCGGTAGGTGCAATTTCAACTAGGTCAAGGCTTTGCGCCTTTGCCATAGCTCGGGCTGTATTGATATCCACTATGCCTGGCTCGATATTCTCTCCAACCAGACGTACTTCTTTTGCTGCAATTCGTTCGTTAATTTTATAAGGTTCTTCGGGAACTCTTAACCGTCCACTAGGGGGTCTTAATGCCATATAACTTGGTTTGGTGTTGTTTGTATTCTTGTGTAAAAATCGAAATTGGTAACAGTGCGCCAACAAAAATAGTGCCTTCCGGAATGAATTATACTAAAAATTCCGAAAAACATCAAATCAGCGCTGCTTCTTTCTTGAAATAGCTGGCAAATTCTTCTACTGTCATGCTTCCAAGGTCGCCTTCACCTTTCCGGCGGACTGAGATTTTTCCCTCTGCCGCTTCTTTTTCGCCCACAATCAGCATGAATGGAACCTTGGTAACTTCCGCATCACGGATTTTTCTGCCGATCTTCTCGTCACGGTGATCTACAAATCCGCGAATATCATTGTCCTGCAACCTGAAAAATACTTCTTCGGCATAATCTGCAAACTTTTCTGAAATCGGTAAAATCGCTATCTGATCAGGTGATAACCAAAGTGGGAACTGACCCGCCGTGTTTTCGATCAAAATCGCAATGAACCTTTCCATTGACCCGAAAGGCGCACGGTGGATCATGACCGGCTGGTGCTTCTGGTTGTCAGAACCGGTATATTCCAGTCCGAAACGCTTTGGCATTTGATAATCCACCTGGATTGTACCCAACTGCCACTTTCTGCCCAAGGCATCGCGCACCATGAAATCCAGCTTAGGACCGTAGAATGCAGCTTCACCCAACTCGGTCACAGTACTTAGCCCACGTTCCTGTGCAGCCTCAACAATCGCATTTTCGGCACGTTCCCAATCTTCGTCTTTACCAATGTATTTTACTTTATCATTTGGATCACGTAAAGAGACCTGTGCGCTGTAATCTTCGAAACCAAGCGATTTGAAAACATATAGAACCAGGTCAATCACTCGGATAAACTCTTCTTTTACCTGATCGGGGCGGCAGAAAATGTGCGCATCGTCCTGTGTAAAACCACGCACGCGCGTCAATCCGTGCAGCTCGCCGCTTTGCTCGTAACGATAAACCGTACCAAACTCCGAAAACCGAAGTGGCAGGTCTTTGTAGGAGCGGGGTGAGGTTTTATAAATTTCGCAGTGGTGCGGACAGTTCATGGGTTTAAGCAGATACTCTTCACCCAGGTTCGGCGTTTTGATCGGCTGGAATGAATCCTTGCCATACTTATCCCAGTGGCCAGAAGTCACGTACAATTCTTTACTTCCAATATTTGGCGTGATCACTGGCAGGTAACCTGCGCGCGACTGTGCTTTACTTAAAAAAGATTGAAGCCGCTCACGCAGCATCGCACCTTTTGGAAGCCACAATGGAAGTCCCTGACCTACCTTTTCGGAAAAAGCAAAAAGTTCGAGTTCCTTGCCTAATCTGCGGTGATCGCGTTTTTTAGCTTCTTCCATCAACGTTACATACTCTTCCAGCTCTTTTTGCTTTGGAAAAGTAATCCCGTAAATGCGCGTAAGCATTTTATTGTCTTGCTTGTTTCGCCAGTATGCACCGGCAATGTTGGTCAGCTTGGCTGCCTTGATGAAGCCAGTATTCGGAATATGCGGCCCGCGGCACAAATCGGTAAAACCGCCCTGTTCATATAAAGTAATGGAACCATCTTCGAGACCTTCGATCAGTTCCAGCTTGTATTCGTCTCCTTTTTTGGTAAAATATTCCAGCGCCTCTGCTTTGCTGATTGGCTTGCGGACATACTCGTTTTTCTGCCGCGCCAGTTCCAGCATTTTAGCCTCGATTTTTGGAAAATCTTCCTGAGAAATCGATTGTTCACCCAAATCCACATCATAGTAAAAGCCCTTTTCAATGGAAGGCCCGGTGCCGAACTTAATGCCCGGGTACAATGCTTCCAGTGCCTCGGCAAGTAAGTGCGCAGATGAATGCCAGAATGTAGATTTACCGTCCTCGTCGTTCCACGTCAACAATTTCACCAGGGAATCTTCCGTGATCTGGCGGGTAGGATCCCACACTTCATTGTTCACTTTCGCCGCGATTACATTGCGCGCAAGTCCTTCACTAATGCTAAGCGCGATTTCGAGGGCAGTAACTCCTTTCGGGTAAAATCTTTCACTACCGTCTGGCAGGGTAATTTTTACTTGAGACTCGTCTTTCATTCAAAAATCTATTCTGTGGATTTAATTCAAAGGTTTTTCGGCAAGCGGTAAAATACAAAGCTATTCAATTTTAGCTTTTCGTGTTGAGTCAACACGGATATTTGTAGTACCACGCGGTTGCAGCACATTGATCTTTACGCGAGCAGTATCCAGCAGCTTGTAACCCGATCCTGCATTTTCCTGAGGATAATACGAATCGTAGCTCCCCTCGCTCTCGCGCAGTCTGATCCTGTAAAGCCCGTAACGCGCATCCTGGTCTCCCGGGCTCAAAGCCAATGCAGTAGTATAGTATTCCCGAGCCCGATCGTAGTCAAAGCTTTTTTCATAGCATAACCCGATCAGATTATTGATTTCTTTCGACTTGGGTTTCTTTGTCAAAAGCTTGTTCAGTGCAGGCAGCGCTTTATTGTAATGCCGCAACTGAATGCTGGTATTTGCTACCTGCCAGAGTGCGTCTTCATAGTCGGGGTTGAGGCTTACTGCTTTCTGGAAGCTGATCAATGCAGTATCTGGTCTGGCCAGCGCCATGAAAATCTCTCCTTGTTCGAAATACAGGGTAGGGTCAGCAGGAAAGCGCTTGATTGCCTTGTCGTTAACAACCAGCGCTTTATCGATGTTTTTTAGTTTACGTAAAATAAGGATATTCTGCTGGTAGGCACGGAGCAGTCTTGGGTTGACATTAATCGCGTAATCCAGACTCGCCAGACTAGCCAGCGAGTCACCTTGCCGCGCCTGCAACACACCTTTGACATAATAAGCAGAACCGTCATAAGGCGCCATTTTCAGGGCTTGGTTCAGGTAGCTGACAGATTCACCAAATCGGTTTTTTGCTTGTAAAATGTCAGCTAGTAGTACGTAAAGTTCAGGGCTGCTTTGCTGCAATGCTTCTGCACGCTGCGCATCTTCCAGCGCATTGTCGATCTTGCCGAGCTCCCGGTTTATCTTTCCGCGCAACAGAAAGTAATCACTTACATTATCCTGCTCGTAAATAGATTCATTAATATCGTCCAGTGCCTCGGTATATTGCTCCCGCTCAAAGTAGATCCTGGCTCTTTTGAAATAATTTACGTCAGAATCAATACCTCGGTTGATAAGTTCGGTTAAGGAAAGCAACGCATCGTTCTGCCACTGCGCATGCGACTTTTTGACCACCGGCGGAATACGCGTAGCATTCCTTGGGTCGCTCTGGCAGGATTGCAGCAGGCCAGTGAAAGCGATTGAAAGGCAGAATAACAGGTAGTTCAAATAAGGTAATCTCATACAGGCAAAAGTGTGTAATACCACGCGTGGCAGTGCAGCGGGGTATTATACAAAATTGTAAAATCTTCCCGGCTTTCAATCATTTTGGTCGGAGAATCGGGAAAATACGCCAAGCGGGAGCTTTTTGCCAAATGAATCGGGAATGAATAATTCGCCAAACTCGTGCTTTATCTCTGTTCCAAAATGCGTTTTGATGAGATTTTCCACGATCAAGGCCGAAAAGCCGAGCGAGTACAGGTTGATGATAAAAAAGAAATTCTCCTTCTTCAAAAGCAATGCAGAAAGCCGCAGGATTTCATTCAGGCTTTCTTCCAGTAACCATTTCTCACCGTCAGGACCGCGACCATAGGCAGGCGGATCGAGAATGATGCCGTTGTACTGGTTGCCGCGGCGTACCTCGCGCTGTACAAATTTCATCGCATCTTCCACCACCCAGCGAATGTTATCCAGTCCGCTCAGCTGCATATTTTCACGCGACCAGCTGATTACCTGCTTTACTGAATCAACATGCGTCACATCCGCACCGGCGGCTTTTGCAGCAAGTGAAGCAATGCCGGTGTAAGCAAACAGGTTAAGTACATTCGGCTTTTCTTCCGGAATCTGTTTCAGCTTTTTGGAAATATAATCCCAGTTGGTAGCCTGCTCAGGAAATACACCCACGTGCTTAAAGGAAGATAATGCAAGCTTGCTCCGCAAATGCAATGATTTAGTACGGTATTGAAATACCCATTTTTCGGGCATATCACCTTTAGTGACCCACTGGCCCTTTTCCTGTGAATTCTTGTCCTTTTTAAAAACCGCATTGGATCGCTCCTCCCATTCACTTTCAGGCAGCGACTTATCCCAGATCGCCTGCGGCTCAGGCCGGGTTAAAATGTAAGGTCCAAATCGCTCAAGTTTTTCAAAGCCACCAGTGTCGATTAATTGGTAGTCAGTATGTTGGTCTGGTGTAAGTAGGATCACGCGTGTTGGATTTGCTTGTATGTCTTATTGTACTTGTATTATTCTTTCATTGATCTTGTCCGTTGGCTGAAGCCAACGGGAATTGATTTTTTTTTGGCGAAGCCAAATTTATGTCGGCGGGCCGACATATCCATTTCCGTCGGCTTTAGCCAACGGAAAAAGGGGTTTGATTGCGCCTCGAATATCCATTTCCGTCGGCTTCAGCCAACGGAAAAAGGGGATATGATTGCGCCTTGAATATCCATTTCCGTCGGCTTCAGCCAACGGGAAAAGGGGTATGGTCGCATCTTGAATATCCATTTCCGTCGGCTTCAGCCAACGGAAAAAGGGGGACGGGGGGTACATTTCATTGGCCGGAGACAATGGAAAATCGGCCCGATCAATATGCGATTTTGTTTAAATAAAATACATTTCTTCTTCCCCTTGTCTGCGGATCTCCTGCTGCATTAATGATTCTTTGTTCGCCCCATGCCAGGTAGAAGTTGTTGTACCAGTAATCAATATCGTCGGTACTCGTTTTCCTGACTTTGTCGCCTTCTACATTGGTTTCATTCGGGATCACATGGTCACTGTCGATTACCTGGTCACCTTTGATGATCTTGCTCCTGATCGCACCATTGTGGCTGTACACAAGCCGGGAGTTTCCGTTTGAGAAAGTTTGAACACGGATCTTCTCACGCAGGTCCATGCTTTTTACATGATCGAAATTGATGCTGTTGTCCCAAACCAGATTTCCGTTCTGGTCAATATCCGTAACAATGGCGTGGGTGTAGGTAAAACCGTCGAAAATCTGCTGATTGTACCCGCGGCCGCCGTACATGGGGTTCCACAAGTAAGGATTGTAAAGGCCCATTCCAAAAGGATAGCCAAAACCGCCATAACCAAACCCGCCCATCATATTGTTATTGTTGTACCTGTATTCAGGATAAAATGCTTCTGCTACAAGCAGATAATGGTTGTCTTTGGGAACAATATCATGCACCAGAAGCCGGTAATTAAGTTTCAGGTCTTCGCCGCTTTCTTTCTTTTTCCTGATACGCCTTTCCATTTTTTCCTGCTGGCGCTCATTCATAAAATTGAAGAAATTCTTGAAGTCGGTAAAGCTGTGGTATTTGGTAAAAACAGTCTCCTCACCCACAATTTTACTGATATACAATCCCTGCGAAGCCGCAGTAGAGCTGCTTTGCATATTGCGGTAACCGTAAGTACCTATGATAATCCGTACAGAATCATTCAAAACCTGCAAGCGGCCGCTCAGCAATGAAAAATCATCCTCCGGATCCACCGAAACCTGCGTGTACAATTCACCAGTCTCTTCATAAGAGCGCGCTACTATTTTGGTCTGTCTTCCTTTTTTTACGGCAAAACATACATTCACCAAATGATGCGCGGTATCTACTTCCACCGTCTGAATTGCATTGGAACCTTTGATCGCCGAAGGCAAAACCTTTGTTTGCGCTGTGGTAAGCTGCGTGTAAATCAGTACCGGTTCGTTGCGCACCATTCCTGCCATGAAAACGGCGTAACCTAATGTCTTGAAGTCTGTTATTTCAAAGCGGTCGAGCGTGTTGATTGTGAAAGTCTCAACAAAGCCGGGACCCACATTCACCTTCACGATCTGATAAAGTGAGCTCCGGTATTTACTGAAAAGCAAAAACACAGCTTGTCCGTCGTAAGAAGACGTGACATAATCCAGATTGGATTCAATCGGCCCGTCAATGGACCATACTCTTTCCAGATTCGCGTCGTACTTCTGTACATTGAATGTGCCACGGTCCGGCTTGGAGATCAGGAGCACGCCCTTTTCCCCCAGCGGAACGGTCTGATATGCAGTATTGCCCGAAAGCGGCAGCTCAATCCGCTTCACGCTTTGCGCAGTAGCCTGCACATACATCAATGCAAAAACGAACAGGAAAAGCGTCGCTTTCAATCCGCGGTTTTTATTTGGAATCATGGGCTAGTCCAACAATAATATCAAACTCTT
>NZ_JBHYGF010000111.1:0-4774 GCF_051859145.1 Dyadobacter sp.
GACGCGGATGAAACTGAGTATACGCTTCATATGAGATTTGACGGCCAGGCGCGTAAGGTTCAGGCGTTGGGCGATCTCCTCGTGGCTAAGTTCTTCCTGCTTTGCGAGCCGGTAAATTTCCTGTTGGTGAACAGGCAGCTTGCCAATTACTTCTTCTAAAAAGCATTCATATTCATGCTCCTGGATAAGCTGTTCCGTGGTATTGGCAGACTGGTTAAGGTAATTCAGCTCGCTGGCCAGGTTCGAGAAAGCAGTGTTTGAGCGATAGGCGTCGTAAACCTGCTTCCTCACCATTCCCCGCAGATAGCCTCCCAGATTCAGGACTTCTTCCATTTTCTCACGTCGGAGCCAGATATCCATGAAAATGTCCTGAACCACCTCTTCGGCGGCTTCCTTTGAGTCAAGAAATTTCAGTGCAACCCGGTAAACTCTGGGGCTGTACTCCCCGAAGATTTGCGCGAACGCCGACTCGTCACCCCGCGCCAGTGCAGCGAGGGTTTCTCTTTCGTCGAAAAGGTTACGGGAATTCATGATTACCAATGATCGTGTCGCGTGACCTCAAATATATCTTTTGTTTTGCTTCTTTAGTAGATTGAGGATTAACTTAATAAAAAATTAAAACATAGAGTTGTAAGGTGCCTTGAAAAGCATGAAGCAACCACAGTAATCCCGGAAAAGCTGGATCCGATTCCAGGATTACTGTTGAAGGACGCAACTTCTGCGTTAAGCCTTTGAAGAATCCAGTTTCCGGTAAGCCCAGTAAAATACCTGCGGCAAAACGGTGAAGGACAAAAACATACAGATGATCAGTCCGCCGACGATCATAATCGCGAGCGGCTTCTGGATTTCGGAGCCCATTCCGTTGGACAATGCAGCGGGTAAAAGTCCGAGCGAGCCCATTAAAGCAATCATGATCACCGGGCGGATCCGTCCGTAAAGACCGTCTGAAATGGCCTGCCGGAGGGCCATTTTGTGCAGGAGATTATCTTTCATCACATGCACCAGAATGATCCCGTCGATCGTACAAACGCCGAGTAGAATGATAAAACCGATCCCGGCTGAAATCCCGAAAATAGTACCCGTAGCCCACAGCGAAAGGAAGCCGCCGATGAATGCAAATGGAATGGTGATCAGTGAGATAGCCGTATCTTTCACATTCCCGAAATTCATATATAACAGAAACACAATCAGCATCAATGCAGCCGGAACGATCACCGCCAGCTGTGCGGTTGCGCGCTCTTTGCTTTCAAATTCCCCTGCCCATTCCACCTTCGCATTTTTGGTAAATTTCACATTGTCTTTCACCACTTTCTGCGCTTCGGCGATGGTGCTGCCCAGGTCGCGTCCATCGATGCTGAAACCGATGCCGATGTAGCGGCTGCTGCCTTCGCGGTAAATGAAGGACGGGCCGGTTTTGGTGCCGATGGTGGCGATTTCCTTTAATGGCACTTCGTGGTCGTCGAGCGACGGGATCAGGATATTGCCGATTTCTTCCTGCGTATTGCGGTACTTTTCCTGGTAGCGCACGGTGATGTCAAACAGCCGGTCGTTTTCGTAAAAAGTAGACGCCGCTTTTCCTCCGATCGTCATTTCGATCACCGCCTGGGCGTCGGCCATGGATACGCCGTGGCGCGCCATGCGGCCTTCGTCGAGCTTAATGTTGAGCTCAGGCAGACCGATGTTCCGGTACACAAGAATGTCCGTAACACCTTCTACACCTTTCAGTTGCGCTGCTACTTCGTCGGCCTGGCGTTCCATATCCTGCAAATCGTCGCCGAAAACTTTCACCACCAGCGAGCTTTTCACCCCGGCCACATATTCTTCCACATTATCCTGGATCGGCTGACTGAATCCAAAGGTAATCCCCGGAAAAGCGCCGAGTACTTCCTTCATTTCGCGCAGCAATTCTTCCTTTGTGATTTTGCGCGTCCATTCACTTTCCGGTTTGAGCTGAATGTGAAATTCATTGTTGAAGAAGCCGGTCGGATCGGTACCGTCGTTCGGGCGGCCGGTCTGGCTCATCACAAAGGATACTTCCTTGAAAGAGCGCAAAGTATCGCGCAGTGCATTGCTGGATTTGACAGACTGTTCGAGGTTGATGCTGTTAGGCAACGTCGCCCTCACATAAATAGCGCCTTCATTGAGTTTTGGAATAAACTCCGTCCCATAAGTCAGGAATTTCCCCACACAAACCGCAAACAGAACCACAAATGATACCATCACCAGCTTCCTGTTCCGGTCGCTCCATTGATAGAGCTTGAAGATGTTGTTCCGGAAAAAATTCACGACCGGATTATTAATCTCCCGCACATTCCTTTGCAGCAAAACCTTGCACATCGCCGGCACAAAAGTCAGACTCAAGATCAGCGAGCCGATCAATGCATAACCCAATGTAAATGCGAGTGGCGAGAACATTTTTCCCTCTACTTTCTGGAAAGAGAAAATCGGCAGCAATGCGACAATCAGAATAATTTGTGCAAAGAAAATATGCGGCGCTACGTGCCTGACACTGCGTTTAATCAGTCCGAGTTTCGACATTTTATTAAACCTGTCGACGCCCATTTTCAGCGAACTTCGTTCGAGGTCTACGTAAATTTTTTCCACGATCACCATCGTCCCTTCCAGCAATAACCCAAAGTCAATCGCCCCCAACGAGATCAGGTTGGCCGGCAAGCCCTGAATGCGCAGCATCGTAATCGCAAACAAGAACGAAAGCGGGATTACCAGCGCCACCGTGAGCGTGGTACGCCAGTTGAACAAAAACACAAAAACAATGACCGAAACGAGCACAATGCCCTCGGCGAGGTTGTGTGTGACGGTATTTACTGTTGCGTCCACCAACTCGGTCCTGTCGATCACCGGGACGATTTTCACGTCGGCCGGAAGAATGCGGTTGTTCAGATCGGCAATCGTATTTTCCAGCTTTTCAATGACTTCGCTCGGATTTTCACCCCGCAGCATCACCACAATCCCCTCGACCAGGTCCTTCTCCTCTCCCAGCCCGACCTGACCCAGCCGCGGCTTTGCAGTGATTTCCACATCGGCCACCTGCTTCACCAGCACAGGTGTATTTCCTTTTACATTAATCAGAATGTTCTCGATATCCTTTACGCTTTCCAGCAAACCCATCCCGCGCACCACATAAGCCTGATCGCCTTTCTGGATCACATCCCCGCCGACATTAATATTGCTTTTTCCCACCGCATCGTACACATCGAGCGGCGTGAGGTTGTATTGGGCGAGTAATGCAGGGTTCACACGGATCTCATAGATTTTTTCCTCACCCCCAAAACTTGCCACCGTAGCCACGCCCGGCACTGCGACCAGCTCGCGCTCGATCACCCATTCCTGCAATGCAGTAAGCTCCTTGATCGGCCGCTCGCTTTTGATCACATACCTGAAAATCTCGCCCGTAGCCCCATAAGGCGGCTCGATCTCGGCCTCGGCGCCAGCGGGCATTTCAATGTTATTAAGGCGCGTAGACGCATATTGCTGCGCATAAAAATCCTCCACCTTATCCTCAAACAAGACCGTTACCACCGACAAACCGAACAGCGAAATGGACCTGACCTGCGACTTTTTCGGGATCGTGTTCATTTCCTTCATCACAGGCAGCGTAATGAATTTTTCGACTTCCTCGGCGCTGCGGCCGGGCCACTGTGTGATGATCCGCGCGCGGGTGTTGGTCACGTCCGGGAATGCCTCAATGGGCGTGTGGATGTAGCTCACCACGCCCACCACGGCCAACAGGGCCGTCATGAAAAATATGATCATCGTATTCCTCAGCGAAAAGGATACGATGCCTTGCGTTAATTTCTGCATAAGTATCTGTTAGTTTTCCTGACTGAGGACTTCCGAAAAAAGTAGCAGCTGATTGTTCACGACCACTTTTTCGCCCGCCGCAATGCCGCTTTTGAAGAAAAGCCGGTCATTGTCTTTCACGTCGACCGTTACTTTGCGCGGTTCGAGCGTATTATCAGGTTTCTGGATGAGGAGGTAGTTTTCGTTGTTGTAAAAAATCATCGCGTCGGCAGGTACGCCCACTGCCATTTCTCCGGAATTTTTCTTCACGACGGCTTCAATGGTCAGGCCGGGTTTGAGTTTCAGGCTTTTGTTCTGCATCCTGATCCGAGCTTTGAGAACACGTTCCTGTGGGTCGAAAACCTGGGAAATGTCGGAGATCGTGCCTTCGAAAAAGTCGTCGGGATAAGCTTTGGATTTGATTACGGCTTTCATGCCGGTTTGTACAAATGGCAGGTCGACGGCGTATACATTCGTCGTCACCCACACTTCGGACAGATCTGAAATTGTAAACAGATTGGGCTCGGTGTTGCTGATCTGCGTCCCGTCGGACATATTGTTTTCCACCACATATCCGCTCACCGGCGCCTTGATCTGGAACACGCCTCGTTCCGAACTTGCATTATAAAGCGTGAGATTGGATTTGATTTTCTCTATTTCGGATTTCAAAATCTCCGTTTCGCTCTGCGCTTCCGCCAGGTCTTTTTCCGACGCAATGCGGTCTTCGAACATGGATTTGGTAGAGGCGAGCTTGCGCTCCGCCACCTTCAACTGTGTTTCCAGCACCTTGCCCTGCGTGTTCAGCTCCGAAAGTTCGGCGCTGCGCATTTCGGCGAGTACCTGTCCTTTTTTGACCCGGTCACCCAATGAAATGTAAGACTTGGTGATCACACCCGTCACCAGACTGGCGTAGCGGACTACCTGATTGGGATTGTATTCAATCTGACCTGTGAGACGAATGGATTCGGTAACC
>NZ_JBHYGF010000111.1:4784-10623 GCF_051859145.1 Dyadobacter sp.
AGTAAGTTGTGACTTTGGAAGGCAGAAAGGCAGCCGTGGTTTTGGCTGCTTTTTCTGGCTCCTCCTTCCGCTCGTAACATGCGGTGAGCATGAGCGAAACGGCTGCGATTGCGATGAAAGTGCAATTTGACTTCGACATAGTTCGGGTTAAAAAGGATGGATTACTGGATTTCCGCGCCGGTCGCATAGATCAATTCTTCCTTGCTTTGCTGCAACTGGTTGATGGTCGTGAAAATCGTTTTTTTGTTGGCGATGTAGGCGTCGAAAAAGTCGAGGTACTCGACGAGATTTACATTGCGCTGGACGAAATAGCGGGTGTAAGCGGCCAGTACCTGGTCGAGTTCCTCGCTGTAAGCCGCGTCCAGATTCTGGTACGCAGTCAGGCTCTTTTGCAGGTTGCGGAATGCGACAGCCACCTCGGCTTCAATGCGTTTGGACGTCTGGTCGGCCTGCACTTTGGCGAGGTCAATCCCGATTTTACTTTCGAGTATCGCGCCCTGATTCCGGTTAAATACAGGCACATCGAATTTCAATCCAAACCCGAAAAAGTTGAGCAGGAAGTTACCGCCACGGTCGTAGTTCATACTCACGTTCAGGTCAGGCTTGCGTTGAGCGTACTCGTAATCGTACTTTTTCTGTGAATACGTTTGCTGCAAAATGCTGATTTTTCCATCGGGCCGGTTCGCGGCCGCAGTGGCGGTCAGATTACTTAGCGAGAGGCTGGCTAATGCATTGGTGCTGATCTGTTCCGGTGTTTGCAGTAGCAGGTAACCGCTGGCGGGGGTATGCAGCAGAATCGTCAGGTCTTTTTGTAAACCGTTGATTTCCCTTTGTGTTTCAACCATTTGCTGGCCAAGTTCCAGCTTCAATGCACGCAGGCGGAACAGCTCGGGCTTGTTCACATTCCCCAGTGTGTACTGGTGTTCGTACGAACCCACCAATCTTCCGACCGCCTCACTTTGCGTTTCCAGCACATTTAAATACGACTGTTGAAATGCGAGTTCATGCAAAGACGACCGCAGCTGCATTTTGAGCTCGCGAATCAGCTCGCCAAAGTATTCAGCAGCAATATCACGCGACACCGATTCCAGCGCAATGCGTTTTCTACGCTTGCCGCCGGTTTCGATCAGCTGCGAAAGCTCAGCGGTGAATTCCCTGTTTTTACCAAAATTCCCGAACAATGGCGGAATGGTTTCGCCGGACGAAAGCTGGTTGCGCGTCGTCCATAGATTCACTTCGTCCAGACTGAATTCGGGATTAGGCCACAGCCTGGCCTGAATAATCGCCGCCTCCGCCTGCTGAATGGTCAGCTTTTGGGCGATGAGATCGAGATTATTGTTCAGAAATAATGCCTCGGCTTCTTTTTGATTGATTCTTAATGTATCCTGCGCAGCAGTTTTTAACGAACAAAAAAGAGAGGAGGCGAATACGATTAATGCGATAATATATGCCTTCACGAAAATGTCTGAATGTGAAGGCACAAAACTACCGGCGCAATATTAGAGCATTCTTTGACCTACATTAGATCTGCGTGAAAGGTACATTAAAAGTAAATGAGAACGCGGCTAAAAGCGGATCTCCATTTCCGTGCCTTCGCCGATGATGGAGCTTATATTTAGACTGATCTGGTGTTTGTCCAGAATACGCGCGACGATCGCCATGCCCAGCCCATTGCCTCTTTTACTCGTGGTATTGCTACCCCGGTAAAACGGTTCTGAAATATGCGCCAGGTCTTCTTCGCTGATCCCGATGCCCCGGTCGCGGATGGTAATGTGCAGTTTATTGTGTTTTTCAAAAAGCGAAATAGCAACCGGTTTTCCGTCCGAAAACTTCGCTGCATTCTCGATCAGGTTATAGAGCGCAATGTACAGCTGCGTGCGGTTGCAGGTGAATGAAAGCAGCTCGGGACGATCCTCGGGCAGCTGCCAGACCACATTAACAACCGTATCAGGATACTCGATTTTACGCTGATCGAGCGCTTCCCACAGGATTTCATCAATACGCTCCGAAGTATTCATTTCGCCGGCATATTGTTCCAGTCCGGCGAGTGTGAGCAGGTTTTTCAATATTTTCTCCAACCGCTCTGCGTCGGACAGCACCTGTCCGCTCACCGATTGATATTCGTGCACCGGCCTTTCTCTGCTCAACAAAACTTCCAGATTGCCCACAATGGAAGCCAGCGGAGTTTTCAGTTCGTGGGAAGCGTGGCTGATAAAATTTTTCTGGATTTGGATGCTGCCGTAAGTCTTGTCAAGCATGCTGTTGAACTCTTTGAAAAGATCTTCCAGCTCATCTTTGGTAGGCGGGTAAGTCAGCATTTGCTTTTTCCCCGTCACATCCAGCCCTCGGACCTGCCTGATAATGTCGCGCACGGGCCGGTACGCGACCCGCGATAAGGTATAGCTCAGCACGATAATCACCAGAATACCAATCAGTAAGGCAGTCGTCAATATTTTCAAAAACTCACTTTCCTGCGCATTCAAAGTCGGGTTATTGGCTTTGATGATGACGCTGAAAGAACCCTGGTTATCCCTGTAATAAATCGCGTAGTAGTAAAGGTTGTCGACCTTGAAACTGTAATGGTCGCGGTCGCGGATCGTTTTGAGGATTTTAATGGTAATGTTCGTATCCGGGTCGGCTTCGCCAAAGTGAATGTTGCCTTGCTTGTCGTACAATCTGATTTCCTGGTCGGCGGTGGCGGTCAGGAATTTCTGCTCAATGCGGCTGAATTCCTTTGAACTCATTTCATCTTCTTCCAGGTAAAAAATGGCAGTTAATGCAGCTTTTCTTGCCAGTTCTTCGAAGAAAATATTCTCGGCCGATTTGATAAAATTAAGGTAAATCAAACCCGACGAAACCGTCAGCACCAGCCCGAAAACCAGCGACGAGGCAAGGGTGAGCTTGTGCTGGATCTTCATTTCTGGCAGGTGATCATATACCCGCGACCTTTAATGGTACGAATCAGTTTTTCATCAAAACCCTGGTCGATTTTATTGCGGAGATAGGAAATGTACACATCCACGACATTGGTATAGGTATCCTGATTGGTATCCCAGACCACCTGCAAAATCTGCGTGCGTGTCACAATTTTGTTTTGATTTTCAACCAGATACACCAGAAACCTGAATTCTTTGGCGGACAAAACGATTTCCTGTCCCGCCCGCTCGACCACATTCCGGTCGATATCCACCTTCAAATCCCCGCAAAACAGCACATTATCATTGGAGTAATGCAGCTCATACCGCCTGCGCAATGCATTGATGCGGGAAAGCAGCTCGGGGAAATGGACGGGTTTGACGAGGTAATCGTCCGCGCCGATATCCAGGGCTTTGATCTTGTCCTCCGCTTCGCCTAATGCGCTGAGCATGAGCACGGGGGTATCTATTTTGCGAAAACGAATGATTTCGGCCAGCTGTAAACCGTCGATTCCCGGCACCATGATATCGAGGATAAAAAGGTCCCAGGAATCGTTCTGGATAAAATTTCTGGCTTCCAGTCCGTCGTGCGCCAGCTGCACGAAGTATCCGGCTTCCTGCAACCCTTTTTGCAGGAATTCGCTGATCCGCTTGTCGTCCTCAACTATCAGGATTTTCATAATACCATACCTCTTACAAAATCCATTCGCGCTTATTAATCAAACCAATCCCTGCGCCAGCATTGCGTCTGCTACCCGTACAAAGCCGCCTATATTGGCGCCCTGCATATAGCTCAGGCGACCGTCCGGTTTACGTCCGTATCGCAGGCATGTGGAATGGATATTCAGTATAATCTCCTGTAATTTCCTGTCAACTTCTTCGCGCGACCAGGATAAGCGGAGTGAATTCTGTGACATTTCCAGTCCTGAAACCGCCACACCGCCTGCATTCGCTGCTTTGCCGGGTGCATACAAAATATCATTGTTCTCAAAAACTTCGATCGCATCGGGCGTACAAGGCATATTGGCACCTTCCGCTACGCAAAAACAGCCATTTTTAATCAAGAGGCGGGCATCGTCTGCATTCAGTTCATTTTGCGTGGCATTAGGCAGGGCAATGTCACAGGGAACCTCCCAGGGCGTTTTCCCGGCTACAAACTCACAACCGAATTTATCCGCATACGAATTGATCCGACCCCGCTCTTCATTTTTCAGGTGCATGATGTAAGCAAACTTCTCAGCATCAATGCCCTGCTCGTCGTAAATGTATCCTGATGAATCAGACAGTGTCAGTACCTTGGCACCATGTTCAATGCATTTTTCAAGGGTATACTGTGCTACATTCCCGGATCCGGAAATCACTACGCTTTTTCCTTTGATACTGTCGTTACGCTGTTTCAGCATTTGCTCCACAAAATACACCACGCCATAGCCCGTAGCTTCCGGGCGGATCAGGCTTCCGCCGTAGCTGGCACCTTTTCCGGTAAGTACCCCGGTGAACTCATTTTTCAGGCGCTTATATTGGCCAAACAAATAGCCGATTTCTCTCGCTCCTACCCCGATATCGCCGGCCGGCACATCATTGTCTGAACTGATATGACGAAAAAGCTCCGTCATAAAGCTTTGACAAAAGAACATCACTTCCCGGTCTGACCGGCCTTTTGGATCAAAATCAGCCCCGCCTTTACCGCCTCCCATCGGGAGCTGGGTTAAGCTATTCTTGAAAATTTGCTCGAATGCAAGGAATTTAAGCGTCCCCAGATTAACAGAAGGATGAAAACGGAGGCCACCCTTGTAAGGTCCGATCGCGCTGTTCATCTGAACACGGTAACCGCGGTTAACCTCTACTTCTCCCTGATCATTCATCCAGGGAACCCTGAAGATGATGACACGCTCAGGCTCTGCCATGCGGTCGAGGATCTTGGCATGCTGGTATTGCGGTTTATCCTCAATAAAAGGAATAATTGTTTCAGCTACCTCTCTGACAGCTTGGTGGAATTCGTTTTCACCCGGATTTCTCTTGACGATCCGGTCCATAAAGGATTGTACTGAAGTCACAGTTTCGTGGGTTGGTAAATAACTGGTAAAACCGGTGCCTTTTGCATGAATTGACGTTCCCGCTTCAATAATCGCAATCAAATCCACCTTTTTAGTGAACGTAATTGCATCAGGGAACTGCGCACCAGACAAAGCAAAGGTAAGAAATCATGGCTATTGCGACCCGCCGGAGAGCGCAACCAAAAATTATTCACATTTTTCTTAAAGAAAATCCTGAATGCATTAAGGGGTATTTTTCTAAAAGTTGTCTTGTATATAATAGACTGATTCAAAGAAAAAATTGTCCTTCCTCTTATGACTGATAATCTGCCACAAAATTCCTCCGGGGAGAACGATGAGTCGGACAATGTAATGAATGTCGGCCCCGGACCGGCCCGGACGGACAGCCCGGCAGACAGTGAATGGATGATCCGCAACGGTTTTGCGAAAAGTCCGAAACATGGTTTTGAATTGCTGTTCAAGCGTTACCACAAGGTACTTTGCAGTCACGCGGCACGCTTCGTATATTCAGATGCGGTAGCGCAGGACATTGTTAGCGAGGTTTTTTGCAAACTCTGGAAATCAAAATCTTACGAGAATATCACTACTTCTTACCGGTTTTACCTGTTCCGCTCGGTGAGAAACGAAGCTTACAATTACATCAGACTCGAATTTCAGCCAACCGAACAGCTGGAAGCAGCGGCGGGACACGTGTCCGGCAATGGCCAGCTGCCCGACATGATCACGCAGTATGAAGAGATTCTGCACCACGTGGAGCGCCTCGTGCAAAGCCTTCCGCCTCAGTGCCGTAAGATCTTCCTGATGAGCCGCTTTGAAGAAAAAAAGTATCAGGAGATCGCAGACGAACTGGGCATTTCCATCAAAACG
>NZ_JBHYGF010000112.1:0-58604 GCF_051859145.1 Dyadobacter sp.
AGCTTCTACAAAAGGGTTTTAAGACCAAGGTAGGCAACGGCATTACATTTATTCAGAAGTCGTCAGGTGTTATTATCAAAGGATCTGATTTAGGACGAGAGTATTCTAAGCTCAACCTTGAAAAAAGGATAGCTGGAAGCTATCTGCCCGATGATAAGTTTGGTGTCGATAACCCCAAAACCACTGAAAAGGATAAATTGAAACAGTTGATTAAAAGTACAGCGCCTGTTTCTAAAACATTCCCAGATTTTGTGACTGCATTAAACAAGGAAGGTTATGGCGTTCAAACGAAAGACATGATTAATAAAAAGTCGGGGAAACCTTTTACAAGTATTCTCTTTACAAAAAATTTCAGTATCCCTGATGAAAGCAAAGCTGATCTGCCAACCAGGAATTCGAAAATGATCACGGGAGCGCAGCTTGGGCCTGAATTCAAATATTCTGTCATCGATGACAACATTAATAAGGGAACCTGGAACGATATCGGACACGGTTCTCCAATTACGAAATCTAACGTCAAACCTGAAAGCGAAAAGCCACTGATTAACAAACCGAATAAATCTGCCCTTGAAACTTCCAGTAGCGCGGGAAGCCTAGGATTAGACTATACAATTGAACGATTGCTAACCAGCAATAATGCAGGACAAATTGAAGCCGATTCAGCTAAATCACGTGGAAAAATTGCAGCAGAAGTAAAACGAAATGCTTCTGGTTATGATAATGAGTTTGGAACACGAGGACTGGAAGAAATGAAAGAAGAAAAGAGGAAGAATCTTCGGGCAAAACCCAAGAAGAAAAACAAGCTCTAAAAGTGACACGCTGTCACTTTATGACAAAATAACAAAGGGGAAACAAATCAATACAAAATATATATAAAATATCAAATCTATAATTTGGTACTATGTAGTTCTTTTTGTACATTTGAGTATAATATTTAGAACCAAATATATCTTTTTATGGTGACCTCAGAAAAAATAGTTGCGTTCATTCGATCTAGGGACGGTCTTAATGTATCAAAAATTGAAAAGGATGCCAAAGTACCTGCAAAGACTATTGCAAAAGCAATGATTGCTGATCCAATAGAAATTCCTTCAAAGCACTTAGAGGCTATCGAAGCTGCATTGGCTAAATATGGGTACAGCGATGAACAAAGGAAAAAGAATGCAAACATCATTTCAGTAGTTAACCATAAAGGAGGAGTTGGTAAAACTACAACTGTAATTAATCTAGCGAAAGCGTTAAGCTTGGAAGGGTTTAAGGTATTAATGGTGGACATGGATGGACAAGGAAATCTATCGCAGTGCTTTAATATTGGAGAACCAAAAGAGCAAGTTATTGATAGCTTATTAGGAAGGACTCCCCTACCTATATTAAGAATTGACGAAAATTTGTTTCTAACGCCATCTGATATACGCTTGGCTGAAAAAGAGAAAGATTTGGTTAGTGCAGTCGGAGCCGAGACTAGACTTTCGAGAAAGTTGGATGCTTTAAAGGGTGACTACGATTACATTTTAATTGACTGTCCACCATCGCTAAATATTTTAACAACAAGTTCGCTTATTGCGTCTGCATCTTGTATTGTACCGATTCAGCCTGAAGCATCAGCTTATCATGGAGTAAATAACTTGATAACATTGATTTCAGAAATACGGGAGCATTCAAATACAAATTTATCTCTGAAAGGCTTTGTCTTCACTATGGTAGATAAACGAACTAAGATACACTCAAATATGATGGACTACATTAAAGAGTCATTTAAGGGTATCCATACATTTGAAACAGTTATTACTCAGTCAACTGCAATCAAAGAAAGTCAGGTAGCGAAAGAAGATTTGTTTAAGTATAGCCCGCAGAGCGCTCCTTGGAACCAGTATGTAAGCCTAGCAAAAGAATTAATTAACTTATAATCAAGATATTATGGCAAAGGTCAAAGTTAATCCAATGGATAAATTCAAGGAAAAGACAAGCGATGTTAAACCATCTGCATTTGTAACTGAATCTCTTATTAAATCTGAAATAATTATTCTTCCTGAGTTAAAGAACTTGATTCCGGCCCTGGCAGAAGACGAATCCAAGCAATTAGAGGAAAACTTAATCAAATATGGTATCAAAGACCCACTTTCTGTTTGGGAAACTGATGTAATAACGGTTCTTAATGGATTAGAGGCAAATAGCCCATCCCATGAGCTGTTTGCAAACTTAGATAATGATTCGACCGTATATGTCCTTTTTGATGGCCACAATAGATATGGAATAGCAAAGGAGCGAAATTTAGATTTTAAGGTTAACAAAATGAACTTCAATGGTCTTTCCGAAGTGAAGGATTATATGATAGATTATCAACTTGGCCGCAGAAATCTTACACCAGAACAGATTTCTTATTTACGTGGATTAAAATATAATGAGCTAAAAAAAGCAGGTAAGGCATCTGGAAAATCAGTTAAAGAAAAAATAAATGTTGCAGAAGAACTTGCTCAGGAGTTTGATGTAACTCCCAGAACTATAAAAAGAGATGGTGAATTTGCCGAAGGAATGGACAAATTAACACCCGAATTTAAGAAGGATGTTCTTTCTGGAAAATCTAAGTTGGCAAAAAAAGACGTTCAAGCGTTAAAATCGGTCAATCCTGATGCGCCAATAGACTCGATGGAAGGTGTGCTGCAACTCCTAAAAGAGCAGGAGGCAGAACAAAATGTTGAGCAAAATCTGCAATCCGTACAAAAGGTCGATGAACTGGTTGATATTACATTCTCTAATTATATAGACTCAGAAGATAGCATAAGTGCAATTCAAACAGAGCCGAATCAACTTAATGCTTTCAATTTAGATGAATTTAAAGACGATTCACAGCAATCTACGCTAATCGAAAATTCGGAACCTGCTGATATTCAGGAAGCTGAGCCTGTCTTAACAGTAGAAGAGATAGAGGGAGATTTAAAGCAACTCTTCGAGCAACACCTATCTAAGGATGTTCTAATTCAAATCATTAATAAAGCAGGAGAGCTTCTAAATCTAAGGGATTAAAGTGACACGCTGTCACTTTTAAAAATTTCTCTGCGTGTAAATCAATATTTTTTATTTATTTAATGCTTTGATTGTATAACTTAAAGAATTTAAAGATGAAACAAATATTGATCATACTATTGGGACTTTTTATGATCTCCTGTTCAGGGAACTCTGAGGGTGACAGCGTGAAAGATGAATACTTAGGCGAATGGGATAAGATGAAAGGGAAAGCAAGCACACTTACAATCTATGAAGAGAATAATGGACTATTTCTTAAATATAGCAAAGGAGACAAGTACCCTCTTAAATTTGAGAAAGAAGGAAATTATTACTCTGCTGTAACTGGATTTGGTGCTACTCCTATACTTATTGAAAACAACGTGTTAGAAATTAACGGCACGAAATATCAGAAAAGGTAAGTTACAATTATATAGAGGGGTTTATTATTTAAAAAAGGGGGCTGATATTCACCCCCTTTTTTTAGTTTTTGAGATTCCTTTCTTGCATTCTCCTGTTAAATTCCTCCTTGAAGGATTTTCTTGATTTCTCGAAATACATCGGATCAGACTGTTCTTTGTACAATTTGGCCGCAGACTCTTCCTCTATCATTCTTTCCTGTTCTGCACCACTAATAATTTTCTGGTACTGAAATTGTTCTGGAACTTCCGGAGCTGGATCTGGCATGTATTCTAAAAGAAAGTAGCTTCTTAAAATCTTCACTTTTGCGAAAACTTCAAGATCATATCCCAGGCTGGCCGGATAAGATTTTTTATAAGATTCTGGGATCACGTAATCGAGGCGATTACTTTCGACCTCTTGTCTATTATCTGCGAAATAATTTCGGACGACATTACTTTCAATCTCCTTCCCGGTAAGTTTTTCCTCTTGTGCATGTGCTGCAAAGGGAATTGATGCTGCGAGTAAAAGAAAAACCCATACCCGTTTTCGTGTTTGTTTCATAGCTGTAATTCAAGCTGTTTGAATTTTTAAAATAATTGACATTTTAAATGTAAAATAAAAATTATAGATTTGAAAATATATAATTTATAATCTATAATTCTTTTAGCTATGAGCGCTACTAATTCTGAAAAGGAAGGGCGTGCTAAGGGTGTTGAACTCGTGCTCACCCTTGCACTCTTTTTGGTTTTCTTACATCATTACTGGTACAATTTTTCATTCTTTTCGCAAATTCCGTCAATTGGAGGAATTAACCCAACTGAGTTTTTTTCAAAAATATTGCTTAGGCTTAATGAAAGATATAGCCTGTTTTTTCATCCACTCATTACTAAAATAACTGTCTATTTCCTTCTGATAATCTATTCAATTGGGTCAAAAGGTCGGATTGATCCAAGCATAACAGTAAAAGATGTATACAAATACGGGGCGCTTGGAACAATCATTTTTTTCGGCAACATCTTTATTCTCTATACAAAAAGTTTATTTCCAGGCTATATAGGAGACTTTTTATACTTGTTCAGTACGTCCTTGGGTATTTTCTGGGTTATTAAAGCAGGACAATATGCTTCACGCATAATGTTCTTCAAGAATAACAATGACATTTTTAACAATGAGAATGAAACGTTCCCGCAGAATGAAGAATATATGGAGAACGATTATTCTATCCACTACAAAACCACGTACTACTTCAACAAAAAATGGAGAACTGGCTGGATTAATATCATAAATCCATTTAGGGCCAATATGATCTTAGGTACTCCCGGATCTGGTAAGTCTTTTACCATACTTAATCCGGCTATTTGGCAATCAACTTGGAAAGGGTATTGTCTCTACGTTTATGACTTCAAATATCCCACGTTAACTATTGAAGCTTATAATGCTTATCAAAAAACCTTAAATGAAAATCCAACGGCGTGGGGCAGGAAGCCGAACGGCGAGTTGCTAATCCCCAAATTCTGTGTGATCAATTTTGATGACATTGAATATTCTCACAGATGCAATCCCTTGCTTCCATCGACAATGACCGAAATCTTGGATGGTTATCAGAGTGCTTCCACAATTATGCTCAACCTTAACAGAACTTGGGTAGATAAACAAGGAGACTTCTTCGTTGAGTCGGCAATTAATTTTCTTGCATCGGTCATTTGGTACATGAAAATGGTAAGTGATAAGTACACAAAATTGTATAACGTCGAGCTAGCGAAATCACCTGCGTCTCAAAATGCTGAGAACCTTGCGCTATACAAGCGCTTTCGAAACGTATGCACTTTTCCTCATATTTTAGAATTTGCCTGCCAGAAAGATTACGAAGAGATGTTTCGGATTATGGCATCTTATCCGGCACTAGAAGCCTATGTGCGGCCTTTTGCTAGCGCTGCGCTAAATGGGGCAGCTGAACAGCTTGAAGGACAAATTGCCTCGGTTCGAATACCTCTTGCTAGGCTTTCATCTGAAACTTTATACTGGATCATGTCAGGTAATGACTTCGGCTTGGATATCAACAATCCGGACGATCCAAAGATTTTGTGCACAGGAAATAATCCGGAGAGACAAGAAGTCTATGGGGCGGTATTCTCATTGTATACTTCCAAGATGATTAAAATGGTTAACAAGCAAGGTAAGTTGAAGTCAGCCCTTTTTTGGGATGAATTACCAACAATGTTCCTGAAAGGAATAGATACGCTTATAGCGACAGCTCGTTCTAATAAAGTAGCTACTTGGCTTGGTTTTCAGGATTTTGAACAACTTACCAGTGCATATGGCGAAAAGGCAGCAAAGGTTGTAATGAACATGCCTGGTAATGTCTTTTCTGGTCAACTCGTTTTTGAATCTGCGAAAAAACTTTCAGAACGTTTTGGGAAAACTCAACAAGAACAGGAAAGCATTGCTTTTGGCAGAGAGGATACAACTGTAACATTGTCTACACAGCTCAATGATACGATACCACCATCAAAAATTTCAACCTTATCCCAAGGCACATTTGTAGGCCAGTTTGCTGACAACTTTGGTGAAGAAACTGAGCTTAAAACATTTAACGCCCTAATTACAGTTGATCAGGATGGGATGAAAAACATTCATAAAAAGCCACCAGTAATTAAAGACATAGAAAAGTTAGTTGCTAGTTATTACCCCGGCGCTAACTACGCTACGATGTCCAAGCAAGACTGGAAGAAAAAGCTTTTGGAGGATAATTATATGAATATCAAAAATGAAGTGAGGGAACTCGTGAGAATTGAAAGTCTAGAATTTCCCAAAGAAAGAGCAGCTACGCCAGCCTAACGAACCACTTATCTTCTAATTCTTTCTTAGGCATTTAATAAGCTCAATCCGAAATATTGGCTATCGAAAGTGATTTTTATAGCTTTTAACCTCCCGTTTGATAGCTTTTTACCGTGTTTTCTTAGTGTTTCTATAAAATTTAAATCTGTAACTGCAGCATTCAACATAAATTATATAATTTTATGACAAATTATTATCTTAGTTCACCGACAATTGATCAAAATGATGTATTAGAAGAATACTTTTCTTTTATAACACTCGATCACCAAAACGACAATATGAATCCTGAAATTTTTGAAAAGCTTGATGCTATTTATGAAGAACCCGAAGCACTTAGATATTACTACAAGATAGTATTCTCAATGTGCCTTAAATTAATAGTATTGCATAAATTCGAAAATGGTGAATTGACCCAGGAAGAATTTGACCAACAGTCTAAAAAACCCAGCGAGAAAAACCTAATGGAGCCTTATGGGTTATCATATCTACAATACAGAGCTTTGAAGGATGCGAAAGGAACTGGTCCTAACATGCTGACTTTAAAAAGGACAGTGGATAGATTAGGGTATAGCTTTGACAAGATCCTTTATTCTGAGAAAGTGATAAAGGTTGTATCAGATGAGCTTGAAAAGATTAAAAATAAGAATCGTGTTATGAATGGTTTGGGTTTAGACATAAAGCCTAAAAAGTAATGCTACCTACCCACAGATTTGGAAAGAGACGCCTTTAAAGCGTCTTTTTTTTGTTTAAATTCCTGATAAAGTGTTAGATAGGGTAGTGGGTTAATTAGTACTCCATTTTTTTTCACAGCGTAATGTAAATGGATGCCCTTTGCAAGGCCAGTTTCTCCCATTACACCGATTACAGTTCCAATTCTTACTTCTGAGCCGCTACGAACATATAATCCGCTCAAATGGCCGTAGATAGTTTCAAAACCACTTGGATGCTTTATTGAGACACTCAATCCTAGGCCACCATTGTACCCAGACTGACTTACAATTCCATCTGCGGTCGCATAGATAAATTGAAAGCCTTTTCGACAGGCAAGGTCAATTCCTTCATGTTTAATGTATCTTTTTTTGATGGGATGAATTCTATGGCCATAAAGGCTTGTAATAAATGGCTTTTCATTTATCTCAATAGGATTTATGCTTGGTATTGCAGTTAAATATGTGCTGTCTACAATGCCTAGATAAATGTATGATTCTAATATCTCCTTCAAATTAAGCTCGTCTCTCAACAGGTTAATAACCGCACTTTTATAATCGACTGAATCATTCTGCTGATTTTCATAATGTCCGTCTTCCTGGTCAATAAAAATTTTTTCTTGCCCTTTTCCGGACAATGAAAGGCACATCGCTATCAAAAAGCTACAAAATCGAATAATCTTATTCAGGGCTAATTTTTTTATGTCTAAACAAATTTATAAATTTATAATTTAATATTTGCTAATCTATAATTTATAACTTTCATAACCATGCAAAAGAATATTAGTCAGCAAAACGACTCAAAAAGACCTATTACAAGAGAGGAAGCGGAAAGTTTAGCTCCGTCAAAAGGAATGGCAGCAAATGACGGTGTTATTATCAACGACCGCATTGAGCATGCCAGAGACATTCAGTTTGCGGGTACTGTAAAGGCCGAAATCAGCAAAACTCAGATTGATATCGCTAGGATAGCACAAATGTATAAAGGTGTTGACCTTTCCCAGGCCATGAACGATCTTGCTCAGGACAAGCAATCCCTTCAAATCCTTTCTCAGAAGAATGTGTATCAAAACTTGATGCAAGGAGAAGTTGTACAAGTGAAGAATGTTTCGAGAGACGGGGAAGGCAAACCGCGACATTTTTTTGGTGTTAAGCTTTTCCAACTGGATAAGCAGATTAATTCGAATATTCCTGTTTTAAAGTTGGGATTTTCCACTTTCGATTCTGTAAATCTGTCAGAGAGCAAGAAGGGATTGAGTCACTCCTTAGTAGTAGATCCTCGATTTGATATTAAGTTGTCAAGCCTGTTAAAAGAAAAGACACACACAAATGATGGCCAGACTAAGGAGCTGGTCAGGGAGATCAAAGATACACTATCATCCAATGCTACTTCTACGCAGAAAGCGCACACGCTTAATCAACAGTTAAATAACGTTGGTGACTACTACTTATCCAATGATCCAAAAGGAAAGAAGCAATTTTTGGATGAATCTGGAAAACTATTCGTGCTTGAACAAAAACAGAAGGTTGCGCTAATAGGAGAGAATGGCGCACCTGGGGGAATTCACAAACGAAAACATGAGATTCCGGTAACTGATCTACCAATCAAATATAAAGGTGTTCAGTTAACAGAAAAACAAGTTCATAACCTACTCATAGGCAACCCTATCGAATTGTCTGGTCTAAAAGACCCAAAGCTCGGCAAGCCATACTCAGCAACGGTGAACCTGAATTTACTAAGTGGAAAAGTAGGGGAATCCGATAAAGCAAGTGGAATTGAGCTTCCGAAAGGGAATAATATAGACGCCAAAAAATCACTTTTAAACAGCACTGCCTCCGAAAGTTATAAAACACCTGAGCAGGCCAAAAAGACCATTGACACGCCGGAAAAGCCTGCTGTCAAACAAAGACTTTGAACTAATCCACAACACCGATGAAAGCCAAAAGCATTTTAACACTGGATTATATTTTCGAAACATACGGGCCAGATGCGCTCGAACCCCAATTTATTCCTTCACGGGAAGACGATGGAGAAGACATATTTATTCCCAAGATCCGGGGAGATATGTCCTATGAAGATTGGAGCCTTCTCCCACAAGAATTTAGACTGTTTGTTACACAAATTTTCATTATGAAATTTCAATAAATATAATCAGATGTCAAAAACTATCTATTTACAGTCTGAAAACAACCAGGAGGTTGCTTATAGCTATGAAAAGTTATCTGACTTGAAAGGCGAATTTGAAAAAAGGAAGATTACCATAGCACCCAACGCAAGTATCGGTACTGAAGTTAGGCTTGGTAATAATATAGCCGTAGGTGAGAGAACAATAATCCGGTCCGGATCTAGTGTTGGTTCAAATACTACATTCGGAGATGATATAGTTGTCGAAAAGAACGTTAAGATCGGGTCTGATTGCCGGTTTGGTGATAATTCAACTGTTTTTGAATCAGCAAGAATAGGGGATAGGGTCCTAATTAAGCAAGATTCTGACATTGGTGCAAGGTCTTCCATTGGTTCTAGTTCTGTAATCGATAGCCATGCAAGTATCGGTAAAGAAAGCATTATCGGAACGAATGCAACCATTGGGTCGAGCGTTATAACAGGGTCAAATTCATCTATTGGTACAGGTGCAGCTCTTGGTGCAAATACCCATATCCATGATAATGGTGTTGTTTATGACAGCGAGATTGTCAAGGCAAATTCGGTAGTGCGGCCACCTATAAAGCCAGTTAATTTGGTTAACGACGAGCAGGTTGAAGTGTTTAATAACATGAATGCAAAAGGTGTCAAGTATGTTGCCTTCGGAAGCTTTGCTGTTGACGCTTATGAGCAAGCAAGAAGTGTAGGGTCAATTAAAGTTTGGGTTGAACCTTCAACCGAAAATATTAACAAACTTAATGAAGCACTTAAAGAATCTGGAAAGGATAGAATTACGACAAACTTTGATCCGGGTATAAAACGTCCAATTAAAAGTGAACTTGACAAAAGTACTTCTCAATCTTTTGGAATTGATTTTTACCCTTCCATCAATGGCTTTAAATCAGAAGAATTTCAAAAAATCCATGATCGGAGTGTACTTGTTCAAGGAGCTGAACAAAACCGTACTCCACTATATCCTGATTCTAAAAAAGAGCAACTTTCCATAAACCACATGTCCTTGCAGGATCTGTTCCATAATGTTGGAAGTACTCAAAGCCAAGCCAAAGAATACAATTTAAATGTGCTACACAAGACGATGGTCGATCTCAAAAAACAAGGCCAGGAGCTTGATATCATTGATCCTTTATTATATTTAGATTCTAATCGAACAAATATGGCAACTAAAAAATCTTATATTTCCTACCCTGGGCATGAAGATAAGCCAAAGGAGTTTGTTCCTAAATACGAAAAGCGAGATTTCGCGCAGCTGAGAAAGGATTTGGATTTAGAGCTGGTACTAAACTACTACGGGTACTCTTTAAGTGATAAATCAAAGCCTAATGACGTTTACCGCGTTTATAAGTCAGGTATCGAAGGAGATAGCCAGCGTCTAGCCGTAATGAATAATCCAAAAGGGGATTATAAAATGTACGTTGATTTGAACAATACAAATTTTAGAGGAGACTCAATTGAATTTGTTAAATTCAAAGAAGGTGGATACAAAGAAGCATTCCCTGTAATGGATTCAATGCTTGGCAATCCAACTTACAAGCAATCTGTATCTCAAATACTGCCAATGAAGCCGGCCACCCCAGGCCAATTTTTAAATGACGAGAAGTTACGTCAAGCAGATATCCTAAAAGAATATAATGCAACCCATATTGGAGAAAAAAGGGCAGGGTATTTAGTGAACGAGAGACAGTTAGATATTAAAACTGTTTTGGCTCCTGAATTTAAACATCAAATTTTAAGTGTAAAGAAGAATGGCGAGTTTGAAAATATAGCTTTTCCTTTAACTTCTCAAAAAGGAAATATTCTTTCATTTGACATCCGAAATAAGGATTATAAAGCTTTGCCGGTCGGCGGCAAATGGGATGGAGTTTGGAAAACAAACGATCATGCTGTATTGCTGAAAGATTCAGAATTCACATTTAAGGACAAGGCAGTTCAACTTGAAAAGGGCACTATTGGTACTTTAAGCAGATCTGCCGGAGTAGCTTCTTTTCATACTGATCATGCAGTTCATGGTCCAATTTCCTTGGTAGCTGATAAAGACAAGCATCAATTTGAGAAAATCCCAGCTAATCGGATTATTATCTCTGAGTCTCCAATAGACTCACTGTCTTATCACCAACTATCCCCTCCGAAAGCAGGCGAATACAGGCAGTATATATCGCCAGCCGGAAACCCTTCAAGGGAACAAAAAATGCACATCTCAAACCTAATTTCCTCCAATCCGCAGGCTCAGTTTGTAATAGGGATGGATGGAAATGCACCCGGTAACAGATTTGCAATCAACTATCTAGCAGTAGATCACCCACTTAGGGATGTGAACAATAGTATTGTACCTAACATTTCCTACATAAATTCTACAAAATCAAAAGTCGAAGACAAACCACAAAAGGACATTGGATACAACATTTTGAAAGTTGAGATCAATCACCCCAAGGTGGATGGCCAAGACAATGCTAAGAAATCAAGCGACTCAATCATTGATCGTTTGGTAGCGGCTATCAATGTGCATTCAACAGATGATTCCAAATTAGCGAAGGAGTCGTTTTTGAGTAGAAATATTGTCGAAAAACCTTCGGCATTTTCCAGTTCCTATGAGATTAAATTTCCTAACATATCCAAAATGCTAAGTTCTGCATTGGATTATTTAGCAAAGGAGATCACTTTGAAAGACGGAAAGCCGCTAATTGCTATTCTTAGACCATCATCGGTTCAAAATGATTTCAATGATGTTTTAAAAGACCGCAAGGGTCAACCATTGCCTGAGTCAAGTAATTTGTCCCTATCTCGTATTCCTTTGTTAAGTGACTTTGCTCAAAAGAATGAGCAAAGTCAAAATAACAGTATCGCTCCATCACCATCGGTTTCTCCGAAAGCTTCATTCAATGAGCCAGCTATGAAAGCAGCTACTCCCGAAGCTCCAACCCCAATCAAGAAGCAGAGAATTTAATACAATTCTTATCTTATTTATTAGTCATGAAAACTGTAATCGCAGAAAAACCTTCTGTTGCTCGCTCTATTGCTGAGTTTTTAGAAGCAACAAATAAAATGGATGGATACTTCGAGGGTAACGGGTATCGAGTAACCTGGGCAATCGGTCATCTTGTATCTCTTGCCGAATTAGATACTTATGCCGGTTTCGGAGAAGTAAATGGACAAAAGCAAACTTGGGCATCTTCCATCCAGCGACTTCCATATATTCCTACGCCCTTCAAACTTGATTGTTCAAAAGATCCTGGATTGAGAAATCAGTATTTCAAAATCAAATCTCTTTTTGAGTCTGCCAGTGAAATTATAGTTGCAACAGACGCAGGGCAGGAGGGAGAGTTAATATTTCGCTACATATACGCCCTTACGGGTTCTCGGACACCATTTAAACGACTTTGGATCTCTTCCTTAACAAACGAAGCATTTCAAAAAGGATTTAGTAATTTGAAGCCAGGACGAGACTATGATAATCTTTATTACGCTGCCAAAGGAAGAAGTGAAAGTGATTGGATCTTAGGTATTAATCTGACTCGCGTTTACACCGTAAAATACGCAAATAGCGACATTAAAGTAGTTTCCATAGGCCGGGTTCAAACGCCAACATTAAATCTTATTTGTCAGCGATATTTAGACAATGTAAACTTTAAAAAGACCGCTTTTTTCATTCCCACATTGTTGCTAAAACACGAGCAAGGGAAGTTTCCTGTAAAGTATCACAAACAATTCGCAACTAACGAAGAAGCAGAAGCTGTTTTAAAGTCCGTCGGTGGATCGATTGTATGTACAGGCGTTGATAAATCAATTGTAAAAACAGCACCTCCCAAGCTTTTTAGCTTAACACACCTGCAACAGCATGCGAACAAAAAGTTTTCTATTTCTGCCCAAGCTACGCTTGACACACTTCAAAGCTTATATGAGGCAAAGTTTGTGACCTATCCGCGAACTGACAGCAATTACTTGTCGGACGACATGGAAGATGATGTAATTAAATCTTTTCAGTTTTTGAAAACACTTGGTTCTCTTTCTGGCCCCGTAACCTCAATTCTTTCAAAAAAGCTTAACAGAGCGCCTTTCGATAATAGCAAGGTTACTGATCACCATGCAATAATTCCAACCGGTGTGAAACCTGATTTCGGCAAAATGACGAAGGAGCAGCAGCTCATATTCCTGTCTGTTGTTGAGCGCTTTATTCAAACTTTTTCAGATGAATGTGTTGAAAGTAAGAAAGTACTATCCTTTAAGGTTGGCTTTGATGGATTGTTTAGAGTTGGAGGAAAAGTCGTTATCCAAAATGGCTGGAAGGCTATAAATCTTCTTGGTAAAGTTGCAGTGGATGAAGATGATTTGATCCCGGACGATGAGAACACGCTGTTACCCGATGTGAAAGAAGGTGATATTTGTTTCGTAGAGAAGAAGGAAGTCCATAAAGGATTTACTACACTCCCACAATTATTTACTGAGGCTAGCTTGTTAAAGCAAATGGAAAATGCAAGTGACACGTTGGATGATACCGAAGAAAAATTTGGGATTGGCACACCGGCAACCAGAGCTAACATTATTGAAACAATTCTTAAAAGGTTTTTTATAAAAAGGGAAGGAAAAAAGCTTATTCCCACCCAGGCCGGTTTAAGTGTTTATAAGTTGACGCATAATGAGTTGATCGGAAAGATCAAACTAACTGCGAGGTTTGAAGAAAAGTTAAAATTGATTGCTTCCGGTGAGTATAGCTATTCTACATTCATTAATGAGATTGCTTCATTAGCTGCAACTTCTGTATTATCTGTTTATACGAATGAGGTAGATCCTAATACGATCTCTATGACATCTCAGACGGATAAGGAGAAAGTTTTATGTCCTGCTTGCAAGAAGGGATCTTTAACAGAAAATCAAAAAGGTTTTGGCTGTACCGAATACAAGAGCGGAGCTTGCAAATATGTAATCTGGAAGGAATTTAGAGGCCGCACCCTAACTTATGCAAATGTCAAGGATTTGGTTTTAAAAGGGAAAACTAAAAAGCTGACTTTTCATTCGAAAGAGGGTAAGCCCTACGAAGCCTTTGTCGTACTTAAAGATGGGAAATTAGAAGTAGAGTTTGAAAAGAAGTTTTCAGTCAAGGCATAATGCCTTTTAATCGAACATTTGGGAAAAAAGGTATATCTATGTCAATGTATTACAATATATTGTAATACTCAATTTTATTTTATATCTTTGTTGTGTTGGAACGGTTGACAGACCACAACATAAACCTCTTATTTTTAACTATTTAACTTCAAAAATCATGCAAAATCTAACAATTATCGGAAATCTAGGTGATGATGCCAAACAGGTGGATCTGAAAGATAGGAAACCGTTTCTTGCTTTCTCAGTTGCTTGCACTCGTAAAAATAAAGCTGGCGAATCCTTGACGCAATGGTACAACTGTCGAACTTCAAATCTTGCGCTATTGGAGCACTTGACAAAAGGAAAAAAGCTTCACATATCAGGAAGACCAGATTTCTCTACATTCACGGACAAGGACGGAGAAGCGAAAGTTTCTGTAAATATTTCAGTTGATCGAATTGATTTAATCTAATATGAAGTGTCTCGTATATTGCATGGCGTTAGCTTGTCTAATGTCATGCATCGCAAGCGTTATCCCACATACTGTCTCCAAGTGTTTATCAAATACCGATGTTATGCACATGAGCCGAAATAGGGTGAGTACGGATGTTATGATATCATCAATCAACAATAATTGTTGTCGATGCTTTACAACGGCTCCGGACGACCTGATTTATTTAAAAGACCAAGGTGTTCCAGACATTGTGATAAAAAGGATGATTCAGCTTAATAATCCCAAACTGACCAAACCTGTTTCAGCCAGACCGAGAAGCCCTCGAATTCCTTCTTCATGGTATAAATAATGCGATGCTGTAAAAGTGACACGCTGTCACTTTTACAGCATTTAGGGTTGTCGGGAATACTACATGTAACCTTTTTTATTATTAAATGGGTTGTCGAGAATACTACATGTAACCTTTTTCATTATAAAATGGGTTGTCGAGAATACTACATGTAAGCACATACCTCGTTATCAGCCGAAGGGAAAACGACTGATTATTGTCCATTAATTAGTTGGTAAAATCCGGTTTTATACCCTTCACTTATTGATATGCTTTTTTGACTAATGTACACCTGTCTTCCGTCGATAAGGTGAATATGAGTCAATGAAATAATGTACGAGCGATGGACACGGCAAAACTGTGCAGCAGGCAGCATTTCCAAAATATCCTTTAATGCCATATATGTCACAATTCGGTGCTTGGTAGTGTATACTGATATATAATTATTTAAGCCTTCTATATAGAGGATATCTTCAAATGCAACCCGGTGAAAAGTGTTTTTAGAATCTCCTTTTAGAAAAATATGGTCTTTCGCTGGAGCAGATGAAGGTGTGGTGCTGGACTTCAAGGCTAGAAACTTAGTCAAAGAATGCTGGAAGCGCTCAAACTCGATCGGTTTTAACAGGTAGTCAACTGCATCTAAATTAAACCCGTCCAATGCATATTCGGGGTATGCGGTCGTGAGAATGACTTTGCAATTGTTACCACAAATTTTTAAGAACTGAAGGCCGTTTAGCTCTGGCATTTGAATATCCAGGAATACTAAATCTATTAACCCTTCATTGACCAACCTTATACCCTCGTACACGTCCGTGGTCGCTTTCACCAACACGAATCCAGGTATTTGAGCCAGATAATTATCAATGATCTGAGTTGCATATAACTCATCGTCTAGCGCCAAACAACGATTCAGAATCTGATTGGTCATAAGCATAATATAAGGGATGAATGAAAAATTTCTCCCTCACTTTTAGTTGATAGGGTATGGCGCCCCGGATAGAGAAGTGCCAGCCGCCGTTCTACGTTTTCCAAACCAATACCAGTGGATTCGACCTGTGAATGCCGGTTGATTCGATTCGACACCCGGAAAGTGAGTTGAGATTCGCAGATCGCTAAATCGATTAAAATAGGTGCGGTCGCATCATTGGTAACACCGTGCTTGAGCGCATTTTCAATAAAGGGCAATAGCAGCAAAGGTGGAAGCTGAATACCTTCAATATTGCCTTTTACCAACAGTTTATACTGAAAAGTAGGGGAAAAGCGCAGTACATGCAGGCTAAGATAATCCTCAATGAATTTAATTTCTTCACTAACAGCCACCAGCTCAGTCCGATTTTTGGCCAGCGTATACTGCAAAGTCTTGGAAAGCTTCATCACCGCCTGCGCCAGTGGACCAGGGATTGGCAAGGCCATAGCATAAATGTAATTCAGTGTATTGTATAAAAAATGTGGATTGAGCTGTAACCTTAATAGCGCAAGCTCAGCCTGTCGAAGCTCCTGAGATAACTGCTGATTGTGTGATTCGGTTGTATAAGACTTGGTCAGAAGAAAAATGATAAAGCCAATAAAGACCCCTGGAAACGAATAATAGATATTTTCGTAAATAAAGAATAGTAAACTAACCCCTTCATTCTTGGCCAAGCCAAACCAGTGGACGAACAAAATTTCTTCAAGCAAATATCGCGTCAAGACAAAAGTTAAAAGCAATCCACTAATGCAGCCGATCAGCTGCGGTAAGGTATTTCGTTTCCAGTATCTGGGAAAGATAACAAGTATACAAGGGAGGATAACACCTAATTGTAATACTTGCGAGCTCACAATGAGCAAGATGCTTTGCCAGGATGCCCGGTTGAAGACCATAGCGCCTACTAGTAAATACAGCATGGACCCAAACCAGATCAGCACAAGGGTTAAGGGCATTTGACTTCGTTTCATTGCTCAAAAATACAGCTTAATCTACCGGTTAGCAGAATATTATGCGAATTGCCTAACCTATTATGCCAATGCAAACCATCCCACTTATGCATAGGCTTTCAGGCCACTGAGATAATAAATTAGTGGCCAAACAGTCAGACACGAATCTTTGCCTAAAACAAAAAAAGTGTCTTATGAAGCAAATTTGGGGATGCGCATCGATCCTGACTATCACCGGTTACCTGGCATGCGTAACTTTCTTATCAATTGGTGTCGCTTTTGGCCAGCGCACTGTCGTTAGCGGCCAGATTAAAAGCCAAATTGATTCATCGATGTTAATAGATGTTCATGCCGTGTTAACATCCTATTTCTCACCAACCATTGTCCGGTATGCTACTTCACAGTATGAAGGGAATTTTACATTTGTCGATGTTAAAGAAGGCATATACCAACTTACCCTGTCTCATATCGGTTACGAAACACGTATCATTGATTCGATAGCTTGCCTTGGGGAAAAAGTTGATTTGGGAGGGCTATATCTTTCATCAAGCCAGCAAGCCTTGGATGAAGTAATTATCCGCGCAAAAAAGCCGATAATTTACTACGAATCCGACCGATTTCGTGTTGATGTTAAGGCCATGAATACGAACGGGGATCAAGGAGTTGATCTTTTGAACCGCATCCCGGGTGTAAAACTGGATCGGGATGGCGAGTTGAGCTTGCAAGGTAAAACCGGCATTTTAGTTTACATCGATGGTAAGCAAAGCTATCTGGCAGGAAGCGCTCTATTGAGCTACCTCAAAAGTTTACCTGCCAGTGATATTGCGTCTATTGAATTTTTGCCGACACCACCTGCTACTTATGATGCTGCCGGCTCTGGCGGTGTGATTGACATTCACCTTAGAAAGCGCAGTGAGGATGGATTTTCTGTGAATTCTAACCTGTCCGTTACTCCGTTAGCCAGGACTAGATCGGGGGTAACGACAATGCTTACAGGGCGATGGAGAAAATGGCAGGGATATGGGCAGGTAGGTCTGGATCATAGCCCCACTTATGAGTTAGAGAAACAGGATAGACAAGCAGCGGGCAATCATTTCCATCAGGAAAGCAATCAAATCACCCAGCCAACAGATTTGACCAGTATGTTAGGGATCAGTTATCAGCTAAATACAAACCAGGTTATTGGACTTGATAGCAAAGCGTCACGCGCATGGAGTAACTTGCAAACTAATGGGAAGTTAGCCCAATCAAATGTATATCTACCCCTGAGTATTGACTTACAACGAAGTAACCAAACACATGGGCAACGCGAGGCTTTCCACATGTTCTATAGCTGGACAATTGATACACTTGGCTCTTGGTTCACAGTTGATGCAGACTATTATCGGAATGAACTTAGTCAATGGGATAAATTCAGCAACAGCTCCACACAGGCTCCCACAGCTGATTTAAGTTTTATTGCTCGGCAAGACCAAATGCGATTCTCCAAAGTTTATTCAATAAAGGCTGACTGGACTAAAAAAAAGAAGTTTGGTATGTTGGAAGCTGGCTTGAAGAGCAGCTATATAACTAACTCTAGCAGCATTGCTCTGGATTCAATTTTAGGGGCTGATCAGCGTCCGCAGACAGGATATAGCAATGCCTTTAATTATTTGGAACAAATTCAAGCTGCCTACCTAGCCATTCGAAAGTCATCCAAGTACCTAGATATGAACATAGGTTTGCGTTATGAACATACGAGGGGAGTTGATCAACCGCGTCAATTTGTTGATCGCCGGTATGGATACCTTTTTCCATCAGCTTCAATTGCAAGCCGGTTGGGGGAGCACCAGATAAATGTGTCATACAGGAAGAGTATTATGCGCCCGGTTTATACCAATTTAAATCCCTTCTCTCATTACTCAGACGCCTTTAATGCAGTGGCAGGTAATCCGGGACTTAATCCTGCACTGGCTCATATTGGTGAGTTTAGCTACATTTTTAAAAATATTCGGCTTTTAACAGTAAATTTTATTGAAATGCAAGATGCCACGCTGGACGTGCTTACATTTAACCCACAGCGGCAAGTCAATCTCTCTCGACCTGAAAGTTTGGGCTTAGTGCAAACTTTATACATTGCCACAGGCCAAGCTCTCAAACTGGCTAAAAGCTGGTCGATTAGTACTGATATAGCTGTTCTTTACAATCGTATTGTCTTACCGATTGATCTGAGACAGTGGAGTATGACAGGTCAGGTCAGTTCAGATTGGCAATTCAGAAAGGGATGGTCAGCTTCATTGCTTGCTAAATATGCTTCACCAACTCTGTACGAGCTGTCTCATGTCTCGTCGGTCGGCACCGTCTCTGTTGGGTTAAAAAAAGCAATTGCAAAAGGAAAGGGATTCATCGCTTTTGATGCGAATGATCTATTTTACAGCGACCGCTATAAAGCGTTTTATCAGTTTGGCGAAATACAGCAAGAAACTTCGAAGAAATGGCAGAGTCGCACGGCTCGAATCACACTCAATTATACCTTTGGCCGATCCAAGGTTGACCTGAATAATAAACGGGAAACCACATCCGAGGAGATTGACCGTTTAAAGTAACATTTAATCTTCCCAGTGTAATTCGTAATAGAAGCTATTGAAAGCTAAAATTGAATTTTGGGTTGTCGGGAATACTACATGTAACTGCTTACCTAAAACTCTAAGCTTTTGATAATCGCATTTATTAGCACCTGGGCTGATCAATGATTACTTACCTAAGAAAATCGTTATCCTGGTCGAAGATCTTTACCAAAAACCTAAGTGATTTACACGCAGCAGCTGGCCGGCCAGGTAATGGAACCCTAGCTTTTTATGATTTGTAAAAATTTGGAAGGAACAGATGGGAAGAAAGGTTTGCTATTACAATATATTGTACTAATCAACTCTTTTCGTATCTTTATAATGTTGAAACGGTTGACAGACCGTCATTATAAACCTCTTAAAATAAACATTTTATGGAAAATTTAATCAGTTCTTCGGTTCTTACAACATTATCGGATTGGGACATTGTTACATCAACTTTGGATACGAAATTCGAAGATTCAGTAGTTGGTTTGTCTGACTACAAAACTATTCTTCGTGGCGACAATGGAGACTTATTGAATGTTTGCAAAAACAGTTACACCCCACAAACGAACGCACAATTTATTGATGCAGTAGAAAGGTTTGCAAGTGTTACCAACTTCCCGGTCGAAGCTATTTATGAAGTGGATGGAGGCAAAAAAATGCTGGGGTATCTTAGATGTACTGAAACCTTTGAAGTTGGTGGCTTTGAGTTTAAAGACTATCTCATGTTAGGCAATTCCCATGATGGCAGCACAGGCTTTTTTGTGGGGAATTCTAACATTATGGTTCGATGCAATAATCGTTTTGCACAGCAATTCAGAATGCTAAAAGTTAGGCATTGCAGCAGTTTACATAACGGAGTAAATCAGATTTTATCAGGGTTTGAAAGTTATAAAAGAGAATTGTCAGGTTATTACAAAACGTTAGATGAATTCTCAAAAGTTGAAGTTTCAGACGAAATTAAGCAAAGTCTGATTGCGCGTCTAGCCAATTTGAGCAATGAAGAAATTCTAGGAGACAAGGAGGTCAGCAAGCGCAAAAGAAATATTATGACTTCAATTGATGAGAGTCTAAGTAGTGAAATGGAAGACATTGGCTTCAATCTTTACGGACTTTTCGGCGGAGTTACTCATTACACCACCCATGTATTGAAAGGCGCTGATGAGAGTGGCATGTTTGGTAGCGCTAAAATTTTGAACCTCGAAGGTTACAACTATTGCAAAAGTGTAGCAAGGCAAGTTTTAAGCTGTTAATTTTTACCGAGTAAGTGGCTACGGCCACTTACTATAATTTTGCCGACCGGAGCCGAAGGCTCCGGTTTTGACAATGATTGTATCAGATTTCTTTAATTAGAAACATTCAGGTTATGTTTTTCACTAGGAAAATTCACGTAACAGGATCTACAATCAGTTTTGAGTTTTTAATTTCCTAAGTTTTAGTAATTTGATAAAGTTTAAATTATATATTTGATATATTATAATTTAAACTTTATTTGTATGACTAGTATAAATGAAAATAATTTCGAAGCCGAAAACGGCTACTTTCAGAATCGTATAAGAAGTTATATCCAGCAGTATCATCCCGACCTGCTTGATAAAGGAGATGACTTTGAAGAAAAGATTAAAGCCTGGTCTGAGGATACAGTAGATCATGTTCTTACTCTTGAAAAGGAAGGCTTTCAAAGCACAGAAGCTATTGAACAATCGTTAGCCAGGACACTTGAAAGCATATCATCACCAATAGGAACTCTTCGTGATTTTATTATCGAGAATGAGGATACCATCCAACAACTGACCGGAATATCAGATGCGTCTGATAGAGAAGTTTTATTGAAGTTACTGCCACTTGTTCAAACGGAAATTGAAACCGTGGAATTTTCCACAAATCCGAGTGACATAAGCGATGCTAAGGCTCATTTACTTCGGAAAATTTCTCTGACACTTCTCCAACGAAACTAATCAGTTTCCATTTCCCATTTGTTTAATGAATAAGTTCGACGTATTAACTAATAATATAGCGGCTTTATCTACTGCTTTTGAATTATCAAAACAGGGACGCAAAGCAAACTCAGAAGAACGCGAAGTTCTATCTGGTTATTCTGGTTTTGGCTCAATAACAGAGATTTTACTAGATCCCAAAATTGACCAGTTATGGACTGGAAAAAAACATCGTGTACAGCCATACGTTCAGGAAATACACGATTTAATTGAGCAATACAAACCCATCGAAAAGAAGCGATATGTTGACTCTGTTAAGAACAGCGTCTTAACAAGTTTTTATACGCCGGTTCCCATTGTAGATGCCATTTCAAACGCACTTAAAGACAATCAGGTCAATATTAAATCTATTCTTGACCCATCCGCAGGGAGCGGATTGTTTGTTGACCGTTTGAGAAAAAGCCATTCTCCTAATGATGTTGTCATGTTTGAGAAGGATTTGCTTACTGGCCTTGTACTTTCCGTAAAATCTAATGACAGAACTAGGGTTGAAGGCTTTGAAAATATTGGTGGGAGGTATCAAAATCATTTTGACTTAATTACTTCCAATATTCCTTTTGGAGCAATATCGGTATATGATCCTACTTTTCAAAAGAAAGGGCCGGTTGAAGCGCGAGCAGTAAATCAGATTCATAATTATTTCTTTTTGAAATCGCTTGAACAAGCTAAACCAGGTGGATTAGTAGCCTTTATAACCACTAGTAATTTTGCTGATTCGGGATCCAACAGAGATTTTAGAGAAAGTTTATTGCAGCAGGGAAAGCTTGTTTCAGCTGTCAGACTCCCACATAATTTATTTGAATCAGCTGGTACGCAAGCAGGCTCCGATTTGATTGTTATCCAAAAGCGGAGCAAGCCAACCAATATTTATAGTAAAACTGAAAAAGCGTTTTTGGAGACTACTTCACATGCCTCTGACTTGGCCAGCCTAAGCAATGGCAACGATGTCTTATCAAACGACTACTTTGATAGCAATCCTAAAAGTATAATTCACACAAGTAAAGTTGTCGATACTAACCAGTATGGAAAACCTGCATTTATATATAAACACGATGGAGGCGCAGAAGAAATAGGGAAAACCCTGCATGGAATCCTCGCAAATGATATTCAAATCAACTTTGATAGTGAAGCATATGGCAAGATTAGTAAGCTTCCACGCAAAAACTCAGTCTCAACTGGCCAGCTTGATCTTTTTGCTCCACAACTTGATTTGTTTGCTCAATCACCAGAGGTTGAAGTAAGAGAGGCTAACCCTTTGCCATTTACCGGCAAATTGTTTGACCATATAAGTGATGATAGTATTGTGTCGCAAAGCGGTAGGATAGGTAAGGTAAGTAAAGAAGATAACGGCAATCCCCTGGTTGAAGATTTTCAATTATCACCAAAGCAAACCAAGCAATGGGAGGCGCTAATTGATATTCGTGATGCTTATTTTGGGCTTCTTAAAAGTGAGAGGGATAATCAAATTGAAGATAGGGAGTCACGACAGAAGTTAAATGAGTCATATGACCTATTCACAACTTTTTATGGCCCTTTAAAGCATAAAAGCAACATGGATACGATCCTTCTCGACCCTGCCGGAAGAGAGTTGCTTTCATTGGAAAAATTTGATAAGGATAGAAATGATTATGTAAAGACAGATATTTTCTTTGAGCCAGTACACATTGCTTCGGCCAAAATTGATGTTTTTACTCCTAATGAATCACTAGCTGCGTCTTTGAATCTGTTTGGTCGAGTGAATTTTGATTACATGGGTAGTGTTTCCGGACTCGACACAGACCATCTCAAAAAGGAATTAAGTGATAAACTATATTTCTCACCATTAGACGACGAATACCAGGTCAAAGATGTTTTAGGTTCAGGAAACATTTTGCTGAAAATAGAGAACATAAAAGATCTGGCTAATCACAATGATCCAGAAATTCAAAGGACTTTGGCATTTCTGGATACTGTTAAACCTGAGCCAGTTCCTTTTGACTTGTTAGATTTTAATTTGGGTGAAAGGTGGATCGATCCAAAAATCTATTCTCGGTTTGCTACCAACTTTTTTTCTTCTGACGTCGAAGTAAACTATTCACCGGCAATTGATGATTATGCTATTAAGTCTTTTGGATACAATTCTAAAATTGGTACAGAATATGCGGTTCAAACAGATCGTCGTACTTACACAGGGGTTGATTTACTAAGATATGCACTACTAGATAATGTTCCGGATATCACAAAAACAGTTGAAGGTCCGGATGGAAAAGATGTAAAGGTAAGGGATGCTGAAAATGTAAGGTTAGCTTCGCAAAAAATTGATTTGATTAGAAATGGTTTCTCTGATTGGATTCAAAATCTTCCCGAAAAAGACAAGCAGGGCATTGAGAGTACGTACAACAATCTTTTCAACGCTGAAACTAAGCCTAAGTATGATGGTTCTCATATGACTTTCCCAGGCTTAAAGCTTCAAAATGTTGGTCTTGAAAAATTATACGATTCTCAAAAAGACACATCTTGGATGTTGTTGCAAAATGCAGGAGGTATAGTAGATCATGAAGTTGGAACAGGGAAAACCTTAACAATGATCGTAACTGCTTACGAAATGAAGCGCCTAGGTTTGGCAGCTAAACCAATGTTAATTGGATTAAAAGCTAATGTAGGAGCGATTGCAGATACATTTAGAGCAGTGTATCCTGATGCAAAAGTACTATCACCCAATGAAAACGATTTTGCAAAGCCTAACAGGGAGAAATTGTTCAGCTCTATCGCCAATGAAAATTGGGATGCAATCATTTTGACTCATGATCAATTTTCTAAAATCCCGCAAAGTTTAAATGTTCAGAGAAGAATTTTAGATAAAGAAGTTGATAACCTTGAAAAGGACTTGCGCGAATTGGAAAAATCGGGTTTGTCTGTTGGCACTTCATTGATGAAGGGGCTGGAAAAAAGGAAAGTTTCTCTATCGAATAACTTGAACGAAGTTGTAACCCAGCTTAAAGACAAAAAGGACAATGTGATAGATTTTGAGAAAATGGGAATTGATTCCCTGATGGTCGATGAAAGCCATAAGTTCAAGAATCTGATGTTTACGACAAGGCATGACCGTGTTGCAGGCTTGGGTAATCCTATTGGATCGCAAAGGGCTTTAAATATGCTTTTTGCAGTTCGCACAATTCAAGAGAAAAGGGGAAGCGATAGTGGCGTTACATTTTTTTCAGGAACACCAATTTCCAATTCTTTAACGGAGTTGTACCTTCTCTTCAAGTACTTACGACCAAAGGAATTAGAGAGAAGGAAAATCGAAAACTTTGATTCATGGTTATCTGTTTTTGCTAAGAAAACGACTGACTACGAATTTTCTGTAACCAATCAGCTAATTGAGAAATCAAGGTTTAAGAATTTTATAAAAGTACCGGAACTCGCTTTGATGTATAGTCAGATCACTGACTATCGCACCGCGGAAATGGTAGGGGTTGACAGACCGAAAGCGGCACATAAATTGGTGAATATGAAGCCGACGGAGGATCAAGCAGCTTTTACAGATAAGCTAATTGAATTTGCTCAGACAGGAAATGGTATGTTGTTGGGACGAGCGCCGTTAAGCAAATCCGAAGAGACCGCTAAAATGCTGATTGCAACTAACTACTCAAAAAAGGCTGCATTAGATATGCGCCTTATTAATCCGGATCTTTCTGATCAGCCCAACTCCAAGGTAAGTGTATGCGCAGACATCATTGCAAAACATTACAAGGAGTCAAATTCTTATAAGGGAACGCAGATGGTATTTTGCGATTTAGGTACTCCTTCGACTAACTCAAATTTTAATGTATACGATGCACTGAAAATCAAGCTCATAACGGAATTTGGTATTCCTGAAAAGCAGATTCGATTTATTCACGATGCGAATAATGATAAGCAAAGGCAACAGATAATAAAAGAAACTAATGAAGGCTCAATTCGTGTATTAATCGGCTCGACTGAAAAGTTGGGAACCGGTGTAAATGCACAGCAGCGCATTGTGGCTCTTCATCATTTAGATGTGCCCTGGAAACCAAGTGACCTGGAACAGCGTGTAGGACGTGGATCAAGAGCAGGTAATGAAGTTGCTAAAAATCATTTTGGAAATGAAGTTCAAAATTATGTCTATGCGGTCGAAAAAACCCTTGATAACTTCATGTTTAATTTGGTACAAAATAAGTCTCTGTTTATATCCCAAATTAAGAACCAAAACATTAACATTCGTAGAATTGACGAAGGTAGTGCTGATGAAAGCAATGGTATGAATTATGGCGAATATGTAGCCCTGCTTTCTGGAAACAAAGATTTACTTGAAAAAACTAAAATTGAAAAGCAAATAACAGGTTTGGAGGCGGAGAAAAAAATCTTTGGCAAAGACATATCATATCAAAGGGCAGTTTACTTACAAATGGGTGTATCATTGGAGAAGACAGAAGAAAATATTTCCAAAGTTAAAGCGGATCAAAAAGCCGTTGTTCGATATGGTAAGGATGGTAAACTAATCCCATTTGTCGATATGGACAAAGTGGAAGATCTAGGTCGGCTAATGTTACAAGCTGAAATGACAAACAAGAAGCACGGCACAAAGTTGATTAGCCATATAAAAGGCTTTGATCTTACCCTAGACACTTTTCAAGCTTCTATTGTAGACATCGATGCAGGCACTCAGAAAATGTCACATCGATGGGAACTGAGATCGTCTAACGACATTGGCTACAAACACAATTCGGGATATCTGCAAAGTGATAAGGTGAAAACAGCAGGGGAGTGGGTAAATAAATCTGTTTCCCCAGAAACCTTTGAAAAGTTAATTAAGGGAATGGAAGAACGAAAGGCCAGTTACATCAAGGACATGGAAATGACCAAAGATGTTTTGTCCAAAGCTTGGCCAAAAGAAGAAAAGTTGAAGGAGTTGAAGGATAGCCTGGTAGTCATTGAGAAGCGTCTGACTGAGAGCCTTAATCCAAATAAGGATAAGGAGCAAAATGCCGGTAAGGAAAATGGAATGAAAGAAACTGAGACCGAAAAAATTATTCCCTTAAATGGGAAAGTGGATACTCCATCGGGGGATGAATCACAATTCAGAAATAGATCCTTCATCCGCAGGGGAATGTAACTCAAAATTTCGAGTCCAGATAATTGGAACAAGTGGGGAAAAAACTTAATTCTATATCAACTATTACAATATATTGTAATAGTTGATATTTTTTTATATCTTTATTCTATCAAAACGGTTGACAGGCCGCTTTAATATACCTCTTATAGTTTATGTCTAAAGAATTCAAAACGATCGTTGTTGAGCATCTTGACAAAGAAGAAAACGAAGATGTTGTCAATATCTTGAATCAAATCATTGATCAGGGAATAGTTGGTAGTGGGAGTAAAGCCTTTATGTATGCTGTTCGCCAATATCCAAATAACACTCAGGTTATAGCAAGTCTCAAATTGTCTCTTGAACGGGTTAAGACCGAGTTAGAAGACTATCGACGAAATGCTAGAAGATTGAAAGAGGTTATTTCGTTCGTTTCTAGCCTTGATAGCCACGATTCCGATAGTCTATCACACCGCTTCAATGAGCTCTGAATAAGTGACAGGCTGTCACTTTAACGACAAATTTTTCCTAGTGGGAAAATTAAAATCTCATTCCTTGTTGCCTGTAAAAAGGGCTGACCAGTACGTTGGCTTTCTTTAAGTGGCTCACTTTTTTACACTGTGAGTTGCTATTTTAAATAGGCCTATTAAGCGAGAAAAAAGGAAGATTTGTGGCTTTTTTTTCGTTTTTCCGTTAAAATGCGTCTTTAGACCTATATCATTATTTGAGAATTTAACATTTATAAATTATGAAATTAGCGAAGCGTAGTGACAAGGATCTCATTGTAAAAATACTAACTGACTCATTTCAAGACAATAAGAGTATCAATTACCTTATTCCGAATGATTCAAAACGTTTGAGCAGAATTTCAGAGCTAATGGCGTACTCATTCGAGGTGTGTATGGCAAGTGGTAAAGTACTTCTCTCCGATGATGAACAAGCATGCGCATTGGTTTCAGCTCCTGAAAAAAAGAAAACGACACTTTCTGGACTATTAAATGAAGTTCGGCTGGTCCTTTTTGGGATCGGATTAAAAAATGCTCTCAAAGCTATGAAAAGAGAAAAAGCAATTTCTGCTAATTACCCAGACAGACCGATTTACTACTTGTGGTTCATAGGCGTAAAACCGCAAGCGCAGTCCAAGGGAGTAGGAGGAAAGCTATTAACGGAGATTATTGAAGATTCCAAAATTGAACACCGTCCAATTTTCTTGGAAACATCTACAGTAAAGAATATTCCTTGGTATGAAAGGTACGGACTGAAAATCTACAAAGAGCTAGATTTTGGATATACACTATATTTAATCAGTAATAAGACAAATGACAATATCTAATACAGATATGCATGTGGTAACTGCAATCTTTATAGTTTTTGAAATTATAATGTTGTTGTTCCAGTTGCCTTTATATCTGGCGAAAAGAGAAAAGATGCGGAAGTATTATTTAATACTCCTCATATTATTGATAGTTAAAAATGTTGCAATGGGTTTCTTTCCAGACCCAAGAATAAATTTTATTCCCATTGGCGTTCAATACATATTAACGTACGGGGCTGGGTTTATTATGGCTTCATATTTTCCGTTTTATTTTTATAAAGCGTATGACATCAGTGAGTTAAAATGGCATGCAACAAGAGGAATTTACTTCTTTTTGCATCTTCCGTTTTTGTTGGTAGCCGGGGTAACATACTTATTGAATAAGAATATTGATCAGGCCATTGATAATGGCCTGATCATACCCGCAATTTATGGGATCATATTAGGGTACGTTCTGTTTAGGTCTATCCGCGAGAAGTACAAAAATGTAGAAAGGAAGGATTACCTACAAATCATCGGAGTTTACTTTGCAGTGATACCTTATGCAACCCTTGCCTTTCTTGCATACTTTCGAATTGAGCAGGTGAACGAAGCATTATTAACCAATGGTGGGTTTGCTATCATTACACTTTTATTTGTGAGGCAGTCAATTCGTGATGTACGAACCGATCTCGAAAGATTAAAAGAAATCGACAAAGCTGAGGAAGCATTGCCTGCTGTGTCATTGGAAGAAAATAAAGCTGTGGTTATGCCGCTGGAATTTGCATACGAAGAAGAAGCGGTCATAGTTAATGATTCGTATGATCCAGGGATGAGATTAGAAATGAATATGAATGAATTTGGTCTTACTACTAAGGAGAAGGAAGTCGTTAGGCTTTTAAAATTGGGCTATACTAACGAAGAGATAGGAAATTCACTGAATATTCAGGTGGGTACAGTCAAGAAACATTTAGAAAATACCTTCAGAAAGGTACTTGTTAAAAACAGACTTGAGTTGATCCATAAATTAGAGAATTAGACACAAAACTGTACTTTTTTCATCCATTTCGGTATTTGTCTTATATGGTACGTCTTAAGACGTACCATTTTTGTTTAAAAATATTTCAAAAAAAAATATCAAATTAGACTTTTTTCGTATTGTCACAGAAGAAGTTTTCTACCAATTTTGACGAAGTACTTTCAGCCACCAATATTTCCTACTTTACTCTTATGGAACCTGCAATTCAAAATGCAACGAAACATTTTCGGTCCTTGAACTGTGTAAATACAATTGAAAATGATCAAATCTCAATCCCTTCTTATTCTGTTGAAAGCATATTATTAAAGTTTGGCAGCGATGCTTTTGAACCTAATATTTTAAATAGTAGGGGATCCAGTTTAGAGCTTGTTCCTAAAATGAGACTTTATTTTACGACCAAGGAATGGTTCGGATTAGATTTTGATTATCGACTTTTTATTATGAAAGCTTTTTACGACAACCTTTAATTGCTGAACCAAGTATCGAAGCAGCTTGGTTTGTATGCACATTTTCTATTTTCACCATATATCATAGAGCCGAACTGTATTATTACAATTTAGGCGAACCACCTACATCCTCTAAATACATCAGGAAATTTGTAAGTTAAATTATGAAATATTAGATTTACATTTTATAATTTAACTTACTTTTTTATGCGATCCCCTTATAAGACGACAAATTGTTTTGTGGTAAGATATATTACGAAATTGCAAGCCTGTGGAGAAGCTTTTCCCCAACTACTCTCACCTTGATACAAAATACAGATCCTAAAATCTGCATTACCCTTACGAAACGTATAATGGATATAGTTACTCAGTTTGCTGCAGTTAATATTGAGTCACAAAAAATTAGATAGCCATGTTACTATCATCTAAAATTATTTTACTTGTGGTCGTCATGCTTTTCATCATTATTCAGATGAGAAAGAATGATTTTCCTGATGAGATAAGGTCTAACCTTCAAGATTTGCTTCGGATTGCGAATAGAAATGGTATTCAAATTCAGGAGCTTGGCAAGGCGGTGGACTTGCTGCGTAAGGATTTTGCCTACAGCACCATGCATCTGGAAGATTTTAATGAGGAATACAAGCGATTTTTAAAGCATTTGAATACATACTACAAAGAATCCGCTAAGAGCCAACAAGTTAGCGAGCAGATACAAACCGATATTGAAACGTTAAGTAGCCTGTTGAAGAATATGGATTTGACAAGAGAAAATTTACAAGGTATAACCAACTCTCATGAGAAAAGCATTGGTCAACTTGTTTCTGGTGCAGAATCTAATCTTAATGAAAGTATTGAGAGGGCTGAAAAATCCATGATCCGGATTCTAACTACTATAAAAGAGAATGCGAGATTGAATGTCAAGAACCATTACACACTTGAAGAATTTGAGCGCGACTTAAACGGAAATTAAATATGAAAACCATTTTGTATTCACTTATGCTGCTAGCCCTAGCCTTTGTATTAGTAACTGAGCTGTTAAATTCTAAGACTTCGGTTAAACCAATACCCATTGGGCAAATGATTAGCAATGTGCCACTTTCTATTGTTAAATCAGATAGTGTAAAGGCGGCTATTTTAGAAAAAATCCACATTCCTAAAACAAAACTTAGTGATGAGCAGTTTCTATTGATTTATAAAAATGTTGATGGTGAAGTTTGGAAGATAGAGAACTCGCTACCCTTTTGGGGTGCGGGAGAAAAAAATGATTCTGTATGGGTATATTTTTCTAACGTTAACAGGAAGGATGGTTATGTTTCATACTCAGACGTAAAACCGATGAAGTAGACATGAATACTCAAATCACTCACGGAGAACAGTTTTTAGCCTTCTCCGCTATCCGAAATCATTACAATGGCATCATTATTCTAAGTGTAAAAGATTTATTTACATGTAACAGAATTTGCGATTTGTACGCTGCAAACAAGAAAGTGCCGGATGACCTGTATCATGAATTTAAAGCGATCGTTACAGAACAGAAAGTCAACTAGGCTTAAGAGTATGATATGACATGTTAGAAATCTACTTGCATATCGTGAGAGTTGGCTTATCAAAGCAGAGGCTGCTTTCCATAGATTAATTTTTGAATGTTAGATATGATACCGAAATTCGGTTGTCGGGAATACTACATGTAAGTTCACGGGGCAAATGAGGCTGCTTCAAATTGATAGGGCCATATTCACTTATGACTTTCATAAAGAGCTTCCAACTTTTTCTTCCACAACCTTCATTCGCTCCAATATTTCGTTGACTGTCTGGGCAATGTGGTGCATTTGTGAAACAGGCTCTGGCAGGTCTTTGGACTGATAGCTATGGTATTTCCAGATTTCCAACACGTCACTGGCCACAACCTGATAAGGTTCATACAATGGGTTGAGTGATTCTAAAAGCACTGTTTTATTAACCGGATCAACAGTGAGCCTTTTGAAGACAAAATCCTGCTCCCCGCGCAGCATGGCAATGCATAGTGTGCCTGGTTTTAACTGTGTCCAGTCTTCCACAAACTTACAAATCACATCAGATCCTTCCGGAAGTGGCAGCATGGAATCACCAATCGTAGGAAACATCCGGAAGGTGCCGCCAGCAGGAAGGTTAGGCATAGAAAACTTGGGTAGCTTGGCAATGAAGTCTGGGTCAGCATACCCATGACGATAGCCCGCCTTGGCCTTGATGGGTACATACTCGACATTTTCTTTACTTGTCTGATCAGTTGAAATAGCCAGGACCCGCAAATTGCTGCCGGTAATGTAAACATCACTTCCCGACTCCAATTCTCGAAGCTTCAACTCTGAGAGTTTCGTAAGGTCAACCCGGAAAAGCGTGTCAATGCTAATATGAAAGAAATCTGAAAATTTCATTAGGTCAGCTGCGGTCGGGTTTTCTGTCCTTCCTGCTTCAAGGGAAGCCAGTTTAACACGGGTTAAACCAAGCTTTTGTGAAAAATCTTCCTGGGTCAACCGCTTGCGGTCACGCAGGAAACGGATGTTAGTGTGAAAAAAAAGTTTTGCGCTTGTCATGGCATAATGTTATTATTGAAATCACAACTTTGTTATTAAAAATATCAAAGCTAATAATAAATGCTATGATATGGAAACTGCAACTGATAAGAATGAGCTGATAACCAGGCTGAGAGCTGAAATCCTTTCCTTGCAGGGCATGCGTGTGGCTTCACACCATAAACAGATGGGGACAGGATTGGGGCCAATCCAGGATGCCTTTCCCCAGGGGGCATTTCCAGTTGGGGCTATGCATGAATTTATCAGTACGGACCAGGGACAATCCGCAGCAACGAGCGGTTTTATGGCTGCGCTTGCAGGTTTCCTAATGAAGCAGGATGGTATCTGCCTTTGGGTCGGGATGCAAAGGACTGTTTTTCCACCAGCTTTAAGCTTCTTTGGGGTAGCACCGGAAAGGGTCATATTTATTGACGTCAAAAAGGAGCGTGACCTGCTCTGGATGATTGAGGAAGGGCTTCGTTGCCAGGCACTTTCAGCAGTAGTTGGCCAGGTACAGGAAATTGGGCTAACCGCATCCCGACGGCTTCAACTTGCCTGTGAGCAGAGTAGGGTGACCGGCCTTTTGCATAGGATAAATCCACGCAGTATGAATCCAGTTGCCGCCGTCTGCCGGTGGCAAATTAGCCCACTCCCGACAGAGGGGCAAAACGAGCTTCCAGGTGTCGGGCATCCCCGCTGGAATGTGCAGCTGCTAAAAATCCGCAACGGCCAGCCAGGCAGCTGGCAGGTAGAATGGCAAAATCAGAATTTGAAATCCATTATAACGCAGGATAGCCAGGATAAGGGCGAGCTGCTTCAAGTAGGGTAGGTATGGCGCGCTATGTATCCATATGGTTCCCTCATTTAACCACAGACCGGCTTGTGTTAAAACGGCCTGAGCTGGCAGGTACTCCTTTTGTTTTGGCTGCGCCCAGCCGCGGACGTGTTGTAGTGAAAGCCGCTAGCGCACAGGCCCGGGGCTGCGGGATCGTCGAAGGCATGGTTGTGGCAGATGCCCGTGCTGTTCTGCCCTCGTTGGAGGTGATCGAAGACGATGCAGAGCTGGCAGAAAAGCTTCTGAATGCACTTGCTAAATGGACGCTACGCTACACGCCACTTGCAGGGATTGATCTTGATGACGGTTTGATTTTAGATGCAACCGGCTGCACGCATTTATGGGATGGTGAGATGGCTTACCTGAAAGATATCGTCGCTCGCTTGAAAGGCAGTGGTTATGATGCGCGCGCGGCCATGGCAGATACGATAGCCACCGCGTGGGCTGTTTGCCGGTACGGTAAATCCGAGCGTATCGTTGCGCCTGGCGCGCAGCTTGATGCACTGCTGGCCTTACCGCCTATGGCGCTGCGCTTAGAGCAGATTGCCATCGAAAAGATGTATAAGCTTGGGTTTTATCAGATAAAAAGCTTTGTGTATATAGCGCCATCTGTGCTTAGACGGCGTTTTGGGCAGGCGCTTTTAGACCGGCTAGGGCAGGCGCTTGGCCATGTCCATGAAGCCTTCGAGCCAATCCAACCACCTGAGCCATTTACTGAGCGATTGCCTTGCCTGGAACCCATTCGCACCGCACCGGGCATCGAGATTGCCATGCAAAAGCTGCTGGAAATGCTGTGCAGCCGGCTTGTCAAAGAAGGGCAGGGGGTACGCAAAGCAGTACTGAAATGCTACCGGATTGACGGTGAAATGCGGCAGGTGGAGATTGGCACCAGCTTTGCCAGTTGCAGTGCAGGACACTTGTTCAAACTCTTTGAGTTAAAAATCCCAACCATTGAACCGGCATTGGGCATTGAGCTTTTTGTATTGGAGGCACCGATAGTAGAACCGCTTGGAGAGCAGCAAGACCAGCTCTTTAATTTAGGTGCGGCAAACAAATGGGTGGAAATTGCAGAGCTCCTTGACCGCCTTGTTGCAAGGGCGGGCCCTGACATCAGCCATCGCTACCTACCCGCCCAGCACTACTGGCCAGAGCGCTGCACCATTGAAGCGGCCACTTTAAAAGAGCAACCGCAGACTCCCTGGCGCATTGACCGGCCCCGGCCCGTGCATTTGCTACCAGAACCCCAGAGGGTAGAAGTCTCAGCCCCCGTTCCGGATTACCCGCCCATGCTTTTCCGCTATCAGGGAAAAGTCCACAAGATAAAAAGGGCAGACGGTCCCGAGCGAATTGAACAGGAATGGTGGATACAGGAAGGTTTGCACCGCGATTACTATACAGTCGAAGATGAAGCAGGGGCCAGGTTCTGGATATTCCGGCTCGGCCACTACCAGGATGATAACAAGCCCGAGTGGTTCATACACGGATATTTTGCATAAGTCTTAAACAAATCCAGGCATGGCTTATACCGAATTACAGGTAACGACAAATTTCAGTTTTCTCAGGGGTGGCTCACATCCTGAGGAACTGGTGGAGTATGCATGCGCAATTGGCTACAAGAAAATAGCCATCACCGACCGCAACACGTTGGCTGGGATCGTGCGCGCACATGCTGCGGCGCGTGAAAAGGATATTCAGATCATCCCTGCAGCGCGGCTTGATTTGATCGACGGCCCAAGCCTTCTTGCATACCCAACAGATAAGGGCGCTTACGGGCGCCTGTCGGGGCTTCTTTCAACGGGGAACCTGCGGACCGAGAAAGGCAAATGCGCACTTTTCCGAAGGGATGTATACGCGCATAGCGAAGGGATCATTTTCGTTGCTGTTGCACCCGATGAGCTCAATACAGATTTTGATTTTGAACCTGGCTTTGAAAGGGCCCTTAAAGATTATCGGGATGCCCTGGGTGATCAGCTTTACATTTCGGCCAGCCGGGGTTACCTGGGCAATGATGCCAAAAAGCTTTACCGCCTTTCACAAATCGCTGACCGGCTTGGTATCCCGCTTGTAGCCACTAACGATGTGCACTATCACCATCCCGAGCGGCGGCAGTTACAGGATATTTTGACCTGTATCCGTGAAAAGTGTACGATCTATGACGCTGGCTTTTTGCTGCACCAAAATGCTGAGCGGTACCTAAAACCAGAGAAAGAGATGTTGCGCCTGTTCAGGGCATATCCCGATGCAGTACGCCGCAGCCAGCAGATTGCTGATGCCTGCCAGTTTACGCTTGATAGTTTGAAATACGTATATCCGGAAGAGATCACCAGTGAAGGCCGAAGCCCACAAGAAGAACTCACCTATCTGGCATGGAAAGGTGCCAGGGATTTCTACGGTGATCCACTGCCCGAAAAAGTAATAAATGCCATTAACCATGAAATGAAATTTATTGAAGAGATGGATTATGCGGCCTATTTTTTGACTGTATATGATATTGTGCGGTTTGCGCGGCAGAAAGGTATATTATGCCAGGGGCGGGGCTCGGCTGCCAATTCGACGGTCTGTTTCTGTTTGGGCATTACCAGTGTTGATCCGACCAAATTTGATTTGTTGTTTGAGCGGTTTATATCATCGGCGCGGAATGAGCCCCCCGATATCGACGTAGACTTTGAGCATGAGCGGCGTGAAGAAGTCATCCAGTACATTTATGAAAAGTATGGACGGGACCGGTCTGCAATCGTCGCCACTGTGACCCAGCAGCACCAGAAAGGGGCAATCCGTGATGTGGCCAAAGCGATGGGCATGTCTGTCGATGCAATCAACCGGCTATCTGGCTCTATCTGGGAGTTTACTGACGAGTGGTTTGAAGGCAAGCGGATAACCGAGCAGGGATTTAATGCAGATGATCCACATCTTGTCAAGGTGCTGGACTTAACGCATCAGTTTATGGGTTTTCCCCGCCAGCTGGGCCAACATACGGGCGGCTTTGTGATCACCCAAGGAAAGATCACAGATCTTTGCCCGATCCTAAACGCTCGAATGCCGGGCCGCACCAACATTGAATGGAACAAGGACGATATCGATACGCTTGGTTTTCTGAAGATTGATGTCTTGGCGCTGGGGATGCTGACCTGTATCCGGAAAGCGTTTGATTTGGCCAAGGAGCATTACGGCCTTTCCCTGACGCTGGCCAATGTGCCGCAGGATGATCCGGTGGTGTATGATATGATCGGTCACGCAGACACGATTGGCGTGTTCCAGATCGAAAGCCGCGCGCAGCAGTCGATGCTACCACGCATGAAGCCCAAACATTTTTATGACCTGGTCATCGAGGTCGCCATTGTTAGGCCAGGGCCCATTCAGGGGGATATGGTGCACCCGTATTTGCGACGCCGGAATGGTGAAGAAGCCGTCGAGTATCCTTCCAAAGAGCTGGAAGCAATCCTGGGCCGAACGCTGGGCGTACCGCTCTTTCAGGAGCAAGCCATGAAAATCGCCATTGTCGCCGCAGGTTTTACGCCGGCAGAAGCCGACAAGCTGCGCAGGAGCATGGCAACCTTTAAACTATCCGGGATGGTTTCGCAATTTGAAAAGAAGCTGATTGATGGCATGACGTCGCGCGGATACTCGGAAGATTACGCGAAAAGGATTTTCCGGCAGCTGGAAGGCTTTGGAAGCTATGGGTTTCCTGAAAGCCATGCAGCCAGTTTTGCCCTTTTGGTATATGTGTCTTGCTGGCTCAAATGCTATTATCCTGATGTCTTTGCGGCTGCGCTGCTTAACAGCATGCCCATGGGTTTTTACCAGCCTGCCCAGATCATCATTGATGCCCGAAAGCATGGGGTTGTCGTAAAGCCGGTTGATGTGAATTTGTCTTATTGGGACAATATGTTGGAACCAGCCGAAGGGAAATATAAGGTGATTAGGCTGGGTTTCCGGCAGGTAAAAGGAATCAGGCAAGATGAAATGGAACTGCTTGTTGCCGCGAGATCTCAGCCTTATGCATCCATCCACCTGGTGCGCGACGCAGGTGTCTCGCAAAGTGCCATTGAAAAGCTTGCTGATGCGGATGCATTCGGTACCATGGGGCTTGACCGCAGGCGGGCGATGTGGGAAGCGACTGCGCTTGCAGACCGGCCGTTTGGGCTTTTTACTGGTCAGCAGTCGCAAAGCGCATTTGAGCAGCCGGTCGAGCTTCCTAAGCTGACGCCTGCTGAGCATGTTGTCCAGGATTATGCTTCCACTTCACTTTCGCTTAAAGCGCATCCGGTAAGCTTCGTGCGGCAGCAGCTTGCCGCCAAACGCGTGGTTGCAACCCAGGATCTTTCCAGCCGCAAAGCGGGCACCATTGTCCGGGTAGCAGGCTTGGTGCTCGTCAGGCAGAGACCGGGGACAGCGGGCGGTGTTTGCTTCATCACCATCGAGGACGAGACCGGAGTTGCCAATTTGGTCGTCTTTCAACACCTTTTTGAAAAGTACCGCAAAGAGATTTTGCGCGCGCGCCTTTTGATGGTCGAAGGCAAGTTGCAGATCGAAGGTGAAGTAGTCCATGTGATAGTTCGCCACTGCTATGATATGTCCCCACTACTTCGCGAACTGAATGTGGGCAGTGGCGCGGACCCGGAGGTTCAAACACTTTCACGTGCAGATGAAAAAGATGAATACGCATCTGCGGCAGTAAACAAAAAAACGCAGGTAAGAAAGAAAGACGTCCAAATGGAAATCTTCCCATCGGGGCGGAATTTCAAATAAACAGACCAGTGTATGACTGCATCCTATAACCCATTTTTAGTACTAGACATGCCTTATCTCAAAGCGCTGCTTAGTAGCGGAAAATACTTTATCGTCCTACAACGCTTTAATTGGCCTGGCTTGCCAGAAGGCCAGGCTTTTATAGCGACTCCTTATCAAGATCAGAAGGCCGCGCAAAAACACGCAACGAAGCTGACTGCCCAGGAAGGGCGAATGCTGGACGTGCGTACTGAGCATGATAAGTTTAGCAAGCTCTTCAATGACCCTAGGTATGTTGTTTTTGTTAGCAAGTTTAAAGAAGGAGATTGGCAATCAAGAGTTATAAAGCACTACCAAAAGAATATTCACTCTTTTTTAACTGCTAACACTGGTATTGCGCCAGATGAAAAGACCAACATTGAGCTAACCTTTGAGGACGGGCACCTAATGGCCCATGTCATATCAAATGGGGAGCAGTATCGTTGGGAGGCTTGCAAGCTGATTGAGTAATATACAAGCAGCATCTAATTAAATTTCATGTAGCGATTTCGGTTGTCGAGAATGCTACATGTAAAGGCTGTCGGAGTTGTATAGACTCAGGATGCATTTAAGCTGCATAACAGAGCTGTATAATGGGGATAGTCAATAGAGTTGCATTGGTAGAACAATTTGGGTTGTCGCGAATACTACATGTAAGGTTTTAAGAAAGTCGACGGCTTCCTGGTAGCAGCTGACCCACGTTATTAACAAGTTGAAGTTGATATTGTCTCTTCGCATGCAAAAAGAGGACATTTTAGAGTGCGTAGAAACCGTGGTTAAAACGTACTGGAGCCCATTTTCCATTTTATGCGATTCTCTACTCAGGAGTGCCATAAGTGTACAGTTAATACAAGTAGGTATACATTAAATAGTACTTCGCAACTGCTTTATTACCTGTGGATAGGCTTGTTGAAACGGGCAGCAATAATAAGCAATCCAAGAAGAATGAATGGAATGCTAAGTATTTGACCCATATTAAGGACCATGTTATTTTCAAAAGCTTCCTGATTTTCCTTAAAAAACTCATCTATAAAGCGGAAGGAAAACAAGGTCGATATCATAATTCCAAATAGTACACCGTGTCCCCATTCAAGGCGCTTGCGGTGCCATAAATAAAACATAAGCCAGAATATCAAACCGCAATAAATTGCTTCGTATAATTGAGCTGGGTGTCTTGGAACGTTATCAATATTAGTGAATACAAATGCCCAAGGCATAGTGGATGGAGTTCCGATCATCTCCGAATTCATTAAATTCCCTAAACGTATAAATACCCCACATAACGGGACGAGAATGGCAATCCGGTCTAAAAGCCAAAGGAAATGCAGTTTTTTACGTCTGGCAAAAATGAAAGCCGCAATGATCAGACCTACACCACCTCCATGGCTGGCTAGTCCTGCAAGACCAGTAAAATGGAATGAAGGTGTTAACGAGACAGGTAATATCTCGATTGGATGCTGCCAGTAATATAAGGGCTCATAAAATAAAATATGTCCTAACCGAGCGCCAACCAAGGTTCCGATAATTAAAAACAGGGTAAGTTCATCGATTTCGGTACGTGGACGCTTCTCAATTTTGAAGATACGGCCTGCAACCAAGATGCTCAGGGAGATGCCAATTGCCCAGAAAACACCATACCAACGCGGTACACTTGCCCAAGAGAATACTTCGGGGTCAGCATCCCAGATTATGTAACTTAACATCAGCAGGTTTGACAAAAGATGAGCAAGAATAGAAAAAACGATGCGTTATAAAGAAGCCCTCGAACGTTTTGTTGTTTGCTAAGATCTGGGAGTATTGCACACAGAATTTCTTCTTCTGAAATGAGCTGATCTTGAAAATCTATCTTTTGTTGCTCCCAAGCACGTTTTAACCTACTGTTGTTCATTGTGATAACGGTCTTTAAGTTTTTGTTTTACGCGGTTCAACCTTGTGCTTACATTAGTTGCAGTTAGATCAAGTATGCCAGCAATTTCCTTATTGGAATATCCTTCGACCGAAAGAATGATAATAGCCCTGTCACAATCACCGAGAGTACTAACCAACCAGAAAAATTCCTGGGTAAAATCTCCCGTCAAGTCAGCGCCGGAAGAAATATGATCAAGATGCAGTTGTGATAATGGTTCATTTGCATCCAGGTGTGAGCCTTTTTCCTCTTGGCTAAAATGGTATTAAGAGCAACCTTATAAATCCAGGTACTGATCTTTGACTCTCCTCGAAACGTTGAAAAGGAACGCCACAGCTGTAAAACCACATCTTGCCTGGCATCTTTAAAATCATCAGATTTGGGAAAATATGTCTTGCAGATACCGTTAATAATACCGGTATGATCCTGAACGGTTCTGATAAAATCTTTTTCAAGGGACATAGATGCTGCGTCTTCAATGCTGTTTTAACTATTAGTAAGCTTATTCAAAAGAATTGTCACAGATTTGCCATTTTTATTAAACTAATTTTTCTCTTTGGATGCGCATCAATTGTAGCCAGCATGAAACCATAACAATACAACATTGTGAAAGAGTTGGATTTAGCTTGTATCGGCCTGGAAGTTAAAAAGCGAAAATGGTGTGTTACGCCTAGTGGTAAGCAGCACACTATCTGACTGACAACCTACGCCTTTTTATAAGCTTGAAAGTGGGCGAGCTTGCGCCGAAAATAAACCGGCTTCTATTGCAAATAGCCTCGCACCGCGCTGCAATCCGATCAAAAATTTCAAGCCTTTCAGTGTTGAGTACATGCAGTTTGCTGGCAAGCAGGATTATCTCTGCTTTAAACATTTCCATTTCAGAAATCAGCAGGTAACAATGGGGGAGTGAAAACTGCTGATTTTTCCCCGAAAATATATACGTATCAAGCTGAGCAACCATCTCTTTGAAAACATCCAGTATCACTTGATTACTGTCAAAGTAATCTTGCATGTCCTGATTGTGGGATGGCCTGGAAAAATCATGAGGTGCATTCAGCCGATTTTGTGCGTAGATTTTACGGTAAAGGGCACTAATTTGTTTGCGCTGGGCACTATCGATTGTAAGGTCACTGATTACACACTGGTTTATCCACTGCGCAGTTCGCTTAACACTTTGGCCTGCACCTTTGATAAGCGATTTTCGCTCGGCAGCTGCCTTGAAATATTTTTCAAACACCTTAAAATATTGGGTATTAACTCGTGAGTAGGCTTCAAGCGCCTTTTGTAATCCATCCGTAGCATCCATCTCGCGCTTTGGCACGTAGATTTGGGATGCGTTTACTATTTCGAGAATAGAGCAAGCATACTTAATACGCTGAGCGAGCGATTTTTCAAATGGCGTTTTGACAATCAGTAAAGTTTCAGTCATTCCTATTAACTGGGACAAGAGGGTACAATGCGCCATTATTGTCGACGCAAATCAGAGTTAAAAGCTTATTTTAAAGATATATTAGCAGGCAAGCAGCGCGCTAATCTGCTAGCGGTAGGGCTGGTAACCGAATGGAAACGGCAGTGCCCTTGTCTTTCATGGATTTTACACTAAGGTGCCCTTTGTGTATGTCGATAATCTTCTTTGCAATGGTGAGCCCTAAACCAAAGCCCGGCACATTTCCCACATTACCAGCCCGCATCATAGGTAAAAACACATCATCGAGCTCAGCGCCCGGGATACCGATGCCCAGATCAGTGACGGTGATTGTTACCCATGAAGGTTCCAGGTCTACTTTTAGCTCGACTGGCTCTTGCCCGGAGTATTTACTTGCGTTATCCAGGATATTGGTCAGAACGGTACGCAGTAGCGTCGCATTCCCTAAAATCCTTAGATGAGAACTTTGCTGGGTAAAGGTATCTGTCAGAACGAGGTCAATTTGCTGGTCTGGGCGCTTCTCACCAAAGTATGTGATAGTATCCAGCACCGTGTCTACGATGTTAATGTCTTCGCGGACCCTGGCCGACTGCAAACCTTCCACTTCTGCAAGGTGTAGCAGCGAATTGGCAAGCTCGATAGCGCCTTCCAATCTGATCAAAGCCTTTTCCATGCTTTGCTGGACGTCAACCAGCTGCTTGTCATAGGCGAGCGAGGTTTCCAAAATCCCCTTTACCACAGTCAATGGCGTGCGGATCTCATGGGATGCATAGGAAACAAAGTGCTCCTGGCTGATGGCCAGACCCTGTAACCGGCTTAGCAGCTCGTTAAAGGAGTTTGCAAGATAGGCCGCTTCATCGGTGCCTTTGCGGCCCTGCAACCGGAATGAAAAGTCGCTCACTGCGGCTGGATCCATCTGAGCGATTAGCTCATCGAAGGGCAGCATTGCGCGGCGCGCAAAGAAAAAACCAGCAAAAGCGACAATTACCAGCAAAATAACATTGCCGCTGGCCAGAATAAAAAAAAGGCTCTCACTTGCCTGTATCCCGGTAAGATCATGTGCCGTGACAACCGAGACGTAACGCTTACCGTCCACATTAAAAGACAAGGCAATACCTTCTTTTAGTCTTTTCAAAGGCCGGGACTTATAATTGAAATAAACTTCCTGCTGCCGGGCTTCTCTAAGCAATTTTGGTGTAAGCTTATAATCACTTGTTCCCGAAGATTGATAGATAATTTTGTTGCTACTATCTAGCAAAAATTCATGTTGGTCGGGAAGGGTCAGGTAGCTGGAACGGTGAAATTCAAGCCTGTTTTCAAAATAGAGCTGTCCGGCCAGTGCCCTTCGTTGCAACCGGCTATGCATCAGTGACTGCCGGTAGGATTCATACGCCTGGTAAATAAAGATTGAAAAGACTAGCAGTAGCGCCGCCACCAGCAGGCCAAAAACAATCGTAATACGTTGCTTGATGCTCATGGCTCAGGACCCATCAGGTAGCCAACCCCAAATACGGTATGCAGCAGCCGCGGTTCAGACTTGTCGATCTTACGGCGCAAATAATTGACATACACATCAACCACATTGGTATTGGTATTAAAATGCACATCCCAGACATTTTCGAGTAGGTCTACCCGGTTGATGACCTTGCCCTGGTTGAGCATAAAGTATTCCAATAACGCATATTCCCTGGCAGTCAACTCGACCCTTTCACCGGCGCGCCATACCCGATGTGAATCGGTTTCTACTTCCAGGTCAAGTAGTTGCAGCCGCTTAGGCCTGGGAGCGCGGGAAGGGTGGCGTCTTGCTAGGGCTTTCAAACGGAAAAGCAGCTCTTTGAATGCAAAAGGCTTTGCCAGATAATCGTCAGCGCCTGCTTCAAAACCCAGTACTTTGTTATCAAGGCTTCCCAGCGCGGTAAGCATGATCACTGGCACGGCCGGCCAGTTTTGCTTGATGAACCTACAAAGGTCATAGCCGTTCAGACCAGGCAGATTAACATCGAGAACAACAACATCAAATTTGTTTTCATTGACCATGCTTCTTCCGATCACCCCGTCGAATGCCACCGCAACGGTCGCACCTTCTGATTGTAACCCTTTCTGAATGAACTGCGTAAGTTCCAGGTCATCTTCAACAACTAAGACATTCATGCTGGTATTTTCTGGCTATTTGATTGGGTAAAATTATGAATCGAGATTAGAATATCATTAAAAACTACCCCTTCTCACCAAATTCTAATAACCTTCTCACCACCCTCTAACCAGGTGCCCATTTAATTTGAAACAGTAAGATGTACCCCTAGTGCCAAAGAAGGTGCTGCACGATATTAAATCTATGAACCGCTGTCTATTCCTAACCTTTTTTCTAATCCTGATCTTTTACCGGCATCCACCTGCACTGGGGCAAACCCTGAGTTTGCAAGGGGCCGTCGAAGCCACCATTAACCATTATCCTACGCTTGCCGCGCAAAGGTCAGCCCTGGAAGCCTTCCGTGCCAACTTGCAGGTGCTACGCGATAACCGGCTGCCTAATGTCAAGTTGCATGACCAGGTTAATCTGGGTACCGCCAACGGGCTTTCCGGCTCGTACTTTTCGATGGGCCTTATCGTACCTACGTCTGGTGGACGAAGGCCGGAAAACGCATCGGACCTTGCTTCGGGCAATATCGCGCTGGCTTCTGCTGACTGGGAAATCTATAACTTTGGCCGCTTTGGGGCTGAAAATAAACTGGCCAATGCCGACATCGCAGTAGGCGAGTCGGGACTGGAACGTGAGCAGTTTGGACTTCGCCAGGTCGTTATTAAAACCTATCTGGATTTGGTATGGCTCAGGCAAAACCTCAAAATCGAGCAGCAGAACCTGGCCAGGGTTGATACGGTCAGGCGTATTATCAATAACCTTGTCCAAAACGGCATCCGGCCGGGACTGGATTCTTCACTGGCTTCTGTCGAGCTATCACGCGCCAAGCTGAGCTACTACCAGATGCAGGAAGAGTATCGTAGGGCCAATGTGCAGCTGGCTACTTTAACTGGCAGGCAAGTCAACGAACTGGAAATTGATACCACCTTTAACGCCGCTTTGCTGCTGGGTGAACCTGCACCCAGCACCGTGCTGACATCGCATCCACTGCTCAGGTACCAAAATAACCTGCTTACACGCCAGAATGCGGAGATAGACATGATCCGTAAATCGGCCCTGCCCAGGGTCACGTTGCTTACTGCCGTCTCAGCAAGAGGAACCAGCCTTGATATTGACAATAATTTCGGCCCAATCGGCCAGGGCTTTGGATATAGCCGTACTAATTTTTTAGTGGGACTCGCAGCCACTGTCAATCTTATTGATTTCAAAAGGGTCAAGACGCGCGCTATCCAGCAGCAGTGGCGTGTCCGCGAAGCGGCGAGCCTCTTGACTGTCGAGCAGGTGCAGCTGCAAAACACATTGACGATGGCAGACTCTGTGATGTCCTCCATCCGGCTTTCCTTGCGCGAGCTTCCTGTCACGGTAAGATCAGCTACCCTTGCCTACCAGCAGCGCATGTCCCTTTATAATAATGGGATTGAAAATATCCTGGGCATCACCGATGCTTTGCAGCTTCTCACCAGGGTAGAGCGGCAGGTGATCGACGTGCAGCGGCGGGCGGTTGCCGTCAGACTGGAAAAGGCCTATGCTACCAGTGATTTTGAACCATTTTTTGATCTTTTCAGGCGGCCATAACCCAGTATAAATATGCTATCAGCCTCATTAAAACGCCCTATATCAGTCATGGTACTCATTGCGGGGCTCGTTGTTTTCTCGGTTATGTCGGCTAGCCGGATACCGATCGATATTTTTCCACGGCTTAACTCACCGGTGATCTATGTGATCGAGCCCTATGGGGGTATGTCTCCCGCGCAGATGGAAGGTTTCTTTGCTACCCGCATGCAGGACCAGTTCCTGTACATTGGTGGTATCAAAGAAATTTCCAGCAAAAGCGTTCAGGGTCTTACTGTTGTCAAGCTAGCCTTCTATGAAGGCAGCGACATGGCCCAGGCTGCGGCCGAAGTCGCTATCCAGGTCAACCGGGCGATGAAGTTCTTTCCACCCGGCGCATTGCCGCCGCAGGTGGTTCGTTACGATGCTTCTTCGGTGCCGATCGGTGACTTGGTTTTCAGCAGCAAGACACGCTCGCTCAAAGAAATCCATGAACTGGCCGTTACCCGGATAAGGCCACTATTTTCAACTGTTCCCGGACTTACTGCGCCGCCACCGATCGGTACCAACTCTCGCACGATCGTTATCAATCTTGACCCGCAGAAAATCCGCAGCCTAAACATTTCGCCTGACGAAGTAGTGGAAGCCCTTGCTGCCAACAACGCTATGACCCCTTCTGGAAACATCCGGATTGGAAATACCTCTTATATCACCACGCTGAACTCGCTGGAAGACCAGGTATCAGATTTTGGCCAGATCCCGGTTACCACAGACGGTCACCGGACTGTATTCCTTCGTGATTTGGGAAATGTGGCCGATGCGTCGGATGTAACGGCAGGCTACGCGCTGGTCAATGGCAGCCGCTCCTCTTACATCCCTGTCGTGAAAACCGCTGACGCATCCACTTGGGATGTGGTGACAGCATTAAAAGCCAGGCTTCCCGAAATGCGCAGTCTGCTGCCCGACGACATTGAAGTTAACTACGAATTTGACCAATCTGTTTTTGTAATCAATTCAGTAAAGAGCCTGCTTTTTGAGGGAGGGCTAGGAGCTATCCTTACCGGCCTGATGGTGCTGCTATTTCTGGGCGACTGGCGCTCTTCGCTGATTGTAATCATTACGATCCCTGTCTCTATCGTCGCCGCTGTGCTGATGCTAAGCCTTGCAGGTCAAACGATCAACATCATGACTTTGTCGGGTTTGGCACTAGCCATCGGCGTTTTGGTGGACCAGGCCACGGTGACCATTGAAAACATCCATCAGCATATTGAAATGGGCAAGCCCCAGAAGCAGGCTATTTACGATGCCTGTAAGGAAGTCGCGCTACCACTGCTGCTGATCCTGCTTTGTATCATTGCTGTTTTTGCACCTTCTTTTATTATGTCGGGCGTTCCCAGGGCGATGTTCTTGCCGCTGTCGCTATCAATTGGTTTTGCCATGACGGTATCCTATTTCCTGGCTCAGAGCCTGGTGCCGATCCTTGCTAACTGGATGCTTAAAGAGCATGTGTATGAGAAATCCGCTGGTGCTGAGCCTAAGGTTACATTCTTTGATAGGATTCGAGGCGGTTTCATGCGACAGAACGAGCGTTTTGTTAAAAGCAACAAACTGGTTGTTGGGCTTTATCTGGTGCTCATTTTTGCACTGGCGGCAGCAGGATTCGTCTGGATTGGAAAAGACATGCTACCGCAGCTCAATTCCGGTCAAATGGTGATCCGCATGAAAACGCCTGACGGAACAAGGCTTGAACGGACCGAGGAAAAAGTGAGTGAATTGTTGGCATTGGTCAATGAAGCCTCTGATGACCACCTGGCAATTTCATCGGCTTACGTTGGCGTTGTGCCAACCAACTATGCGACCACAAATTTGTATGTAAGCACGAGTGGCCCCAATGACGCGGTGATCAAGGTAGGCCTTGATCCCGAATACAAAACCAATATGCAGGATTTGAAAGAAAGGATCCGAATGGCCGTAGCCGAGCGGATGCCAGAGATTACCTTATCATTCGAACCCGCCGATCTAACCGAAAAACTTATGAGCGGCGGGGCTTTCACGCCCATCGAGGTGCAGGTTGCCGGAAGGGATATGAAAGAAATTGAAGGCTATGCTAATAAGCTGGTCAAGGGCTTGTCGGAGCAAGACCATTTACGGGATGTGCGGATCATTCAGCCACTTAAATTTCCAGTCATCAACATAAAGCTCGACCGACAGAAACTGGCAACTATGGGACTGAGCTTACAGCAAACTGCGAGATCCATCACCGCTTCAACATCGTCCAGCCGTTATACGGAAAAGAATCAATGGCTCGATCAAAAGGCTGCATATACCTATCAGGTGCAGGTCCAGATCCCTGAATTTGCGATGCGAAACATGGCTCAGTTACAGGAAATTCCGCTGGTAGCAGGTCAGCCCAGACCAGTGCTTGCCGATGTAGCTACCTTCTCGGTCGATACACTTCCAGGAGAATACGCACGGATAGGGCCGCGGCGCTTTGTAACCGTTTCAGCCAACATCCATCACCAGGATCTGGGTAGTGCCACCCGATCAGTTGAAAAGGTAATCGCAGGGTTGGGAGCGGCACCAAAAGGCCTGGTAACAGAAGTGAAAGGGATGTCATCGCTATTAACAGAAACTTTGGACAGCTTGCAACTTGGACTGGGCATTGCAATTGTGGTGATCTTTTTGCTTTTGGCTGCCAACTATCAGTCATTTAAGTTGTCGCTGGTGATCCTTTCAACAGTGCCAGCCGTAATCGTGGGCTCAATTGCATTTCTGCTATTGACTGGCAGTACGCTAAACCTGCAATCTTACATGGGTATCATTATGTCAACGGGTATTTCCGTTGCCAATGCGATCCTGATCGTAACGAATGCCGAGCGGCTGCGATGGGAGTACCGCGACGTGCGCCGCGCTGCGTTAGAAAGTGCAGGCGCGCGTCTCCGGCCAGTGCTCATGACCAGCTTTGCGATGGTGGCCGGTATGGTGCCGATGGCATTGGGAACCGGGGAAGCCGGAGAGCAGGTTGCCCCGCTTGGCCGCGCGGTGATCGGCGGATTGATTGCTTCGACGCTGGCGGCACTTTACATCGTACCCCAGGTATATGTGTTTTTGCAAAATAAAACAGCTTATAAAGATCCATCCCTTTTACCCGTTGAAAACGCGCAGGCTAGCGCCCCAGATTTACATGTCAATGGCCATTCAGAACAACCTACTTATGAAAATCATAACATATAATTGTCTCGCTCTTACAATTGGGCTGACCGTGTTCAGCGCTTGCTCGTCCTCAGAGTCTGCCGAAACCAAAACACAGAAAAAAAGCGTAACCAAGCCAGCTGTAAAGCTTGGGATGGTGAGCTCTGCGAAAGTGGGCCAGCATGTTCAGCTGCCTGGCGAATTCATGGCTTTTCAGGAAGTGAGCATCTACCCAAAGGCGGACGGGTTCGTAGAAAAAGTGCTTGTAGACCGTGGAAGCAATGTCCGCAAAGGGCAGGTGTTGATGGTCTTGGAGGCTCCTGAAACCGAAGAGCAGTTGGTAGCAGCCCGCTCGAATTACCTAAAAGCAAAAGCCATGCTGGTGGCTAGTCACGAGCATTACAAAAGGCTAAAAGCCAGTGCTGGCATCCGTGGCTCTGTGTCAGCGCTGGACCTGGAAAGCGCCAATGCCAAGATGATGGCAGATAGTGCAGCGGCGATGGGGGAGCAGGCTAACTTTAATGCGCTTACCAAGATCAAATCTTATCTTACAGTGCGCGCGCCCTTCGATGGCGTCATTACGGAAAGGAATGTTCACCCTGGTGCGTTGGTTGGCTCCGGAGTGCGCCTGCAAGGGCCGATGCTGATGCTCCAGCAGCAAAACCGGCTTAGGTTGGTCGTAGATGTGCCTGAGACATATAGCGTTGGATTAAAGCAAGGAAAACAGGTCAGTTTCACAGTTAATGCAATGCCTGGCGAGCAATTCAAGGGTAAGGTCAGCCGCCGTTCAGGAAATATGAACCAAAAATTCCGCTCAGAGACTATTGAAATAGATGTGGCAAATGCCAAGGGGGAAATCAAGCCTGGTATGTTCGCCGAAGTTGTCTTCACTCCGGAAGGTACGCAGGGTGCTCTTACCGTGCCAGCAGAAGCGGTCGTCACATCGACAGAAGGGCAGTATGTGATTAAGGTTAATCAGGGAAAAGCCCAGTTTGTTGAAGTCCGTAAAGGCATGCAATCGGATGAGATGACAGAAGTTTTTGGCGCGCTCAGAGATGGGGACCAAATCATTGTCAATCCACGAAATGATATGAAAGATGGGGCGCAGGTTGCCATGAATTAGAGCGACGGAAATTTGAAGTTACTTGGATCTCTAACTTGTCATTACCATGATACTACTAGATCTATTATGCCTGCTTATTTTGGGTGTAGTGTGTTTTTGGGTTCATTATCTTTCTACTGTCCTTACTTCAAACAAGAGCAGAAATAAACGTAGACTGCGAGCAAAGCAGAAAAGGAAGATGTCTAAATCCCAGATTAAAAAGGAACTGGATAATTTACTGGTGCAATACAATCAGGGCAGTATTAGTGAGCAGCAATACTATGAAAGAGCCAACCCATTGATTGATAAATTATCTGATCTATATTCGGAAGTTGTATGGACTTATGAGGCACATAATAATACTTATTAATCCCTAAGAAATCTCGTAGATGAACACCGATAAAGAAAAAGATAATCTATCACCATTTAAGCCCAATGACCACCTTGCCAACGAGCGGACTTATCTGGCTTGGGTTAGAACTGGCATCGGCATCATGGCGTTTGGCTTTGTGGTAGTAAAATTTTCGCTTTTCGTTAAACAGATTGGTTTTGTATTGCATACGAAAGTAACTGCGCCCTCTCATGGCTATTCATCGATAATCGGAATTATTCTGGTCGCCCTAGGTACGCTTTCCATCCTGTTTGCTTTCTTACAATACCGCAGGACTGAAAGGCAGCTTGAAACCGGAGAGTACAAACCCACTACAGTACTTACCACAGTGTTGACTGGGGTTATTTTCCTGATTAGCATTCTGCTGATTGCATATCTATTACAGAGTGTATAATGTCGGCATAGGTATTATACAAAATGGTTGAAGATTGATTTTAATTCAAGCTTTTTACCCTTTTATAAGAATTACCCAAAATTGCCGATGATCACAGAGATATCTTGTCAGGGAAAAGCGGTCGGCAAATAGGTGTTTATTTTGGTCCCAACAACAGCACTGCGTATCTCGCTAATTTTAATACAGATGGCTGTCTCAGACTGCCGTTTTATTTAACTGTCAATACTTTTGAAAGATATTATTGGAAACATACTATCAACGCTCGCCCTGATATTAATAATCCTTTGGCTGATCGGGTATCTTGGATTTGACGGCTTTGGGATGGGCAACATCTTTCATTATTTGCTTGTGATAGCGGTTGTAGCTATTCTTCTCAGAGTAATTCGAGGTTAAAAGGTAATTACAAACCTACCGAAATATTGCATGTTAGCTGGAAGTGTCTCAATAAATCAGAGTTGGGAGATCAAGTAAATTACATCCGGGTAACCCATTCTATACTATTTCTTTGAAGTCTGATTTTTTGATCCTGTTCCATTTTTTTTAACAATCTTGATATGACTTCCCGAGAAGTATTGAGATCATTGGCAATCTGATGATGGGTAATTAAAATCTGACTGGTCTTAGTAGTGCTAAACCGATTTTTTAGGTAAAATTCCAGCCTTTCATCCATGCCCTTAAATACTACATTGTCAAATACCACCAGCAGCTCTTCAAAGCGGGCCCGGTAGTTGGCGATGACAAAGTAGTACCAGGTTTTATATTTTTGCATCAGCTCGTCCATTAACTGGATCGGGATCAGAATTGCAACGGTATCTTCCAGGGCTTTGGCCATGATCTCACTAGCCTCTTGTTTGGTATTACAGATCATGGACAAGGCGCATGCGCTTCCCGGTTCCAGATCATAGATAAAGGCTTCCTGCCCATCATCACCCTGACGGTAAAGTTTCACTCTCCCGCTTCCAATAAGCAAGGTATGTTTAATGTACTGTCCGGCCCGCATGATTACTTCTCCGGCTGGAATCGTTTTCAGGCTGCATTCCCGGATCAGGTGCTGTTTTAATTCAGGTTCGAAATCCGGGAAAACGGTGTCGAGAAAGTAGGAAATATCTTCACTCATAACTAGCTAAATGATTAAGCGGGGCATAAAGTCATAAAAAAAATGCGAACTAAAAGGTTCCGAGATGTTTGTTTCTAAAAGCTTGGGGACATAACAAATATTATTTCCCATATGTGACCTTTATCACTTTCCCGGCGCTTGACACTTCTGATTTTTGCAGCATAAACAATGCAAAAAAATGGAAATCATCGCCTACATAGCGTCTGTATTTATTGGTATCTCATTGGGTATGATCGGCGGGGGCGGCTCCATTTTGACTGTCCCTGTCCTGGTCTATATGTTCGGTATTAGTCCTTTGGTATCAACATCGTACTCGCTGTTCATTGTCGGATCAACCAGTCTTGTCGGGGCATATAGCAATTACCGTAAAGGCGCAGTCAAAATCAAAACTGCACTGCTGTTCGGAAGCACATCGATCACAACGGTTTTCCTGACGCGTAAGTTTTTAATTCCCTTGGTGCCCCATGATCTTTTTAGCATTGGAGCCTTTCAGATCACCGAACCTTTACTGACGATGGTACTCTTTGCTGTGCTGATGGTGGCGGCATCGGTAGGCATGATCAAGAGCAAGGAGCGAAAACCGGGGTGTTTGGAGTGCGACTTAAAAGGTAATATTGCCCGGATGCTTTTAAGTGGCATCGGTATTGGACTTACTACGGGCTTTCTGGGAGCAGGCGGCGGGTTTTTGCTGATACCGACCTTGGTATTGATCCTGGGTATGCCTATGAAGGAAGCTGTGGGCACTTCGCTTCTGATTATCGCGCTTAATTCGCTGATTGGTTTTGCAGGGGATATAGGACATTTTGTGATTGACTGGGCTTTTCTACTGAAAATTACTGGTATTGCCATGGCAGGGATTTTAATCGGGGGCATCCTAGCCAAAAGGGTTAATGCTACTTCTTTGAAGAAAGGGTTTGGCTGGTTTGTGCTGGTGATGGGGATTTACATTATATCCTCCGAGCTGATACATCTCAAATAAATTTTCAATTACTGGCCAAGCAGGTGAAATGATTTTCATTTTTTCCCCGCAATGTGACTCTTGTCACTGACCGGCCAGCTAAACATCCTGAAATTTGTATAGTTAATTCAAAAAGGTTTGAAAAATCAAAAGACCATCACTATGGAAATTGAGCAAATTTATACCGGCTGCCTCTCGCAAGGAGCCTATTATATCGAAAGCAATGGGGAAGCTGTCGTAATCGACCCACTGCGTGAAGTTGAGCCCTATATCAACCGTGCAGAACAAAATGGGGCAAAAATAAAATTTGTCCTGGAAACGCATTTTCATGCGGATTTTGTATCAGGCCATATTGACCTGGCTGAAAAAACAGGTGCGCAAATCGTTTTTGGTCCGACCGCTAAACCCGGCTTTGATGCTCTTGTAGCCGTGGACGGCCAGGTTCTGAAAGTGGGCGATGTGTCGCTTACAGTATTGCATACGCCAGGGCACACCATGGAAAGCACCTGTTATCTTTTAAGTGATCAGCAGGGAAAACAGGTTGGCATTTTTACAGGGGATACCCTGTTCATTGGTGATGTTGGGCGTCCTGATCTGGCACAAAAGGTATCCGCCGGACTGACACAAGAAAAGCTGGCAGAGCATCTGTTTGATTCCTTGCGAAATAAGATTATGCCGCTTGCTGATGATATTATTGTCTATCCGGCCCACGGCGCAGGAAGTGCGTGCGGTAAAAACATGAGCAAGGAAACAACCGATACATTGGGTAGCCAGAAAACCTCCAACTATGCCCTCAGACCGGATATGACCAGGGAAGAATTTGTCGAAGAAGTTACGGGTGGCCTGATGCCACCCCCTGCTTATTTTCCCGAGAACGTTTTGATGAATGTCAATGGCTACGAAAGCATTGACAGGGTTCTTGAAAGGGGAGCCCAGGCTTTGGATGCGGCGGCTTTTGAGGCGGTGGCAAACCAAACTGGCGCGGTCGTCCTTGATACCCGGGATGCAGAAATCTTTGCAAAAGGGTTCGTGCCTAACTCGATCAACATCGGGATAAATGGCGGCTTTGCTCCCTGGGTTGGAGCGCTTATTCCCGACATCAAACAAAGCATATTGATTATTACTGAGCAGGGTAGGGAAGAAGAAGTGGTGACCCGTCTTGCGCGTGTGGGCTATGACCATACGATCGGATATTTAAAAGGCGGGATCGATGCCTGGGTCAAAGCCGGTAAAGAAACCAGCCAGATCCAGTCAGTAACCGCTGACCAGATGAGTCAGCGCTTGAAAATTGACCCTGCCATCGGCGTGCTGGACGTACGTAAGGCAAGTGAGTTCCTCTCTGAGCATATGTTGGATGCAGAAAATATCCCCCTGGATTATATCAATGATCACCTGGCGCAGATCGATAAAAACAAAACGTACTTCGTACACTGCGCCGGCGGTTACCGGTCGATGATCTTTAATTCAGTACTCAAAGCACGGGGATATGACAATCTGATCGATGTCAGGGGAGGTTTTAAGGCAATTAAGGATTCAGGCAAGCTTGAAGTAAGCAATTATGTTTGTCCAAGTACACTATTGTAAGATAAGATCATGGGAATTATGTCATTGTTTTTCGGAAATAATAAAACAGACTTGAAAGGCCTTGTCGGGCACGGGGCACTGATCGTTGACGTGCGTAGCCCTGAGGAATTCGCATCGGGCCATATTGATGAGAGCATTAATATTCCGCTTGATAAGATAAGCGACAAAGCATCATTTTTGAAAAAATATGGAAAGCCTGTCATTACCTGTTGTCGTAGCGGCACGCGCAGTGGGCTGGCAGAAGGGATATTAAAAATGGCCGGGGTCCAGGTTTATAACGGCGGGGCCTGGGATAAGCTCAGACAAAAAATTCAATAAAAAAACACCTTTAAACTATTATGCTGGAAATAATAAAACAGCCCTGGCCATGGTATGTGGCCGGGCCGCTGATCGGGCTAACAGTGCCTGCACTTTTAATACTGGGTAATAAGTCCTTTGGGATTTCATCATCGCTCCGGCATGTTTGCGCCATGTGCGTTCCGGCTAAAATCCCGTTTTTTCAATACGATTGGAAAAAGGAGTTGTGGAATATGTTTTTTGTGCTGGGTATCTTTTTGGGAGGGATGATAGCGGTGACATTTCTGGCCAACACCGCGCCAGTCCAGCTGAACCCATCATTGGTAAAAGAGCTGAGCATTTATGGTGTTACTGATTTTTCATCGCTCGTGCCTGTTGAGCTGGTAAGTTGGAATAAACTTTTGACGCTGCCCGGTTTTATCATGATGGTTGGTGGTGGGTTTCTGGTAGGGTTTGGTGCGCGCTACGCGGGTGGCTGCACGAGCGGTCACGCGATTATGGGACTTGCTACCCTGCAATGGCCCTCGCTGGTTGCAACAGTATGTTTTATGATTGGCGGATTTGTAATGGCAAACTGGATATTGCCTTTCATATTAATGATGTAAGCAGATGAAAGATAACTTAAAAGCACATTGGGAAAATATTTATGGTACCAGCTCACCAGAGCAGTTAAGCTGGACAGAACAGAAGCCAGCGCATTCATTGGCCCTGATTCAGGATACAAATACCGCGAAAGATAGTGCAATCATTGACATTGGTGGCGGCGACAGCCTGCTTGTAGATTATTTATTGCTGGAAGGTTACTCGGATATAACAGTTTTGGATATTTCAGCCAAGGCGATAGAGAAAGCCCAAAAAAGGCTTGGAGCAAAGTCTGAGCAGGTTACCTGGCTGGTGGTCGACATACTGGATTTTACACCGGAAAGACAATACGCAATCTGGCACGACAGGGCGGTGTTTCACTTCCTGATCACTGCTGAGCAGAAAGCCCAATATAAGCGCATCGCTGAAAACGCGGTCGCAAAAGGGCATATGATTTTGGGCACTTTTTCTTTGTCCGGCCCTCAGAAATGCAGTGGATTGCCGGTGAGTCAGTACGATATGACTGCACTTGCCGATGTCTTTAAAGATTCGTTTGCCGTAAATACACATTTTTATGCGGGGCATATTACCCCTTTTCAAACAAATCAGGATTTCCTTTTTGCGGATTTCATTAAAGTAAAACAGTAAAAGAGAATGGCAAATTTATCAATAGCTCACAGCTCACAAAGTGAGCATGACATCCGTACAACGGATTCAATATGTATCAATGAAAGCCAAAAACAACATAAATGGTATTATAACTTAAAATACCTTGTGGTTGGATTACTTTTTGGCGTACTATTTGTGAAAGCAGAAGTGATCAGCTGGTTTAGGATCCAGGAAATGTTCAGGCTGCAATCGTTTCATATGTACGGCATTATTGGAAGCGCCGTACTGGTCGGAATGATTTCAGTGTGGCTTATCAAACGGTACCGGATCAAAACCATTTCAGGGGAAGCTATCATCTTCACCGATAAGAAGTTCAATAAAGGCCAAATTTATGGAGGCCTATTATTTGGGCTGGGCTGGGCTTTGACCGGCGCTTGTCCGGGGCCTTTGTTTGCACAGATTGGTATGGGGGCAACTGTTGTAATCGTCACGCTAATTAGCGCAGTGGCAGGAACCTGGGTGTATGGCCGGTTTAGGGATCAATTACCTCATTAGTTTCAGTAAAGAGTTGAATTAAAAAAGATTTTGTTATGAAAATACGACAATTCGAAGATAAATACTTGGCACATTACAGTTATGCCATCCTAAGTGAATGCGAATCAAAAATGGTATTAATCGATCCGGCCCGGAATCCAGAGCCTTATTATGCGTTTGCAAAAGAGCATCAAGCCCAGATTATCGCTGTAATAGAAACGCATTCACATGCCGACTTCGTCAGCAGTCATCTGGAAATTGCCCAGACCACTGGTGCTGCCATTTATGCGAGCCGAAAAATTGACGCTGCTTACACTTTGACGCCTTTTGACGAAGGAGACACATTAGCTTTTGGCAAAATCATATTGAAAGCTATTAACACACCAGGCCATTCGGATGACAGCATATCCGTTCTTTTAGAACATGATGGCAAACCTAAATATTTGTTCAGTGGGGATACGCTGTTCATTGGCGATTGTGGCCGTCCGGATTTGAGAGGAACTGGCAAAGACATGGACGCGCAGCGCAACAGACTGGCAGCTAAAATGTATGATTCACTTCGCAAAAAACTACTTCCATTACCTGATGATGTGATCCTCTATCCGGCGCATGGAGCGGGCACTTTATGCGGAAAAGCGCTGAGTGATGCTGCCAGCAGCAGCATGGGAGAGCAAAAGAGAGAGAACTGGTCCCTGCAACCCATGAGTCAGGAAGCCTTTGTACAACAATTAAGCTCTGATCAGCCCTTTATTCCAGGCTATTTTCCTTTTGATGTCGATCTGAATAAAAAAGGTGCACCAGCATTTGGGGACAGTATTGGTAAAGTAAAGCTGGCTTCATCATTCGGGCAAAGTAAGGTTGAGCAATTAGATCCTGATCTATGGGTTGTAGATAGCCGCGACCAACAGGATTTTAAAAACGGGCATCTGGCCGGATCCATTAATATTATGGACGGAGCCAAGTTCGAAACCTGGCTGGGGAGCATGATTGATCCTTCGGAGCAGTTTTACCTTGCTGCCCAGAATTTAGAAACTTTAAAAGAGCTTATTAAGCGCACAGCATCCATCGGATATGAAGCCAAGATCAAGGAAGCTTTTGTATTAAACGGTGGGAAGCAAACTATTCAGCCTTTGGACCTGGAAGATTTTAGGGATCATCAGGACAAATACACCATTGTTGATGTAAGAAACAGCTCGGAAGTATCTGAGAATCCAATTTTCAGTAGTAGTATTTCGATTCCGCTGGCCGATTTGAAAAGCAGGATTGATGAAATCCCTCATGATAAGCCGATTGCAGTACACTGCGCGGGTGGATACCGAAGCGCTATTGGCAGCTCATTGATTGCTTCGTTAATTGGGGAAGGCAAAGCCGTATATGACATTGGAGAACACATCAAAGAGTTTGATGAGCAGCCTGCTGTTGATTAGTGATTAATCTTCCGAGAGCATTTTAAAAAAAAAATGACTTTTGATTCACTAAAAACCCGATCGTTTGCGTTAACAATATTAAAGCAAGCGGTCGGGAGACCTGATCTGATATAACTTCCACTTGCAATATTTGATTTTACAGTGAAACAATTCAGTATAAAACATCAAGTTCAAGGACGCAAGCCTGTCAGGGCGGTGGTCTTCTTGTTTTTTATTTTGTTTTTGTTGTCCAACTGTCAAATTAAAAAATCTTTGCGTGATGCACTTCTAGATCACTCAAGCAAAGAGAATACCACGCAGAGAATCGATAAAGGTTTACCTGTTGCTACTACGGTGACCCAGCATGAGCCTTGTGGAATTCATAACAACTCTGCTTATGCTGATCAGCACCTTAGTACCACATCAGATACGGCTACCTTGCCGGCGGCTGAGTTCTTTACATTGTCGTATCTGCCATTTCTGCTGATATTCGCTAGATTCCTGGGAGATGTGCACAGCCCCTTGGCGCATCACTTTAAAGTTTTACTTGCCAAAACTGGCATTCCCATCTACATCAAAAACAGATATCTTCTGATTTGAGCCTACATAATAAATCTAACTTTTTATTGGTACTAACAAGATTTTACCCTTGTTGATGCCGCAGTTTTAAATTTAATAGATTTAATATGATAAGGCTTAAGCTTTGTCTGTCAAGCATTTTCGTGATGTTTGTCAGCTCGTCCTTGCATGCACAATCCAGTTTGGGACTTACCAAAATTTGGGAAATGACCCTTTCCGATTATCCATCATTAAGCTCAAAACAAGCGCAGCTGGATGAATCCAGATTCACTAAGAGGCTCACCCGGAATAATGCCTATATGCCCAATGTGCAATTGCAGCTCCAAAATTCGATGGGGACCTATGCCAGCAGCAGCGGTGCATTTTTTCCACTTCCTGGCGTGATTAATATCAATGGCCGGGCCTCAGGGCAACCACGCCAGCCGTCAGCAGCATTCAATACCTTCGGATCGGTTGTAGCAGATTGGAAGTTCTTCGAATTTGGCCGCAAAAATCTTTCCATCAAAGCTGCTGATCTGGGTATCGATCAGGCGACAAACGAGCTCGGCGCTGAACAGCTTAGGCTTAAAACCAGATCTACCCAATTGTTTTTGAAGCTGTTAAACAGTAAAGTCAATTTGCAATGGGCACTTCAAAATGAAGCACGTACAAAACAAATCTTTGAGTTATCGGCAAGTCTGGCTGTGGCAGGCTTAAAGCCGGGAGCGGACAGTTCACTTGCCTTGTCTGCTTATTTGCAGACGGATGCAGAGCAAGAGTCGTGGCAAGCAAAATTAAGCTCAGACCTGCAAGCGCTAATTGAACTCGCACCTGAGGTGGACACAGCCCAGGCGCTATATTATCAGCCTTACCTGGCCCCGGCTCCTGTAATGCAAGGCGGCGTGATAGAGCCTGGTCACCCATACTTGCAAGTACTTGATGATGCTGTAAGGTATGGCCAGACCCAGGCTGAGCTCGCTGGCCGCCAGGCGCTACCATCATTTTCAGCACTTGGAGGACTAGCCCTGAGGGGCAGCGGTATTAGTCAGGATGGCTTTGTGGAAAATGGAGTTTTAGATGGCTACGCAAACGGGTCCACCAACTACCTGCTGGGTGTGGCTGTTACTTGGAACATAACCAATGCATCTAACAGTAACTTAGAGAAGAAACGTATATTGTCAAAGGTTAGGTCACGCCAGGCAAATTATGATGTTCAAAAACTTGATCTGAACACACGGCAGAGTTCGGCCTCAAAACGTATTGAAGGACAACTAAAACAAATCAGCAGCATTAATGCAGCGGTTAAAAACGCCAGGCTGGCTTACGAGCTTTATTTATCAAGATATGAGAATGGG